>VAWZ01000108.1:19023-22132 GCA_005888365.1 Actinomycetota bacterium
CTCTCCGGCGGCCAGCGACAACGGGTAGCCATGGGGCGTGCCATCGTGCGCGAGCCGGCGCTGTTCCTGATGGATGAGCCGCTCTCCAACCTCGACGCCAAGTTGCGTGTGCAGATGCGGGCGGAGATCTCACGGCTCCAGCGTCACCTTGGGGTTGCGACGCTCTTCGTCACGCACGACCAGACCGAAGCGATGACCCTGGGCGACCGGATCGCAATCATGCGCGGCGGCGTCCTCCAGCAGCTCGACACGCCCCAAGCGGTCTACGATGCGCCGCTCAACCTCTTCGTCGCAGAGTTCATCGGTTCTCCTGCGATGAACCTCTATGAGGGTCACCTGTCGGAGGATCAGCTTCATCTCGGGGGCCAAACGATCGCGCTTCCAACCGCGGTCTTCGAAGAACGCCCTCGACTCGAACGCTACGATCGTGTCGTCGTCGGCATCCGCCCGGAGCACCTCAAGACCCCTTCGGGCGAAGACAACTCGTCCCTCGTCGGCGAAGTAAACCTGGTTGAGGCGCTCGGCTCCGATGCGATCGTGCATTTCACGATCGACGCACCTCGGGTCCACACCGAGGCAGCGGTGTCTGGCCCAGCAACAGGGGAAGAGATCGAGCTCGCCGCCGGCAAGCTCGCCGTTGCCGGGGAAGGCGTGGCGCGGGTGGAGCCCGCAGCATTTGCAGTCGGAGAAAAGGTCCGATTCTTGATCGATCCTCGTCAGCTCTACTTCTTCGATCCCTCGACCGGGCTCGCGATCTAGTCAGTCCGAAGGAGGCACGAGTGAGTTACAGGCCAGTTCGCCCCACCTTCGATGTGCCGACTCTCATTCGCCGTGAGCAGGTTGCGCTCCAGCTCTGGGGAGACGACGAATCCGGAGAGGTTGCAGATGCCATCTACGTCTCCAACGAGAAGATCCATCTCATGGTCTTCACCATGCCCCCGGGAGGCGGGTTCACGCACTCAAGCGACTTCCGGACGGTCTTCGATGCCGACGAGCTGTACTACGTGCTGGGCGGCGAGCTCGTGATGAGTAATCCGGAAACGGGTGAGGTGCACGTCGCCAGCACAGGAGAGGCCGTCTTCTTCCGTGCCGACACCTGGCATCACGGCTTCACCCGAGGCGAGGAACCGGCCAGGATCCTCGAGTTCATCGCACCGGGGCCGTTGAGCGGGAACACGCAGGCGTACGCGCGGACGAAGCCGCTCCTCACTGAGCACAAGACCGCGCCCGAACAGTGGCTCGGTCGCTGGCCGACTGACCGCGAGACGGCTCGAGCCGCCGCGACGATGGAGGTCGTGGGAGAGCGCGACGTCCTCTGGAGGCTGGAAGGCAACGAACGGGTACTCGTCGGCATCCGGGTCTCCACGGAGCGGGTCACGATTGGAACGATTCATCTCCGTCCGGGTCAGCGCTCCGACATTCAGACTCACCCTGGCGACGAGTGCGTGTTCATGCTCGAGGGCGAGGCAGGTATCCGCATGCCCGAGAGCGATGGTCAGAGCTGGTTCGAGCTCCGCCCGGAGGACGGGATGTACATCCCCGAGGATGTGCCGCACCGCTACCAGAGCTTCTCGGGCCGTCCAGCTACGCTCTTCTTCATCGTGGCACCTTCGTACGTCCCGACGATGTGACCGACGCGGTCAATTCGATTCCAGTGCTGCTCCGATGAGGCGAGGGGAGCTAGCGAGACTACGCGGAAGGGCGGACCGCTTTTCTACCTAACGGTCCAGCCGCCATCGATCACGAGCGTTTCGCCCGTGATCAGCGAGGCGGCCGGCGAGCAGAGAAAGACGACCGCGCCGGCGACCTCGTCCGGCTCGCCGATCCGGTGCAGCGCCGCGATGCGCTCCTCTACGTCGGCGCGGAACTCAGGGTCCGAGAGCGCCGGCTCCGTCCCCGGCGTGCGGATGAACGTCGGCGCGACCGCGTTGACGGCGATGCCGTACTGACCCCATTCGATGGCGAGGCAGCGAGTGAGATGCGATACGGCCGCCTTCGCCAAGCAGTAGACCGACTCGCCGGGCAGCGCTATGAGCGCCGCCTGAGAAGAGAGGTTGACGATGCGACCGAAGCCGCGCTCCCGCATCGGCGCGAAGGCTGCGCTGCACGTGAAGAAGGTGCCCTTGAGATTGACGTCGACCGTGTAATCGAAATCCGCAACAGACACCGCCTCGGCGGGTATGTCACCGACCCCTCCGCCGGCATTGTTGACGAGGAGGTCAAGCGACCCGAGCTGGTCCACGGTCGTCACGATGGCCGTGTCGACCTCGTCGAGTCGGGCGACATCCATCTGCAGCGGTAACACGCGACGGCCGAGCGCGCGGACCTCGTCTGCAAGCCCTTCGTCGCGAAATCTGTCGCGAAGCCCGAGTGCAACGTCGGCCCCGGCCTCGGCTAGGGCGAGCGCGATCGCGCGACCAAGGCCACGCGCTGCCCCCGTCACCAGAGCAGTGCGTCCCTCCAGGTCGAACCTTCCGGAGCTCATGCTGGGCACGTTCTATCCCGGCGCCATCAGTCTAGTGGGAGGAACCTGCAGTAGCCGGCTCAATCGCGTGAGTCGGAGGCCATGCTCCGAGTTGTCAAGGAACGCGCACCTGCAGTAGCCGGCTCAATCGCGTGAGTCGGAGGCCATGCTCCGAGTTGTCAAGGAACGCGCGAGATGCGGGCGTTTGCGGGAGAGCTCGTGCAGAGCGGAGCTGGCGTTCACCGCCTCCCATGTCGCCTTACTGTGGGCTACTGTCCTGGCCGTCGCGGAACTGCAGAACGGCTTAAGTAAGCGGAAATAGGACGACGCGGGCTGACTCACGGCAGTTTCTCTGGTGCGTTCACTGGTGCGTTAAGAGCACGGCTAGAATGGGCGGGTGAAGCGGTATCGTCGCTTGCGCCGGCTGGTTCCTGATGCTGAGTTAGTGCAGCGGCGGGCGGCGGGCGCGACCTTGCGCGAGCTCGCTGCCGACTACGGGGTGGCGCACACGACGCTCGGTCGCTATTTCGCGCGGCCGGCGATTACCAGCCAGCTGAAGCAGTCGGGGCGGCTGGTACGGCGCGAGCGGCGGGCTGCCGCCGAGCGGCGGGCAGTGGAGCGGCGCCTGGAGCGGGAGGTGCGCAG
>VAWZ01000171.1 GCA_005888365.1 Actinomycetota bacterium
AAGCCGTTCGCGGCAGTGCTCCACGAGCTCGCCGACAGCGCGTACTTCCGTCGCACGGTTCTGGTCGCTTCGGCACACAACATGCCGGTCGAGAGCTACCCGTGGCGTTTCTCCTCGGTCATCTCGGTCGGGAGCCACGAGGAGCCCGACCCGTTCACCTTCTTCTACAACCCGAGCCCGCCCGTCGAGTTCTTCGGACGGGGCGTGAACGTCGAGGTCGCATGGCTCGGAGGACGGTCGGCTGCGGTGTCGGGAAACAGCTTCGCAACGCCGCACCTCGCCGGCATCTGTGCGCTCGTCCTCGCCAAGCACCCGGAGCTGACACCGTTCCAGCTCAAGAGCGTGCTCTACCTGACGGCAACGAACGTGGGGGGTGGAACGTGACGGACAACGACGACCTCCGGGCCGCAGTCGCAGCTGGAGTGACCGGGTCCGAGGAAGCATTCCGGGCTCTGCTCGGCGCGATCGTGGAGGTTGCGCGGTCGATCTTCGGCGCCAAGGCTTCGTCGATCCTGCTTCTCGACGAGGAAGCGGAGGAGCTCGTCTTCGCAGCCGTCGTCGGCGAGGGGGAGGAGACACTCGTCGGCATGCGCTTCCCTGCTGGCACGGGCATCGCGGGCTGGGTTCTCGCGACGCGAACCCCGCTCGTCATCGAGGACGTGGACAAGGACCCGCGCTTCGCGAGCGACGTCGCCGAGGACACGGGCTACGTGCCGAGCGGTCTCATGGCCGCGCCGCTCCTCTTCGACGAGCGAGCTCTGGGCGTCCTCGAGGTGCTCGACCGCCCCGAGCGCTCGCTCTTCAGCCTGCAGGAAATGGAGCTGCTCGGCCTGTTCGCGAACCAGGCGGCGATTGCCGTCGACCTCCTGCTCCGAGCCCGCGCAGCCGAGCGAATCCTGGACGGCGGCGAGGGCGAACTCTCGGTCGTCGCCCGACTGGCCGCCTCGGTGAACGCGCTCGAAGATCGTCGACGCGAGGCCGGCCTCGAGCTTCTCCTCGAGCTTCTGCGCAACCTCGCCGAGACGCTGGGCGCACCGCCCCAGCTCTAGGAGGGAACAGCTCTAGACAGGGAAAGGGCCTGGGCGGCTCCCCCACCGCCCAGGCCCGGAAAAACCTGACCTGCCCAGCCGCGCTACTTGTCGGCCGGCTTCTCGTACCCTTCGTAGCCTTCGAATCCGCGAGGCCCTTCGAACGCGTGAGCCTCGACGTCGGGCTCGTCGTCCTTCGCCGCCTCGTAGCCCTCGGCCCCGTCAAAACCGCGAGGCCCGTCAAACCCGTGAGCCTCGACCTCCGAGTCTTCGTCGCTCTTCGCATCGAAGCCCTCGGCCCCGTCAAAACCGCGAGGCCCGTCAAACCCGTGAGCCTCGACCTCCTCCTCGTCGGTGCGGATCGTCTCGTCGGACATCCTCTTGCTCCTCCTTTCGCACGCTCGCAGCGCGATATCTGCTTAACAAGACGGGTGACGCAGTCCGAATCTTCCCTACCTCACTTCAATTTGACAAGACGAGGTGAGATGCTCTCGCGGTGCGGGGGCTGGGAAAGCGCGTCGCGGAGTCCAAGGCCGCTTTTGCGTCTGTGTTCGCGAATCAAAGCCTGCGCCGATTGGAGCTCGCCTGGGCGTGCTCGATCGTCGGACACTGGGCGTACCTCATCGGCGTGTCCGTCTACGCGTACGACGTCGGCGGCAAGGGCGCGGTCGGACTCGTCTTCGCGCTGCGGCTCATTCCGGCGGCGCTCCTGGCGCCGTTCGCAGGCCTGCTCGCCGACCGCTATCCACGCCAGCTCGTCCTTCTGGCTTCGACGCTCGCTCGGGTGGCCCTCATGGTCGCCGCGGCAGCGTGCGTCTTCCTCGACGCCCCGCCCGCGGCCGTCTACGCGCTCGCCGTCGCAGCGGCAATCGCGACCGTGCCGTTCCGCTCGACGCAAGCAGCGCTGACTCCGTCCCTCGCTCGGACGCCGAGCGAGCTCACCGCCGCCAACGCAGTCGCGAGCACGATCGAGAGCCTCGCGATCTTCGTCGGGCCGATGCTCGCGGGGCTCGTCCTGTCGCTCGCCTCGACCGGAGTCGTGTTCACGCTGAACGCCGCGCTCGTGGCCGTTGCGGCGATGTTCGTCGTGCGCCTGCGGGTCCCGCCCGCCGAACGCAAGCCGGAGCTCGAGGCTGGCACGATCGTCGCTGAGGCGGCGGCAGGCTTCCGGGCTATCGGCCGCGACTCCTCGCTACGTGTCCTGATCGGGCTCTTCAGCGCGCAGACGTTCGTCGCCGGC
>VAWZ01000113.1:0-5835 GCA_005888365.1 Actinomycetota bacterium
ATGCGGTCGGCGAACGCGACGAGCAGCCGCTTGAGCTCCATGTCCTCCGACGGCGGAACCGGCGACTCTCGCTCAGCGACCTCCGCGAGTTGCGCCGCGAGCGCCTTGGACTCGGCCGTCGACGCCTCACGGGCACGAGCGACCTCGGCAGTCAAGCTCGTCCGTGCGCTCTCGAGCTCCTGGAGGCGGGCCGAGACCTCTGCCAGCGGCGTCTCGACGTCGCTCTTCGTCGGCGTCTCCGAGACGGCGTGTACGAGCGCGTCGAGCTGCTCGCGGACCCAGGTCTGCTCCTCGCTCCAGGCTTCTGACGCTTTGGTGATCTCGGCCGCCACGGTCTCGCGGGCCTGCTCGATCGCGGTCAGGCGGCCTTGGGCGTCGGCGAGCACGCGCTCGACCTCGGATGTGCGGGCCGTCTCACGCGCGAGGCGCTCGGACGCGGCTGTCTCCGCCTCCTCGAGCCGACTCGCGAGCGCATCCACTTGCACGGCCAGCGGCCCGATCCGATGGTCGAGCTCTGCGACCGACGCGGCCTCCGGAAGCGCGGCGAGCGCTTCCCGGACCTCGCCGAGAGCCGCGTCGAAGCGCGCGCTCGTCTCTCCGAGGTGGCGTTGCAAGGCAGCGAGCTCGTGCTCCTTGGCGGAGATGTCCGAGGAGGCGCCGTCGAGAGTCTGCGCGACCGAGTCGACGCGCGACCCGAGCGTCCCAAGACGCTCTGTGAGCTGTGCAACCCGTGAGTCGAGCGTTGCGAGAGCTTCGGTGTCGTCGCGCTCGTCGAGCGCCACGAGCTTCACGCTGAGCGCGTCGATCGAGCCGCGCAAGTCCGCGGAGACCGCGTCCAGCTTTGCCGCCTCGCGCTCGACTCGACCCTGCAGGGCCACCGTGCCCCGCTCGCGCTCGGCGAGCTCGATGGTCGCGGCTGCGAGCTTCTGGCCCAGAGTGGTGAGGTTGGCTTCGAGGTCGCCGACGTCGCTCCGGTTCGTCTCGTGGCGAAGGCTGGCGACCAGGTGCTCGATTCGCGAGCTCTCCTCGTCGAACGCGCGGCGGAGGCTCGCGAGCTCGCCCTCACGGCCTGCGAGGCCTGCGGCCGTCGTCGCGACGGTTTTCGCGAGCGTGTCCAACCGTTCTCCGAGGTTGTCGACTTTCTCCTGCATGCCGGCGACGCCCTTGTCTGCCGTCCTCGAAGGGCGCTCTGCCGAGAGCTCGGCAACGGCGCGGCGAAGCTCCTCGACGGCGGCTGTGTCGGAGCTCGGCCGGAGGTCTCGAAGGGCGCTCTCGAATCTCGTCCTCTCCTGCTCGAGCTCCCGGCGCAGAATCGCGATCTCACCGTCCGAGCCGGCGTGCGCCGCGGCAGTCGTGTTCACCGCCGAGGAGAGCGTCGCGAGCCGGTCGGCGAGAACATCGATGCGATCCGTGAGACGCTCCTCGAACTTCGGATCCCGCTTCGACCAGGCCTCGAGCGCGCGCCGGAGCTCCTTGAGCGTCTTCTCGTCCCCGGCGACCGTGCTCGAGCGCACCTGGGCGTCGAGCTCCTGGATCCAGGCTGCGAGCGCCTCGATACGCTCGCCGAGGAGGTCCTCGACGATCTGGTGGACCGACGTGCCGTCGCTCGGTTCGCTACCTAGCGTCGGGTGCACGAGGGCTCCTGGTCGGGATCCGTCGATCGCCGCAGGAGCTGTCGTCACCCATCGGCTCAGTCGTCCCACGTCCGCTGGACGCCAGCGGCGCAGAATCCACGAGGGAGGTCGACATGCTCACGAGGGCCTATCGGAGCGACGTCAGCTCTCCTCGCTCACCCGGGAGAGGGACTACCCCGAGCGAGCGCGCTCTAGCGACCCGCTTGCCAGCCGAGCACGGCGAGACGCTGCTCGAGCGTCTGCGGACACCCGAGCCCGCGTATCCGCGCAATCCGCTCGAGCGCCTCCTTCGGCTCCGCCCCGTGGCGTACGAGCCAGCACCCGACCACTACCCCCGTGCGCCCACACCCTGCCCAGCAGTGGACGTAGACGACGCCGCCGGTGCCGAGCTCGGCGTCGATCGTGTCGAGGGCCGTGAGGATCTGCGCCTCGCTCGGAACCGTGAAGTCCTGCACGGGCAGACGGACGTGCCGCGCGCTCGCCGGCACGAGCCCGTCGTACGGCACGAGCTCGTTCGGCTGTGTGAGGTCGAGGAAGAGCGTGACCCCTTGCCCGAGCAGGCCGCTCACCTCCGCTTCGGCGTAGTCGGGGCTCCACGCGCACGGGTGCCGGCCGGCGAGGAGCCGCCCGTGCTCGATCCAGGTCGGGGGACGCACGCCGGGGAGTGTGCCCGCTTGTCCCCGCACGTTGCGGACGAAAGCGCGCAGTTGCTAGGCCGCGTCGCCCTGCCAGAGCGCGTCGGCGAGCCGACGCCATTCGTCACGGAGGTCGGCGCGGCCGGTCACCTGTTGCAGCTCCCAGTACGCGCGGACGAGCGCGCCGAGATCCGGAGGATCGCCTTCCTTCTGGCTCTCCTCGAGCATGCGCAGGTACCACGTGCCCGGGTCGACGGCGAGCTCGGCAGCGAGCAGGAGCGCGCGATCGCGAAGGGCGTCGGCCGCGGTCTCGATGCGGTTCATGCGGGTCGTATCGGCAGCACGCGTCTCGGCATTGAGAAACTCCCCCTCGGAGGAGTGAGAGGCCTGGATGACAAGAGTCAACTCGTCAGGACCGGACACTAGGATGCGCGACCTGTGAGCTCGGCGTTCGTCCATCTCCATGTCCACTCGGAGTATTCGATCCTCGACGGCGCGTGTCGGATCCCGGCGCTGGTGGAGAAAGCCGAGCGCCTCGAGATGCCCGCTGTCGCCCTCACCGATCACGGCTCGCTCGCGGGGATGGTGGAGCTCTATCGAGAGGCACGGAAGCGGGGCGTCAAGCCGCTCATCGGGTGCGAGGCGTATGTCGCGGACGACCGTCTCGTACAGTCGAAGGGCTACGCGCACCTCACTCTGCTCGCCGAGTCGAACGAGGGGCACGCGAACCTGATCAAGCTGTGCTCGCTCGGCTACCTCGAGGGCTACTACTACAAGCCGCGAGTCGACTGGGAGCTGCTCGAGCGGTACTCGAAAGGGCTCGTCGCACTCTCCGGATGCCTCTCGGGACGGGTCTCGCGTGCCCTTGCGGAAGGGCGGCCGAAGGACGCGCGAAGCGACCTCGATCGACTCGCGCAGATCTTCGGACGCGACTCCACCTACGTCGAGATCCAGAACGCGGGCGTGTCGGAGCAGGAGCGGGTCAACCCCGCGTTGATCGCGCTCGCCGAGGAGACCGGGCTACCGCTCGTCGCCACAGGTGACGTCCACTACCTCGATGCCGGCGACGCCTATTCGCACGAGGCCCTGCTCTGCATCCAGTCCGGCGACACGCTCAAGAACCCGGACCACTGGCGCTTCGACACCAACGAGTTCTACTTCAAGACCCCGGAGGAGATGGGGCGTGACTTCCCGGAGCTCGAGCATGCCCTCGCTCGGACGCTCGAGATCGCCGACCGCTGCAACGTCGAGCTCGAGCTCGGGCGGATCCTGCTTCCCACGTTTCCGGTGCCCGAGGGTCGCGACGCGTTCGACTACCTGGTCGAGCTGTGCGAGAGGGGGCTCGTCAGGCGCTACGGCAAGACGACTCCGGAGCTCACCGACCGGCTCCGCTTCGAGCTCAAGACGATCCGCGAGATGGGCTTCGCGGACTACTTCCTCATCGTCTGGGACTTCATCCGCTTCGCGAAGTCGAACGGCGTGAGCGTGGGGCCCGGGCGCGGCTCCTCGGCCGGCTCGCTGGCCGCCTACTGCCTGGAGATCACCGATGTCGACCCGATCCGCTACGGACTCCTCTTCGAGCGCTTCCTGAATCCGGCGCGCAAGGACCTCCCGGACATGGACATCGACTTCTCCGTCGCCGGTCGCGACCGCGTCATCAACTACGTCGCCGAGAAGTACGGACGCGATCGCGTCGCACAGATCATCACCTTCTCGACCATGGCGGCACGCGCGGCGATCCGCGACGCCGGCCGCGTGCTCGACATCCCGTACGGCGTCGTCGATCGCATCGCGAAGCTCGTCCCCGAAGGACCGGGGCAGACTCTCGAGCACTCGCTCCGGTCGGGAGCGGAGCTCCGTCAGGCGGTCGACTCGGACGAAGTCGCAAAGGAGATCGTGGATCTCGCGAAGCCGCTCGAAGGGCTGACGCGAGCCGACTCGATCCATGCCGCAGGTGTCGTCATCGGCGCGCAGCCGCTGATCGAGGTCGTTCCGCTCCAGCAGAAGGGATCGGATCAGGAGGTCGTCACCCAGCTCGGGATGTGGGACGTCGTCGACCTCGGCCTCCTGAAGGTGGACTTTCTGGGCCTGCGGAACCTCGACGTGATCGACAAGACCGTCGAGCTCTGCGGCGGTCTCGACATCGGCTCGATCCCACTCGACGACACGAAGACGTACGAGATGCTCGCGCGCGGCGAGTCCACCGGCGTCTTCCAGTTCGAGTCCTCGGGGATGCGCGAGGCGCTCCGCCTCGTGAAGCCGACCGAGTTCGAGGACCTGATCGCGCTCGTCGCTCTCTACCGGCCGGGCCCGATGTCCTATATCCCGACGTACGCGGCACGCAAGAACGGGCGGGAGCAGGTGACGTTCCTCGACCCTCGGCTCGAGGCGCTGACGAGCTCGACCTACGCGATCTGCATCTACCAGGAGCAGTACATGGAGATCGCGAAGCAGCTTGCCGGCTTCTCGCCCGCGAAGGCGGAGACTTTGCGGAAGGCGATCGGGAAGAAGATCCATTCCCTGATGGCGTCGCTCAAGGACGAGTTCCTGTCCGGCTGCGCCGAGAACGGGGTGTCCGCGGCCGTCGGGCAGCAGCTCTGGAAGGACATGGAGTCCTCGCAGGACTACTCCTTCAACAAGGCGCACGCGGCCTGCTACGCGCTCATCGCCTATCGCACGGCCTGGCTCAAGGCGAACCATCCGCACGAGTACATGGCGGCGCTGATCTCCTCGGTGATGAACACGAAGGACCGGGTTCCGTTCTACGTGAACGCCTGCAACGAGATGGGGATCGAGGTCCTGCCGCCGGACGTCAACTCCTCCCAGACCGACTTCGCGATCGTGGAGGGGAAGATCCGCTTCGGGCTGAACGCGGTGAAGAACGTCGGCGAGGCTGCTGCAGACGCGATCGTGCGCACCAGGCTCGAGGGAGGCGAGTTCGCGACGATCTGGGAGTTCACGGAGCGAGTGGATCCACAGCTCGTCAACCGGCGGGCGCTCGAGTCGCTCGTCAAGTGCGGAGCGCTCGACTCCGCGGGCTCGAGCCGGATGGGCATGCTCGCCGTCCTGGACCACGTGCTGGCGTACGGGCAGAAGCAGGCCGCGGATCGCCTGGCCGGACAGGCGTCGATCTTCGACACCGGCTTCGGGGAGCCAGAGGCGAATGGGGAACGGCACCATCCCGCGATCCCGGAGGCCGAGTTCGACGAGCGCGAGCTCCTTCGTCTCGAGAAGGAGACGCTCGGCCTCTACGTCTCCGAGCATCCCCTCGAGCGCCTTCGCGCCGACCTGCGCCGGAAGACCGACTGTACCCTCGCCGAGCTCGAGCGCCGCCGCGACGGCGACGTGGTCACGATCGGCGGGCTCGTCTCCGGGCTCAAGCAGGTGACGACGAAGCGCGGCGATCCGATGGTGTTCGTAACGCTCGACGACCCGCTCGGAAGCGCCGAGGTCGTGGTCTTCAACTCGACGTACGCGGCAGCGCGCGAGCACCTGGAGGAGGACCGGGTCCTCATCGTCAAGGGGCGCGTCGACCACAAGCAGGCGGGCGAGACGAAGCTCGTCGC
>VAWZ01000113.1:6120-6978 GCA_005888365.1 Actinomycetota bacterium
TCGTCGCTAGCTGACCCCGTCTTTCGCGAGGCGCTTGCCGACGGTGGCGAGCACTTTGAGCGCGATCGTCGGCATCCACTCGACGACGCGCCGAAAGGCGCGGTCCGTGATCACGAGCACGCGAAGCGGCGACGTAGCGGTCACCGTGGCGGTGCGCGGCGTGTTGGTCAGGAGCGCGATCTCCCCGAACCAGTCGCCGGGGGCGAGGTCGGCGAGCTTCCTGCCTTTGCGGCTCACGCGGACGGTTCCGTCGACAATGACGAAGAACTCCCGCCCGGGGCCGCCCTCGCGGACGAGCGTGCGCCCCTCGCGCAGGTCGAGCTCATCTGCGACGAGCGCGAGCTCGCGGAGCTCGGCCTTCGAGCACCCCGCGAACAGAGGCGCCTTCTTCAGGAGCTCGATCTTGGCGTTGCGTCCAAGTGCCACGCCGTGATCCTAAACCCGTGCCGAACGTCGCGGAAGATCGGCCGTTGTTGACTCCTCAAGCTGGCTGTGATTCGATGTCACATTGCGGCGTCGCGTGAGCACGGATCCGCACGGGTCACTGGGAGAGATGGAGAGGAGTCTGGGGATGCGACCTCGTTCATGGGTACGTGCTGCGTTCGCTGCCACGTTGGCGGCGGGCATCGCTGCGGTGGTCTTCGGCTACGTCGCGGGATCTGCACCTGCTGGGAACCGGAGTCCCGCCTTCACGTTCAAGGCCGATCCGGGGCCGAGCGCGATCACGTTCGGGAAGAACGTCGCGTACAAGGCGAGCTTTCAGAACACGTCCAAGAGCAACTACACGAAGGTGACGCTCGCCCAGACTGTTCCCTCGGTCCAGGTGACTGACGGCACAACCAACTCGACGTTGTATGC
>VAWZ01000115.1 GCA_005888365.1 Actinomycetota bacterium
TGCGCATCGAATGTGTCTCCACCGCCATTAAGCCGGATCGTCGCGCTCCGATACGCTCGCGTGGCTCCGCGGTGCGCGGAAACGACACGCCTCTGTCCGATTCTTAGGCGCCTTCTGGCGCGCGCGCATCTATAAGCCAACCCCGGCCCTCAGCGGCGTTGGTCGCTAGTGCAAGGCTCCAGCGTTAAGCTCGCGCTCCTCGATCCGGACGTAGATCGCGAGCTCGCAATCGTCGCCGCGGACCTTCTCGATGAAGCACTCGGCGTCCTCGCGCCGCACGAAAGTCTTGACGGCGTCGCGAGTGGGCTCGTGACCGAAAGCGCGTCCGAGACGACGGCGTAGACGAGCACGGCAGCAGCAATGTTGCCAGGTTTGGCGAGAATCCGGTGGCGCCACGCGGTGAGCATTTAGGACGTCCCCGGCACACATCACCCGCACGGTTGAGCCAAACCCGCCTTCGAACCAGGGACCTCTCGCGTGTGAAGCGAGCGCTCTCCCGCTGAGCTATGCGCCCGTTGAGCGGCGAAGGTTAGCGAAGGCGTTCCGGGAGCTTGGTACGGTCCGCGCATGCCCGCCGGTACCAAGTCTCCACCCCGCGAGCGCACGACCGGCGGCTCCGGAACCGGTCTCGGACGACCATGGAACGTCGTCGTGTTGAACGACGACCACAACACGTTCCAGGGCGTCGCATTCGCGCTCTCGAGCGTCCTGCCCGGGGTGAGCTACGACCGGGGCATGGCGCTCGCGAACAGGATCCACAACACCGGTCAGGCGATGGTCTGGTCGGGCCTGAAAGAGCCCGCGGAGCACTACAGATCGCAACTTCGGGGCTTCGGATTGACGATGGCTCCGCTCGAGCAGTAGCTTCGCTTCCGCGCGCGGGCCGGTGGTAGCGTCCCGCGGGTGCCGCTCGCGTTGACCGGCTACCAGTCGCTGCTGCTCGGCGTGGCTCTGGTCTTCATCGCGTTCGCGCTCACTGTCGCGCTCGTGATCCCGCGCTGGAAGCCCGAGTTTCCGTCGCGCTACCTCGGTTGGTTCATCGGCGGCGCGATCCTGCTCTTCGCCTGCCAGCTCACCGCGGTACTGCTGCTCGCAAACCTCGGGGAGAAGAACACGGCCGAGGCCGCGCCGCCCACCTCCACACAGACGACCTCGACGCAGAGCACGCCGACCCAGACGACGCCCACGCAGAGCACGTCGACGACGACCGCGCCCAGCTCGACCACGACAACGTCGACGTCGACAACGACCGGGCCGACCTCGTCTCAGCACGGGGATCCTGTCGCCGGCAAGCAGATCTTCCTCTCGCAGCCGTGCGGCGGTTGCCACACGCTCGCGGATGCCGGTACGACCGGAACCGTCGGCCCCAATCTCGACCAGCTGAAGCCGCCGTACGACAGGGTGGTCACGCAGGTGACGAACGGCGGAGCCATCATGCCGTCGTTCAAGAGCCAGCTCACGCCGCAGCAGATCAAGGACGTCGCGGCCTACGTCTCCTCGGTCGCGGGCAAGTAGCCGGGGCCGAAGCGCTACGCGACCGCGGTCACGGCCGAGCTCTCGACCACTCGACGAGCTCGCGCGCTCCGTCGATCCGAAGGTCCTTGATCTCGCCGTCGATTAGCAGGTGATAGAGACACGACCGCATCGGGCTCGGAAGGAGGCGTGTCGTGAACTCCGTCTGCGGTGACCCACGCCCGCTCGGAGTCGATTCGGAACTCGACGCATCCTCCGAGATCGTGCTCGGGCAACGTCAGCTCGAGCGCATTGGCGAGCCAACCCTGGCAGCCCTCGACGTCGCCCGGCGGCGGTCCCAGCGACCGGGCTCCCCAGTGCGCGAGCTGGTGCAGAACGGGTCGCAGCGCCGCGCCGTACTCGGTGAGCTCGTAGACGGCAGAGGCGGCGGGGGGCGGGAGCCGTCGACGAGCAACAAGCCCTTCCTGCTCGAAGCTCTTGAGCCGTGCCGCGAGGATGTTCGTGGGACATCCGAGCCGCTCTTGCAGATCCGAGTAGCGAAGCGGACCGTGGACGAGCTCCTTCACGACGAGGAGCGACCAGCGCTCACCGACGAGATCGAGGGCGTGTGCGAGCGGGCAGTACTGTGCATAGCTCTTCGCCATAGCTTGCGAGTTTACACCAGTTCCTTGCAATGTCCAAGTCTTAACTTGCAATTCGCAAGTGTCTTGTATAGGGTCGCTCCTTCGTCTTAGAGAGAAAGAACGAAAACGGGAAGGAGGGGAGACCGCCATGGTTGCCTCTGAACGTACGAGATGGTTTGCGCTCGCGCTCCTCTGCGCGGTGCAGTTCATGGTCGTCCTCGATATCGCGATCGTGAACGTCGCTCTGCCTTCGATCCAGCAGGATCTGCACTTCTCGCAGGAGAACCTGCAGTGGATCATCAGCGCCTACGCGCTCGTCTTCGGGGGCTTCCTGCTCCTGGGTGGGCGACTGGCGGACATCCTCGGTCGTAAACGCGTCTTCATGACGGGTCTCGTGATCTTCTCGGTCGGCTCGCTGCTCTGCGGGCTCGCCTGGAGCGAGACGTCGTTGATCGCCGCTCGCGCGCTCCAGGGCCTCGGCGCCGCTGCGATCACGCCGTCCGCGCTCTCTATCCTGACGACCACGTTCAAGGAAGGCCGCGAGCGGAACATCGCTCTCGGCGCCTGGGGAGCGGTCGGCGGCTTCGGCGCCGCCGCCGGCGTGCTGATGGGCGGGATCCTCACGGATCTCCTCTCCTGGCAGTGGATCTTCTACGTCAACGTCCCGGTCGGTTTCGTCGCGCTGGTGCTGGCCCCGATCTTGCTCACGGAGAGCAAGGACGCGCACGGGCAGAGCCACGACTTTCCGGGTGCGGTGCTGGTCACTTCGGGCCTCGTGCTTCTCGTTCTCGGGATCACGCAGGGCCAGACCTGGCACTGGGGCTCGGCGAGGACGATCGGCGCGTTCGTCGCCTCCGGCCTGCTCCTCGCGGCTTTCGCGCTCTGGGAGCAGCGGCAGACCGACCCGCTCATGCCGTTCTCGATCTTCCGGCTGCAGACGCTGACGGCAGCGAACATCGCGGGGTTCATCATGGGAACGGCGCTGTTCTCGATGTTCCTGATGCTGACGCTCTACATGCAGGAGGTGCTCGGGTACTCGCCGCTCCAGACCGGGATCGCATACCTCGCCGTTGCCGGCACCGCCGTGATCTGGGCGAACGTCGCGGCGGCGGCCGTCAACCGGGTGGGGGTGAAGCCGGCCATGATCTTGGGCATGGGCTTGCTCACGGCTGGTCTTCTCTACTTCACTCAGGTGTCGGTGGGCGGCTCCTACTGGGCCGATCTCTTCCCAGGCTTCTTGATCCTGGGGATCGCCATTCCATTTGCGTTCGTGCCGATCACGATCGCAGCACTCGCAGGCACGAAGCCCCGGGAGGCGGGTCTTGCCTCGGGTTTGATCAACACCTCCCAGCAGATCGGTGGAGCGGTCGGGATCGCGATCCTCTCGACGATCGCGGTCACGACGACGACCAACGCTGTCGGTACGGGGCCGGTGACCCCCACCGCGTTGACCGACGGTTTCGTCAACGCCTTCTGGGCCGGGGCCGCAATCGCCTTCGCGGGCCTGCTCGTCTCGATCTTCGTGGTTCGCGGGCGCGACCTCAAGCCGCTGGAAGTGCCGCTCGCCGAGCCCGCGTTCGAGAACGTCTAGGCGGTGTGCCGGGGCCGTGCCGACAAGGTGCGGCCCCGGGCTCGCTAGGCTGTAGCGGCCCGGAGAGGTGTCCGAGCGGCCGAAGGAGCGCGACTGGAAATCGCGTACGTGCTGAAAGGTGCGTCGCGGGTTCAAATCCCGCCCTCTCCGCCTAAGAGACCCCGCGAGGGGTCTCTCCTTCGGCCCAGTCGAGGAGGGCGTGTGAGCGGAAACGGTCGGGTCGTGGTGCTCGGTGCGGGATCGAGCGGCGAGCACTTCGCCGGTGCGTTGCGAGCTCTCGACGCGGAGCTTGAGATCGTCGTCGTCGAGCGCGAGCTCGCGGGCGGCGAGTGCTCGTATTACGCGTGCCTGCCCACGAAGACGCTGCTGCGCCCGGCCGAGGTTCTCGCGGCCGCTCGCCTCGCTCCGGGCGCTGCCGAGGCCGTGACCGGGGAGCTCGATCCCGAGCGGGTGTTCTGGTGGCGCGACCAGGTCACCGACGGGCGCGATGACTCCTGGCACGCGGGCTGGCTTAGCAGCCACCGTGCGGAGCTCGTCCGCGGGGACGCTCGGGTCGTCGACCCCGGCGTCGTCGCGGTGGGCGAGCGCCGGATCGAGTACGAGAAGCTCGTCATCGCGACCGGCTCGACGCCGGCGATCCCGTCCATTCCGGGGCTCGAGAAGGCCGGCTACTGGACGAACCGAGAGGCGGTGTGGGCCGGCCGGATCCCCGAGAGCCTCGTCGTGCTCGGGGGAGGGCCCGTGGGGTGCGAGTTAGCGCAGTTCTATCGTCGGATGGGCTCCCTCGTCACAGTCGTCGACCCGAACGAGCGACTGCTTCCGAAGCTCGATCCCGACGCCGGCGCTCTTCTCCACTCCGCATTCGAGCGGGAGGGCATCGCCGTCAGAATCGGTGCTCGTGCCGAGCGGGTCGAGGGTAAGCCGCCGAAGCTTCGCGTCGAGCTCGACTCGGGCGAACCGATCGACGCGTCGCAGATCCTCGTTGCAGCCGGCCGACGACCGAATGTGCACGGCTTCGGTCTCGAGGAGCTGGGAATCGAGCTGACGCCGCGCGGGATAGCGGTCGACGACCGCATGCGGTCGGGGGACGGCGTTTGGGCGATCGGCGACGCGGCGGGCGTCGCGCTCCTGACCCACGTCGGCAAGTACCAGGCACGCGTGGCGGCGGCTGACATCGCGGGACGGGAAGTGCGCGCCGATTACCGCGCGATTCCCGCGGCGGTGTTCACCGATCCGCAGGTCGGGAGCGTCGGGCGGATGGAGGGTGACGGTCTCGTGACCGCGAGCTACCGGATCGCGGGTGGACGTCTCTCCACGTACGAGCGCCCTCGGCGAAACGGTCTCGTCAAGCTCGCTGCCGATCGCGAGCGGCGAATTCTCGTCGGTGCAATCGCGATCGGCCCGGAGGCGGGAGAGTGGCTCGGTCAGCTCACGCTCGCGGTGCGTGCCGCGATCCCGCTCGAGGTCCTGCTCGACACGATCCAGCCGTATCCGACGTTCTCGGAAGCGATCTTCAACGCGCTGCGAGAGCTCGACACGGCGCTCGCAAGCTGATCGATGCCAGAGGGCGATTCACTGCACCGCATCGCGGCGCTGCTCCAGCCTCTCGTCGGAGAGCGGATTCTCGCGGAGAGCCCGCACCCGCGAGGCCGGGTGACGGGCGTTGCGCGCGTGCTGGACGGTCGCGTCCTCGAGCGCGTCGAAGCCGTGGGCAAGCACCTGCTGCTTCGCTTCGACGGCGGTGTCGTGCTGCGGAGTCACCTGCGCATGCGCGGGCGCTGGAGCCTCGTGCCGCGCGGAACACCGATGCGCGGACGCCCGTGGCTCGTGCTGCGCGGACGCGAATCGGAGGCAAGGCTGTGGAACGGCCCCGTGTTGGCGCTCGACGAGCGCCCGC
This sequence comes from Actinomycetota bacterium, assembly GCA_005888365.1. Taxonomy (GTDB): domain Bacteria; phylum Actinomycetota; class Thermoleophilia; order Gaiellales; family Gaiellaceae; genus GMQP-bins7. The sequence continues at coordinate 5,585 of VAWZ01000115.1, forward strand.
TGCGAGAGCTGGGCCCGGACCTGCTCGCGGAGGACGCGGAGATAGACGATCTGGCGCGCCGGGTTCGCCGCTCGGACGCGACGCGGCTCCTCGGCGAGACCCTGATCGATCAGAGAGTCATCGCGGGGATCGGCAACATGTGGCTCGCCGAGGCGCTCTGGCACGCCGGGGTGTCTCCGTGGTGGCGGGTCGGCGAAGTGAGCGACGACGACCTCGCGAGAACGATCGCGTGGGCGCAGGAGCACATGCGAAGCTCGGTCGAAGGTGTCCGAACGCCGAGAGCCGTGTATCGGAGGGCGGGAAGGCCATGCCCGCGGTGCGGAGCTCCGGTGGCCTCTCGGGGACTCGGCGACTCGAATCGAACCGCCTACTGGTGTCCTCGGTGCCAGCCTGACGTAGGGATCGATACGTTTCGTCGATGACGAGGTCGGTGAGCGTGCTCGTCGCCGGTGCGCTCACCACTCTCGCGATGCTCGTCGGCTGTGGGTCTTCCCAGAGCGGCGACAATGCGAACACCAGGCTGGAAGCGATCGTGAGCCAGGGCGTCGTGCAGATCCAGGGCTCGAAAGACTTGGAGAAGCTTCGGGCCGAGCTGTTCCGTACGCTCGCGCGACTCCGCACCGTCCACGGCACGACGCCTGCAGCCCGGCGATCCCGAGCTCTCGCAATCCTCGGCTTCCAAGCGACGCTGCGAGGGATCGAAAGCCGCCTCGCGTTCACTCGGAACGACAGCGGCAACGTCGAGGCCGCGACCAGGGACGCGATCCTCGCGGATCGATCGCTGAAGAAGGGTGCGAGTCTCTTGCGCGCCGCCGGTCGGGCGCTCGGTGTTCGGATCGGCACCCTGAACGGCTATTGAGGTTCTTCAGTGCCGCTCCAGGTGCAGGTTGCTCGAAAAACAACGGAGGGGCAGGGATTTGAACCCTGGAGGCGCTTGCACGCCTAACGGTTTTCGAGACCGCCCCGTTCGGCCGCTCCGGCACCCCTCCGAGGCCGTCAAGCGTAGCGGGGTTCGGAGTGCGGTCGAGGAGCCGCGAGAAGCGTCCGATATCCTCCCCGACTCAGGGAGAAGTGGCCGAGTGGCTGAAGGCGGCGCCCTGCTAAGGCGTTAGGTGGGGAAAATCCCTGCCTCGAGGGTTCGAATCCCTCCTTCTCCGTAGGACCTGCGCGACCCTCAGTCGTGGATGCGGGCGATGAGCCCCTCGCGCTTCAGGACCTTGACTTCGATCCCGCCCAGCCGGACGTCGTAGCCGGCCTCGCGTGGATAGAGAACCTTGTCGCCCGGCTCGATACCTTCTGCCTCGCTTCCCACTGCGGTCACGATCCCCGTCCGGCAGGCTGCGGCCGACGCTGCCGAAGCCGGCAGGATCAGGCCGGAGCGCGTCTCCGTCTCGTCCGAGATCGGCTGGATCACGACGAACTCGTCGAGCGGCTCGAGCGTCAGGTCGACGGTGGGCTCTTCGATCACGCCCTAACGATACGCGGCTCGCTGGCGAGAATCGCCGCGACCGCGCTAGATTTGCGCCTTCGCAACGCGAAAAGGAGGACTTCTCGTGAGACGAATCGCGCTTGCCGCGGCAGCCCTTGCCGTGTGCGCGACGACAGCCGTCGCGGCCTCGGCCCAGACAGCCGCACCACCGACGAAGCAGGCGGGCAAGCTCGTCGTCGGGTTCGACCTCCCGGCGCCGGCATTCTGGAACGGCCGGGCGTCTGGGAACACCATCAAGCACCCGACGGGCTTCGAGCACTCGCTCTCCCTCGACATTGCGAAGCAGCTGGGCATCAGCGCCGCGAACGTCCAGTTCCTGCGGGCGCCGTTCAGCACGATCCTGTTGGGCGGGAAGAAGCCGTACGACTTCGCGCTCGAGGAGACGACGATCACGCCGGCGCGCGCGAGGGTGATCAGTTTCTCCTCCTCCTATTTCAGCGCGAACCAGGGCGTGCTGATCGCCAAGGGGACGCCGAAGCCGACGAAGATCTCCGATCTCAAGAGCCTGCAGACGTGCGCGCAGGCGTCGACGACGGGCCTCGACTGGATCCAGCACAAGTTGCGACCGGCGAAGAAGCCGCACGTTTACTCGGCCTCGTCCACCGCCGCGTTCGACGCGGTTCAGGCGGGCACGTGTCAGGCGCTGATCCTCGACGTGCCGATCATCGTCTCGCAGGCGAAGAAGAAGCCGGGCGCCTACGGTGGCGTCGTCGCGCAGATCAACACCCACGAAGGCTACGGGGCCGTGATGGCTAAGAACAGCCCGCTGAAGCCCTATGTCAGCAAAGCGATCAACGCCCTGAGCAAGAACGCGACGATCGGAAAGCTCATCTTCAGGTGGTTCGGGTACTACCCCTATAAGATCCCCGTCCTGAAATCGCGGAGGAGGTCGGGCGTGGGGCAGCTCCTACACACGTTCTTCAGCCCGCTCGACTTCCTCCGCGCGGTGCCGCAGGTCTGGAGCGGATTCCAGTTCAACATCAAGATGATGGTCGTCGCCGAGGCGCTCGTGCTCGTGCTCGCGCTCCTCGTCGCGATCGTTCGCGGGCTTCCCGGTCGCGCTGCTCTCCCGTTTCGCGCGATCGCGATCGTCTACACGGACGTCTTCCGCGGCACGCCGCTCGTCCTCGTCCTCTTCATGGTCCTCTCGTTCTCGACTCTCAACATCCTGGGTCTCTCGAGCGGGTCGCTCTTCACAGACGGGGTGATCGCGCTGACCATCGTCTACACCGCCTACGTCACCGAGGTCTACCGCGCCGGGATCGAGTCCGTGCATCCGAGCCAGCGCATGGCCGCGCGCTCCCTCGGGTTGAACTACGCGCAGGCGCTTCGCTTCGTGGTGCTCCCGCAGGCGATCCGGCGGGTCGTTCCTCCGCTTCTGAACGACTTCATCGGCCTCCAGAAAGACACCGCGCTCGTGACCATCATCGGAGTCACGGAAGCGGTCGCGCAGGCGAATTTCTACTCCACGGACTACTTCAACGCCTCGGGCCTCACCGTGGCGGCGGTCTTCTTCATCATCCTCACGATTCCACTCGCACGCTTCACGGACCACCTCATCAAGGAGCGCGAGAAGCGGGAACGAGCGCAGTTGGTGTGAACACGGTAAGCGCCGAAGCCAACGGGCATTTCGTCTCGCTGCAGAGCGTCACGAAACGCTTCGACGACCTCGAGGTGTTGCACGGGATCGACCTCGATGTCGACTTGCACCAGGTCGTGTGCATCATCGGCGCGTCCGGCTCAGGAAAGTCGACGCTCCTCCGCTGCGTCAACCTCCTCGAGCGGGTCGACGCGGGGACGATCGTCGTCGACGGGCAGAAGATCACGGGCACGAAAGTCGATGTCAACACGCTCCGGCAGAAGATCGGCATCGTGTTCCAGTCGTACAACCTGTTCCCGCACATGACTGTGCTTCAGAACGTGACGTTGGCTCCGATCCGGGCCCGCAAGCTGTCCAAGACCGAGGCCCGAGCACGCGCACGTGAGCTCCTGGTGCTGATCGGCCTCGAGGAGAAGGCTGACGAGTACCCGGACCGCCTCTCCGGCGGACAACAGCAGCGGGTGGCAATCGCTCGCGCCCTCGCGATGAACCCGACGCTCATGCTCCTCGACGAGATCACGAGCGCGCTCGATCCGCAGCTGATCGGTGAGGTGCTCGACCTCGTCCGCAGCCTGGCGGACGAGGGCATGACGATGATCGTCGCGACGCACGAGATGGGCTTCGCGCGCGAAGTCGCCGACAAGGTCTGCTTCCTCGACGCGGGCGTGATCCGCGAAGAGGGCCCGCCGGCACAGATCTTCTCGTCTCCGCGCGAGGAGCGGACACGTCAGTTCCTGGAACGAGTGCTCGAAGCGGGGCGGATGTGAACCGGCTACGCGGTACCTCGAAGACTCCGCTCGCCGTCGCCGGAATCCTCGCCACGCCCCTCTTCTTCGTCGCTCTGATGGCGTTCTCGCTGAAGCTGGACAAGCCTTCCCATCACGTCACGAAGAAGGGTGCCCTCGTTCTCGGCGATCCGACGAAAGCGACGATCGGAAAGGTCTACCTGCTCTCGCTCGGAGTCTCGGTTGCAGTCGTTCTGGTCGGTGTCCTCGCGATGCTCACGCGCTCGCGCTTCGCGGTCGCCTTGCCCGCGCTGGCCGCGATCGTCGCGACCACGCTCTTGCTACTCCCACTCTCGACGTGGGAGACAGAGCACACCGCGCGCTATCCGCTCGGGGTCGACTTGATTCCGAAGCGCGATCCCGGCGATCTCATCCTCCGCGGCGAGTGGGAGCAGAACGCGTACACGACTGCTCGCCAGATCGGGTTCTGGACGATCGTGATGTCGGTGGTCGCGATCGCGATCGCCGTCACATTCGAGATTCGTCGCCGCCGCGGTATCGTGGGCCCGCCCGTTCCGCCTCCGCCCGCGGTCGCGACGGGCGAGCCGCAAGTCGCTCCGCAGGCCCCGCGACTGCCGTAGGCCGGTAGCGTGCGCCGGATGGCGGCGCCCTTCGTCGAGCTCGAGATTGGGGAGCGGGTCGTCAAGGTGACGAACCCCGACAAGATCCTCTTCCCCAAGGCACGTAAGACGAAGCTCGATCTCGTCGAGTACTACCTCGCCATCGGCGAGGGCATTGTGCGGGCTCTCTACGAGCGTCCGACGATCTACCAGAAGCGTGTTCCCGAGAAGCGTCCCGAATGGGTGGAGGCGGCTCGGGTCACCTTTCCTTCGGGTCGGCACGCCGACGAGCTCTGCGTAACCGAGCTCGCGCAGGTCGCATGGGCGGCGAATCTGGCAGTCGTGGACTTCCACCCGTGGCCCTCGCGCCGGCGGGACACCGAGCATCCAGACGAGCTGCGGATCGACATCGACCCTCAGCCGGGGACGACCTTCAAGGACGGCAAGCGCGTGGCG
>VAWZ01000076.1:0-28751 GCA_005888365.1 Actinomycetota bacterium
AGTTCCCCCATTTCCGGCCCATCGTCGAGGCCTTCGGGTACCAGAACCTGGAGTTCGAGGGCTGGGAGGCGGACGACGTGATCGCCACTCTCGCAACCCGCGCCGACGAGGCTGGCGTCAAGACCTGCGTTGTCTCGACCGACCGGGACGCGTTTCAGCTGTGCTCGGAGAACGTCTGCCTGATGATGACCCCGCGTGGAGTCGCGGACGTGCACGTCTACACGCCCGAGCGCGTCGAAGCGCGCTACGGGGTCGGGCCGGATCAGGTTCCCGACTTCATCGGGCTCAAGGGCGACACGAGCGACAACATCCCGGGGATCCCCGGGATCGGCGACAAGACGGCGGGTCAGCTGATCGCGCAGTACGGCTCGCTCGACGACGTGATCGAGCACGCCGGCGAGCTCTCGCCCGCGCGATCGCGCTCGATCTCCGAGCACGCCGACCAGGCCCGGGCTTCCAAGGTCCTCGCGACGATGCGCCGCGACCTCGAGCTCGATGTCGATCCCGACGGCCTCGTCTCGCGTCCGCCCGACCGCTCGCAGCTGAAGGAGATCTTTCGCCGCTTCGAGTTTCGGGCGCTGCTCGGGCGAATCGAGACCCTCGACGAGGCGCTGCCGGCTGCCGGGCGGCCGCAGGTCGAGTCGGAGACTGTCGCCTGGCGCGAAGGCACGCTGTCCCGCGCTTCGGGAGGAGTGTCGGTCGCCTGGGACGGGGAGCGGGCAGGGCTGGCGAGCGGGGACGGAACCGTGGTGGTCGCGCTTGCTGCCCGTGACGAGCTCGTCGCGGCGTTACGCGACGCCGACGTCGCGACGCACGACGCGAAGCAACTGAAACTCCCGGCTCCGGTTGCCGACGACACGATGGTCGCGGCATATCTGATCGACCCGGGTCGCGCCGAGTACGTCTTGGACGATCTCGCCGCGGAGTACGGGCTCGAGCTCGTGCCGGAGCCCGCCGCGGAAGAGGAGACCGCGGCTCTTGTGCGCCACGCCGAGGCGGTCTCGCGGCTCGCGCCGACGTTGCGCGAGCGCGTGGCCGAGCGCGGCTCCGACCGGCTCTACCGTGAGGTCGAGCTCCCGCTGACCTCGGTTCTCGGAGCGATGGAGGGCGCGGGCGTCCGGATCGACACGTACCGGATGGGCGAGATCACCGCGCGGCTCGCCGACCGGGTCGAGGAGCTGGAAGCGCGAGCCTACGAGCTCGCGGGCGAGGAGTTTGTCCTCGGATCGCCGATGCAGCTCGGCCGCGTCCTCTTCGAGACGCTGCAGCTGACCCCTGGCCGCAAGGGGAAGACCGGCTACTCGACCGACACGAAGGTGCTACGGGCGATCCGTTCCGACCACGAGATCGTCCCCGTGATCGAGGAGTGGCGGGAGCTGACGAAGCTCCTGAACACATACCTCGGGCCGCTGCCGACGTTGATCGACGAGGGCGGCCGGTTGCACACGACCCTGAACCAGACCGTCGCTGCCACGGGCCGTCTCTCGACGTCGAACCCGAACCTGCAGGCCATCCCGATCCGCACGGAGCTCGGCCGCGAGATCCGCTCTGCCTTCGTCGCCGAGGCCGGCCAGCGCCTACTCTCCGCCGACTACTCGCAGATCGAGCTCCGGATCCTCGCGCACGTCTCAGGCGAGCCGAAGCTGCGCGAGGCCTTCCTCCGGGGGGAGGACATCCACACCGCGACCGCCGCCGAGGTGCTCGGCAAGGATCCGGCGACGCTCACGAAGGACGAGCGAAACGTCGCGAAGATGATCAACTTCGGGATCGTCTACGGGATCTCGGCCTTCGGGCTCTCGGAGAACCTCGACATCCCGAAGGAGCAGGCGCAGCAGTACATCGACGCCTACCTCGCCCGCTTTCCGCTGGTGCAGGCGTTCATCGCGAGGACGATCACGCAGGCTTCGGAGGACGGCTTCGCGACGAGCCTGCTCGGACGTCGGCGCCCCGTGCCCGAGCTGCGTGCGTCGAACCGTCAGACGCGTGGCTTCGGCGAGCGCGTCGCCGTCAACTTCGTCATGCAGGGCTCGAACGCCGACATCATCAAGGTTGCGATGGTGGCGATCCACCGCCGGCTGCGCGAGGAGGGACGTGGCGCCCGCCTCGTGCTGCAGGTGCACGACGAGCTCCTGCTCGAGATACCGGAGACGGAGGTCTCGGCGGTGCGTGATCTCGTGCGGGAGGAGATGGTCGGCGCGTATCCGCTCGACCCGCCGCTCGCCGTCGACGTCGGCGTCGGGGACGACTGGGCGGAGGCGAAGGCCTAGTCACCGCGGTTTCCGGGCCGCGACCTGCCGCGTCCCATTTGCCTGCATTCGCCCGGCTATACTCCGCGGCTCGAATGGCGAACGAGACCGCCGAAAAGCCCACGACTGCAGAAGACGGCGTGTGGACGACGGGCCCCAACGGGGAGCTCGTTCCGGACTACGACGCCGCCTTCCCGGAGATCAACGAGGGCGAGGTCGTCCACGGAACGGTCGTCCGAGTCGACAAGGACGAGGTCCTCGTCGACATCGGCTACAAGTCCGAGGGTGTCATCCCCGTCGCCGAGCTCACCATCCGCCGAGCCGTCAACCCGGCCGACGAGGTCTCCGTCGGCGAGGAGATCGACGCGCTCGTCCTCACGAAGGAGGACACCGAAGGTCGGCTCATCCTCTCCAAGAAGCGCGCGCGGTTCGAGCTCGCCTGGAAGAAGATCGAAGAGGCAGCCGAATCGGGCGAGCCGGTACTCGGCAAGGTGATCGAGGTCGTCAAGGGCGGCCTCATCCTCGATCTCGGCGTCCGCGGCTTCCTTCCCGCCTCGCTCGTCGACATCCGCCGCGTCCAGGACCTGGACGAGTTCCTGGGCCGCGAGCTGCGCTGCAAGGTCATCGAGCTCAACCGCTCCCGGAACAACGTCGTCCTCTCGCGCCGCGCGGTGCTCGAGGACGAGCGGAAGGAGATGCGGCAGGCGATCCTCGACCGGCTGAACCCGGGCGACGTGATCGACGGTCAGATCTCGAACATCGTCGACTTCGGCGCCTTCGTCGACCTGGACGGAATGGACGGCCTGATCCACATCTCCGAGCTCTCGTGGAGCCACGTCAACCACCCGTCCGAGGTTCTCGAGATCGGCCAGACCGTCAAGGTCAAGGTGCTGGACATCGACCGCGAGCGCCAGCGCATCTCACTCGGCCTCAAGCAGACCCAGAGCGATCCCTGGCAGCAGGTCCTCGACAACTACCGCGAGGGGGACGTCGTCGAGGGCCGGGTGGCCAAGGTCGTCACCTTCGGCGCGTTCGTCGAGATCCTCCCCGGGGTCGAGGGCCTTGTGCACATCTCGGAGCTCGCCGCACATCACGTCGAGAACCCACGCGAGGTCGTCGCACAGGGACAGGCGGTGAATGTCCGGATCCTCGAGATCGACGGCGACCGGCGCCGCCTCTCGCTCTCGCTGAAGCGCGTCGAGGAGGGCGAGCAGCCCGTCCCGCGCGCCGACGGCGCCGAGTCGGTGCACACGACTCCCGAGCTCGTTCTGAGCGAGGAGGCGTTCCCCGCGTCGTCGGCTGCGGAGACCGCGGAGGAGCTCGCCGAGGAAGTCGAAGGCGGCGAGCCCGTTGCAGAGGCCGAGGGGGCCGAGGAGACCGAGTCGGACGAGGCGCTGGCGGTGTCCGAGATCGCAGATGCGTCGCCCGAGGCTGGACCGGCTGAGGCTGGACCGGCTGAGGCTGGGCTGTCCGAGGCTGAGCCGTCTCAAGCTGAGCTATCCGACGCTGGGCCGGCTGACGCTGGGCCGGCTGACGCTGGGCCGGATGAAGCTGGGCCGGCTGAAACGGCGCAGGCCGAGGTCGAGCCGGAAGACTCCGCTGCCGCCGAAGCGGCACCGGACGAGCCTGACGCCGCGGCCTAGCCCGCTCCGTTGAGCCGCCCGCTCGCCGTCGCGATCACCGGCGGAATCAGCGCCGGAAAGAGCACGGCCCTCGAGTCGTTTCGCCGTCACGGGGCGGCGACGGTCTCGAGCGACGAGATCGTCCACCACCTCCTGAAGTCCGATCCGGAGGTAAGGCGCGCGCTCGTCGAGCGCTTCGGCCAGGAGATCCTGGGCGAGGACGGGACGCCGGACCGTGACCTGATCGGAGTCCGGGTCTTTCGCGACCGCACGACCCTCGACTGGCTCGAGAAGCTGCTGCATCCGCTCGTCTCTCGCGAGTACCTGAGCTGGCGTGAGCAGCTCGCGAAGCTTCCGAATCCGCCGCTCGTCTGCGTCACGGAGGTGCCTCTCCTGTACGAGGTCGGAGCCGAGTCGCGCTTCGACAAGATCGTCGCCATCACCGCGCCCAGGAAGCTCCGAGAAGCGCGAGGCGCTCCGTCGGACGGGCGCGAGGCACGGCTCATCCCCGACCACGAAAAGGTGAAACGGGCCGACTTCGCGTACGTGAACACCGGGACGCCGGACGAGCTCGACGCCTGGGTAGAAGCACTCATGGCTACGCTGTCCGAGGCCGAATCGAAAGAGGAATCAAAGGCGGAATCGAGCTAGCCAAACGACACTGACCCGAGCCCGTCGCTGGCTACGGGAGAGGGCCGCCACCGTCGCGCGGTCTCCGCTTTTCGCGCGACCGGTGGTCCCGCCAAACGCGGCTACGCTAACCCCGATGCGCGAATTCCGCACGACGGACGTCTATTCGCCGACCGGCGACCAGCCTCGCGCGATCGCCGAGATCGCGTCGTCGATCGCCGACCGCAACCGCTTCCAGACCATCCTCGGAGCGACCGGCACCGGGAAGACGGCGACGATGGCCTGGATCATCGAGAAGGTCCAGAAGCCCGCGCTCGTCATCGCACACAACAAGACGCTCGCCGCACAGCTCTGCAACGAGTTCCGCGAGTTCTTCCCTGAGAACGCGGTCGAGTACTTCGTCTCCTACTACGACTACTACCAACCCGAGGCCTACATCCCGCAGGCCGATCTCTACATCGAGAAGGACTCGTCCCAGAACGACGACATCGCCCGCCTCCGGCTCTCCGCGACTGCGTCTCTTCTCACCCGCCGCGATGTCGTCGTCGTCGCCTCGGTCTCCTGCATCTACGGCATCGGCTCGCCAGAGGAGTGGCGCGAGCGGCTGCTCGTTCTGGAGGTGGGAGAGGAGCACGACCGCGACGAGGTGCTGCGGAAGCTGATCGACAGCCAGTACGTCCGCAACGACACCGTTCTCGGGCGCGGGCGCTTCCGTGTCAAGGGCGATGTGATGGAGATCCAGCCGGCGAACGGCGAGACCGCCTATCGCGTGTCGTTCTTCGGTGACGAGGTCGAGCAGATCACGCACTTCGACCCGCTGACCGGCGAGGTCTACGCGAAGATGGACAACCTCGCGATCTGGCCGGCGACCGAGTACATCACGTCGCGTCCGACGGTCGAGCGGGCGGTCGACGAGCTCCGCTTCGAGCTCGAGCAGCAGGTCGCGACGTTCGAGAGCGAGGGGCGGATGCTCGAGGCACACCGCATCCGTCAGCGCACGGAGTACGACCTCGAGATGCTGAAGGAGCTCGGCTTCTGCAACGGCATCGAGAACTACTCGCGGGTGCTCGAAGGCCGGCCTGCCGGCTCGCATCCCTTCACGCTCATCGACTACTTCGGAGAGGACTTCGTCGTCTTCGTCGACGAGTCGCACCAGACCGTCCCCCAGCTCGGCGGCATGTACGAGGGTGACCGCTCGCGTAAGCAGACCCTCGTCGACTACGGCTTCCGCCTGCCGTCGGCGCTCGATAATCGGCCGCTCCGCTTCGACGAGTTCCTGGGGAAGGTCGAGCAGCTCGTCTTCGTCTCCGCGACTCCCGGGCCGTTCGAGCTCTCCCGCTCGAAGGTCATCGCGGAGCAGCTCGTTCGGCCGACCGGCGTGGTCGACCCGGAGGTCGAGCTGCGGGCGACGCGCAATCAAATCGACGACCTGCTGAACGAGATCCGGCGGCGCGAGGAAGCCGGCGAGCGCACGCTCGTCACGACCCTGACGAAGAAGATGGCCGAGGACCTGACCGACTACCTGCTAGAGGCCGGGGTGCGAGCGCGCTACCTCCACTCGGAGATCGACACGCTCGACCGCATCCGGATCATCCGTGAGCTCCGCCTCGGCGAGTTCGACGTGCTCGTCGGCGTGAACCTCTTGCGCGAGGGCCTCGACCTGCCGGAGGTCTCGCTCGTCGCGGTGCTCGACGCGGACAAGGAGGGCTTCCTCCGCGGTCGCACCTCGCTCATCCAGACGATCGGGCGTGCGGCTCGCAACGTCAACGGGAAGGTGCTCCTGTACGCGGACAAGGTGACCGAGGCGATCCACGAGGCGATGTCGGAGACGAACCGGCGTCGCGAAGTCCAGATCGCCTACAACGAGGAGCACGGGATCACGCCGGAGACGATCGTCAAGGGCGTCTCGGACATCGCCGAGCTGCTCGCGCTCGAGTCGCCGAACGTGCCGGCGCGCCGCCGCCGTGGGAAGGTCGAGGTCGAGGGGATGTCGCGGGACGAGCTCGAGAAGCTGGTCGTCACGCTCGAAGAGGAGATGTACCTCGCGGCCGAGGAGCTCCGCTTCGAGTACGCGGCCAAGCTCCGGGACGAGATCAAAGACCTCCGCCGCGAGCTGATGGCGCTCGCCGAGGCCTGAGAAGCCGAAGGCGGCGCAGACGCGCCGCCTTCGTGTTCGCTTCTTCGATCGCTAGGCGCAGGGATTCGTGGTCAGATTCGTCTGAGCCGGCGGCGCTGGACTGCCCCCGAACGGTCCCGGAATGACCAGGGTCGTCGTCCACTCGACCGGGCCGTCGGCGACGGCGCGGACAGCGACGCCCGGAATCTCGATGTACGTCTCGCCCTTTTGCACGACTGTCGGCTGGCAGCTGCCCTGGTAGATCTTGAAGTTGCCGGCTTGGACCTGGACGATTGCCGGCCCGGGGTGTGTGTGCCAGCCCGAGTCGAAGTCGTTCGCGACCGTGTGGACGATGCGGATGTTCGCTGCGCCCGAGTTGGCCGCATTGTTCGGTGGAAACAGCACCTGCTGGCTCGTCACGGCGGCGAGCGCGATCCCAGTCCCCACGATGCCGAGTCCGAGCAGGGTGAGCGCGAGTGCTACCGCCCTCTTCGATCCGAATACCTTCATCGTCGATTCCTCCCTCTCCTCATCGTTTTCCTCCTCAGTTGCCTCCGATCGGTGCCGTCCGACCGTACGACGCGCGGTTCGACCGGACAACGGAGCGAGCAGGTGAATGCAAAAGGGGGCTAGCACCCTTCTCGTGCACGTGGAGGGCTCCTTGACCTGCCGATGTCGTCGGGTCAGATTCCTGCTGTGAGCGGCGACTGCATCAGGGTCTTGCTCGCCGACGACAGCGTGATCGTCCGCGAAGGCGTGAAGGCGCTGCTGGCGCGCGAGCCCGACCTCGAGGTCGTCGGCGAGGCATCCGAGTACGACGAGGTGATCGCGGGTATAGACCGCCTGCAGCCGCACGTCCTCGTTACGGACATTCGGATGCCCCCGGCATTCCAGCGCGAGGGCATCGATGCGGCAAGAGAGGTTCGTCTGCGTCAGCCGGGCACGGGCGTGGTCATCCTCTCCCAGTACGCCGAGCCTGGATATGCGATCTCGCTGCTCGGCGCCGAGGGGTCTGGCTGGGCGTATCTGCTCAAAGATCGCGTCGCCGACGGGGACCAGCTCGCCCACGCGGTCCGGCGCGTCGCGACGGGCCGTTCGATGCTCGACCCGATCATCGTCTCGGCTCTCGAGGCGCCGGTTGCCGGGGACAGCGCGGGTCTGGACCAGAGCCAGCACGAGCTTCTGCACCTCGTCGCGCAGGGAACGCCGATCAAAGCGATCGCGCTCGCGCGGGCCACGACACCCGCTGCGGTCGCCGACGAGATCGAGCAGCTGTTCCTGGAGCTCGCACGGGGGGCGTCAGCAGGCGCCGAGGAGTCGCTCCGGCTCCTTCGGCTGCTCCACCAGGCGATCGTCGAGAGGGAGGAGCAAGGTGAAGCGCTGAGCCGCTTTCTTCCAGGCGGGATCGCCGAGCGGCTGCGAAACGACGGTGCCCGAATTGGCGAGACCGCGAAGCTCGTCGTCACGGTCCTCATGTCCGACGTCCGCGGCTACTGCGGGATCGCGGAGCAGTCGGACTCGGCCCGACTGGCCGCTCAGCTGAACGAGCATCGCGCTCGGATGAGCAGCGCGATCCTGGAGCACGGGGGCACGGTCATGCAATTTGCGGGCGACGCGGTTCTCGCCGTCTTCGGCGCTCCCGAGGCGCAGGACGATCATGCGGTCCGGGCGCTCGGCGGGGCGCAGGGGATGCTCGATCGTCAGAGCACGCTCAACGACCGCTGGCTGGCGACTGACCTACCTCCGTTCGGGCTCGGAATCGGCCTGTCCACCGGTGAGGTCGCGGCTGCACTCCTCGGGTCGGACGAGCGGCTCGAGTACAGCATCGTCGGGGACACCGTAAACCTCGCGCACCGCCTCCAGGCGAAGGCCAGCGGCGGCGAGATCGTGGCCAGCGAGGCGACCAGGGATTTGCTCCCGGGATCCCTGGAAGCCGTTCCGCTTCCCCCTGAGATCGTGAAGGGCCGTCAGACACCCGTCCTCGCCTACCGACTCGGAGGTTCAGCCGATGACGTTGCGTCTCTCTCCTGAAGAGAGGAGGATCAGGCGCTTTCACGTCGTGCGCAGATCGGGCGGCCGGAACGTGTGCCGTCAATCGAGCTCGGGAGAAAGGGAGGAGTCAGGAACATGAGATGGACTCTGGTCACGGGCCTGGTGGGCCTCGTGCTGACGCTGTCGCTCACCGCCTGCGGCGGTTCGAGCCAGAATTCGGCCTCGAACCAAACCGTGCAGAGAGACGCCGATTTGTATGCGATCGACCAAATCGAGAGGGTTTGGCACAAGGCCTCGTCGACGAAGAACGTCGACCTGATGATGACGCTATGGGCGCCGGACGCAACGTTCGACAACGGCACGGCGACGCTCACCGGGAAAGCGGAGATCCGCAAGTTCTTCGAGACGAAGGCGGCTCCCTTCCAGCCCGTGAACCACTGGCTCTCGGACACGCCGGCCTACAAGATTCGGACCACGGTCAACGGCGACAAGGGCACGCTCTACTTCGAGTGCCACTACATCGACACGAAGACACAGAAGGTTGCGGCGGTCGTGGGTGCGGATCAGAACGTCCAGAAGATCAATGGCAAGTGGTTGATCGTGAGCTCCGCGGCAGCCACGCCCATCCTCAGACCCTAAGGCGTCGCTGATGGCCCGGTCTGATGCGCTTCGAGGACCGCCCGTCACCGAGCGGGGGACGAGATCGGGTCGGGCCGACAATCCGCTCGTGCGGGTTGTCGCCCGCATCCCCTGGCGGGTGCGGACGAAGCTCCTCGTCGCCTTCGTCGGGATCGTCGCGCTCATCGTGGTCGTCGGCGCGCTTGGTCTCCGTGCGCTAGGGCAATCGAACGCCCGCGTCGAGCGCTTGGGCACGCTACAGCTTCGGGCGGCCACCTACCAGAGGATTCAGACACAGGCGCAGCAGCTCCGACAGCTGCTCGGGCTGCGGGCTGGCGCGAACAACCCCAACTTCAACACCTACAACGGAGGCAACGCGGTACGTGTGCCCGGCGGCCGTAGCTGGACCCTTGTCGACCAGACCATTGCGACCGCGCTCTCTCAGGTCGCCCCCGCGACGAACGAGACCAGGTTCAGATTCGTGCCTCCACCCGAAGACGAGGCCCTGCTCGAGCGGATCCGGCTCGACTACGGACGATTCGCGCGGGCGCTGAAGACGATCATCGCCAACGACAAGGCCGGGGCACCGGCGAAGACGAATCAGCCGATCCTCGCCGATTCGGTCAACGCCGACAACGATCTCGGCGCCCTCACCGACAAGCTTGCAACCACGACGCGGGCGCAGACCGACGCCCTCATCGCCCAGAACCGGAGTGCGTATGCGGCCTCGCGAAACCTCTTCATCGGAGTGGGGGCGGGAAGCGTCGTTCTCGCGCTGCTCCTCGGCTTCGTGCTCTCTTGGTCGGTGACCGAGCCCCTCCAGCGAACGGACGAGCGCCTGGCAGAGATCGCTTCCGGCGACTTCTCGAAGCACCTGAAAGTGCCGAATCGAGACGAGCTCGGAGCGCTGGCGGCGAACCTCAATCGAATGAGCGACGAGCTCGGAAGGCTGTACGAGGAGCTCGAGGCCGTCAGCCGGCACAAGTCGGAGTTCCTCGCAAACATGTCGCACGAGCTGCGAACCCCGTTGAACGCGATCATCGGGTTCTCGGAGGTGCTGCAGCGGCAGATGTTCGGCGAGCTGAACGAGCAGCAGCTCGGCTACGTCGACGACGTCCTCGACGCGGGGCGGCACCTCCTGTCTCTGATCAACGACATCCTCGATCTGTCGAAGGTCGAGGCCGGCCGCATGGAGCTCGACCTGGCCGACGTCTCGGTTCCCGAGGCCTTGAGGAGCGGTTTGACCATGCACGGGGAGCGGGCGAGCCGGGCCGGGATCACTCTCGGCCTCACCGTCGAACCCGATGAGATCCTGATTCAGGCCGACGAGCGCAAGCTGCGCCAAGTGGTGTTCAACCTGCTCTCGAACGCCGTGAAATTCACGCCGCCGGGCGGGCGAGTAGATGTTTCCGCGCAGATGAGCGACGGCGTGGTGGAGGTTACGGTCGCCGATACGGGGTCGGGAATCGCGGCTGACGACCAGGAGCTGATCTTCGAGGAGTTCGGTCAGGCGCGCGGAGACCGCGGCAGCGGGCACCAGGGCACGGGGCTGGGACTGCCACTCTCCAGGAAGTTCATCGAGCTTCACGGAGGACGCCTGTGGGTCGAGAGCGGCGCGGGAGCTGGGAGCACGTTCCGCTTCACCTTGCCCGTAAGGCAGGCGGAGTAGGCCATGGCCGACGAGCTCGTCCTCATCGTCGACGACAACGAGAAGAATGTGAAGCTCGCTCGGGACGTGCTTCGCTTCGCCGGGTTCCGAACGGTCCAGGCCGGAAGCGGCGGAGAGGGCGTGTCGCTCGCTACCGAGCACCTTCCCGATGTGATCCTGATGGACATTCGCCTCCCGGACATGGATGGAACGGCCGCGCTTCGCAGACTCAGGGAGGACGAGCGAACGGCGCCGATACCCGTCGTCGCCCTGACCTCGTTCGCCATGAAGGGAGATCGGGAGAGGTTCCTGGCCGAGGGCTTCGACGGGTACCTCGAGAAGCCGATCAGCGTGACGAATTTCCCCGACGAGGTGCGGCGTTACTGCGCAGGCAGGGAGATCGAGTGAGCGCGCAGGTGAGCTCGGACGCGAACCCGAAGGTCCTGGTGGTCGATGACGTTCCGCGGAACGTCCGTCTCCTCGAGGCCGTCCTGAGCCCCAACGGCTACACGGTCACCTCCGCCTCTTCGGGGTCGGAGGCGCTCGAGCGGGTGGCTGCCGACCTGCCGGACCTCGTGCTCCTCGACATCCAGATGCCCGGGATGGACGGCTACGAGGTGTGCCGGCGGCTGCGGGCCGACCCGGCGACTCGGTTTCTGCCGGTGGTGATGATCACCTCGAGCGACACCGAGGTCCGAGTGAACGCCCTCGAGGCCGACGCGGACGACTTCATCAGGAAGCCCTTCGATCAGGAGGAGCTCCTGGCCCGGGTCCGCTCGCTCGTCAGGATCAAGCACTACCACGACACCATCGAGGCCCAGGCAGCCGAGCTGGCCGAGTGGAACCAGACTCTCGAGGCTCGGGTCGACGAGCAGACCGAGGAGCTTCGAGCCTCCCGGACTCGCGTCGTCTCGGCCGCGGACGCGGAGCGGAGGAGGATCGAGCGCGACCTCCACGACGGCGCGCAGCAGCACCTGATCGGGCTCGCCGTTCGCATGCGTCTCGCGCGCGACCTCGCCGATTCGGAGCCGGAGAAGGCGATGGAGATGCTCGACGCCCTCGGCGACGACGTCCAGGAGGCGCTCGAGCAGCTACGCGATCTGGCCCATGGCATCTACCCGCCGCTGCTCCAGGATCGAGGCCTCCCCGAGGCCTTGACCGCTGCGGCCGGGAGTGCGCCGATCAGGACGCGTATCCAAGTGGACGGCATCACGCGCTACGAGCCCGACGTCGAGGCGACGGTCTACTTCTGCTGCCTCGAGGCGCTCCAAAACGCAGCGAAGCACGCAGGGGAAGGGGCGACGGCGACCGTCAACGCCTGGCAGGAGGCGGAGGAGCTCCGGTTCGACGTGGCAGACGACGGAGCCGGCTTCGATCCCGAGCGCGGCCGCTCCGGTGTGGGTTTGACCAACATGCGCGACCGCGTCGGTGCGATCGGAGGGTCGCTGCAAATCGACTCCGCCCCGGGCCGCGGGACGACGATCTCGGGCTCGATTCCGCTCGGAAGCTGAAGTGGCGATCGGCCCGGTTCGCGTGCTCGTCGTCGACGACCAGCGCCCCTTCCGGAAGGCAGCACGCGCGGTGCTCGACGTCATGCCCGAGTTCGAGCTCGTCGATGAGGCCGACTCGGGAGAAGCCGCAGTCAGCTCGTCGGCGAGTCTCGAGCCCGACCTCGTGCTCATGGACGTCCACATGGAGGGAATGGACGGGCTCGAGGCAACGCGACGGATCCTTGCCGCACGACCCGAGACGGCCGTGATCTTGGTCTCGAGCTATCGAGTCGAGGACGTTGCGGCCGCCGCTGCGGAGTCGGGCGCCCTTGCGTTCCTCCCGAAGGATCGCTTCGGCGCTCGCACGCTCAGAGAGATCTGGGCGTCTCGGGCCGAGCTCCTTCCTCGGACAGGTAGACGAGAACCGCCTTCACCCGACGGTTGATGTCGGGCTGCCAGGTCAGGCCGAGCTTGAGGAAGACCCCATGGATCACCTTCTCGACGGACCGTTCCGTGATGAAGAGCGATTGCGCAATGGCGGCATTCGACTTCCCCTGTGCCATCTCTTCGAGGATCTGGCGTTCGCGTGGCGTCAGATCGGCGAGTGGGGAGTCGTCGACGTGCGACCTTGCAGCAACGAGCGATTCCACCACCTTCGGGTCGATCACCGATCCGCCCGCAGCGACTTCGCGGATTGCGCCGACGAGCTGGGCGAGGTCGCGCACCCGCTCCTTGAGTAGGTAGCCGCGTCGATCCGCGCCGCGATCGAGCAGCGCCAACGCGTATTGCGGATCCAGGAACTGGCTGAGCACGACGACGCCGATCTCCGGATGCGTGTCGCGCAGCTCGTCCGCGACGCGAATGCCCTCGTCCGTGTCGGTCGGGGGCATTCGGATGTCGGTGAGCACGACGTCGGGTCGCTTTTCCTCTATTGCTTCGAGGAGCGACTCGCGATCCTCGCACGTCGCCAACACGTCGACCTCGGGTTCGGCTTCCAGCAAGCGCCGGATGCCCTCCCGCACGAGGTAGTTGTCCTCAGCCAGGACGATCCGGATCGCCAACGCGCGGAAGCATATGACCGGCGAGCAATCGGTCGCGCCAGCCGAGGGCTGGGTGACCAGCCGTCCCGTCCGATGACCACCCGGTGCGGCCGGTCGGCCGCTACGCTCGGCGCATGTGCCGGAACATCAGAACGCTCCACAACTTCGAGCCGCCCGCCACGGACGAGGAGATCCAGGAGGCCGCGCTCCAGTATGTCCGCAAGGTCAGCGGCTACACGAAGCCCTCACACGTGAACGAGCGTGTCTTCGCGGAAGCCGTCGGCGAGGTCGCCGCGGCCACGGGCAAACTGCTCGAGCGGCTCGTGACAACGGCTCCCGCGCGCGACCGCGAGGTCGTCGCGGCTCGCGCTCGCGAACGCGCAGCGGCTCGATTCGGAACCGCGGCGTAACGTCCGTCAGGCCGCTGCCAGCATCCCCTGCTTGTCGCGCAGGTACTGCACGTACGGACCAGGGTCGATCGGCCCGCCCGCGACGCGCTCGATCGTCTCCGCAGGCGTGAACTTCCGTCCTAGCGAGTAGAGGTTCTCGCGCAGCCAGGAGTGAAGCGCCGAGAAGTCGCCGCGCTCCATCTGCTCCTCGACATTCGGGATCGCCTCCTTCGCCTTCTCCCAGATCTGCACGGAGAGGACGTTCCCGAGCTGGTACGTGGGGAAGTAGCCGAACGAGGCGTCGCTCCAGTGGACGTCCTGGAGCACGCCTGACGCGTCGTCGGGCACGTCCAGCCCGAGCAGCTCGAACACGCGCGTATTCCAGGCCACGGGAAGATCGGGGACCGCGAGCCGTCCCGAGAGCAGCTCCTGCTCGAGCTCGAAGCGGAGGATGACATGCAGCCCGTACGTGGTCTCGTCGGCGTCCACGCGGATCAGGGTGCGGCGAACGCGGTTCACCGCTCGATGGAAGGCCTCGACGGGCACGTTCCCGAGGACGGAGGGGAACGTCTGCTGGACGCGCGGGTAGAACCAGCGCCAGAAGGGGAGAGAACGACCGACGACGTTCTCCCACAGGCGGCTCTGCGACTCGTGCAGTGCCATCGAGAAGTCCGTCTCCGCGGGAGCCGTCTCGAGAGGCGTGCGATCGTATTCGGGCGCGACGCCGTACTGGTAGAGCCCGTGGCCGCATTCGTGCATCGCGGTGAAGAGGGAGTTGATGTCGTTCTCGTCGTAGCGGGTTGTGATTCGGATGTCCTTGAGGCCCGAGTAGGTCATGAACGGGTGCACGGTCCGATCGAGCCGGTAGTCGTGGGGTGCGAAGCCGAACCGCTCGATGATCTCCAGGGAGAGCGCATGCTGGGCGTCGACTGCAAAGGGCCCGCGCATGAAGTCGTCCCTCTCGTCGGAGGCGTGCTCGGCAACGAGCGAGACGAGCTCGGGCTCGAGAACCTCGAAGATCGCGCGAACGTCCGCCGCCCGCATGCCCGGCTCGTAGTCGTCGAGCAGAACGTCGTACGGATCGTCGTACGGGGCGAAGCACTCTGCATAGCGGAGGCGCAGCTCGAGACCGCGCTCGAGCCAGGGCCTGAACGCCGCGAAGTCCGATGCCTCGCGCGCCTTGACCCAGGCCTCGTACGCTTCCGCTCCGTTCTTGGCGAGTGCGGCTACGAGCTCGCGCGGGACGCGTCGTGTCTTCTCCCAGTCGCGGCGCGTGACCTGCAGCAGGCGCGCGTCGTCGGAGTCGGCGGGAAGCGAAGCGCCGTACGGCTCCAGCTCGTCGAGCAACTCCCCGACCCGGTCGTCCACGAACCGCTCGTGGATCACGGTCTCGAGCGCCGCGAGCTGCGCGGCACGCGCCTCCGAGCCCGAAGCAGGCATCCAGACTGCAAGGTCCCAGGTCAGGATCTTCTCCGCGCGACGGAGATCAGCGATCTCGGCGAGACGTCGTCTCAGCTCCGCAAGGGCTGCATCCACCGCGCCGGACTCTACCGGCGCGAAAACGTACGTCTTCCAACCTGTGCGAGATCGTTTCCGTCCCAGGTAAAGGTTGTGACGGTCAGGGACTCCTCGTCGGCGTCGTAGACGTTGACGCCTTGCGCCTCTCCCTTGCGGCGGGGACGAGGACGGCCGAAGCCGGGGACGGTCGCGAGGACGAGCGATCGGCGGGGCTCGTCCAGAACCTCGAACTCGTGCCGCTCGGCGATTCCTGCCTGGTGAACGTGTCCGGCGACGACCAGCTCGACGCCCGCACCGGCCAACGACTGCAGAACGGCGTCCCGTCGTCTGAGCGGGCGCTTATGCCGAGCGCGCCAGGGCGGCGCCGCCAGGGGGTGGTGAAGGGCGACGACGCGAAGCGCACTGGACGGAACGCCCTGGAACTCCGCCGCAGCTCTCTTTAGCTGCGCTTGCTCGAGTGCGCCACCTTGCTGTCGCCACGGACGAACGGAGTTGAGGCCGACGACGACGAGATGGTCCGAGCGGTAGACGGGCTCCCTCTCCCCGAACGCGCGCTCCCATGCGGCAAAGGGCGTCGTGAAGCGCGCGTGGGTGAACGGAATGTCGTGGTTCCCGGGAACGGCGAGAAAAGGGACTTCGAGGCCGCGAACGAGCTCGGCTGCCCGTTCGAGCTCGTCCTGCTTGCCACGGTGTGCGACGTCGCCTGTCACGAGCAACAGCTCTGGCTCGAGATCGCCCGCCAGCGCCTGGAGTGCCGCCAGCGGCGCGGGCACGTCGTCACGCCGCTGGTGGAAGTCGGATACGTGCAGAAGACGCGTGGTCACGGCCGGGTGAGGCTATACACTCGATCCGTGGCGAACGAGTCGCCCGAGATCTTCGACGACGTGTATCTCGGACTTCGCGCAGGCGGAGCCGTTCGTAAGCAGCGTCGCGGCGAGCCCCTGAGCGCCGACAAGCAAGAGGCCATCGGCCGCTGGCGGCGGCTCTCCTTGTGGCGCAAGACGATTGCGATCGGCGCGTTCGCGCTCGGAACGTTCGGACTCGGTCTGACCCTCGGCGGCCTCATCTTCGGCCGCTGGCGGCGCGCTCGAGCTTAACTCCCTGGCGCGCCTCCAATCCAGGCACAGCGTTCCCTCCGAATGAACGGTTACGCCCGTTCAGGGCGGAACGAACACAAGGAGGGCACATGCTCAAGACGATTGGTGCGGCGCTCGTCATCGCGCTCACGCTCGCCGGACTGGCGACCGCCGCCTCGCAGAGTGAGATCTACAAGTTCGGCGCGAAGCTGACGGCTGGTGCAGAGGTACCGAAGCCGACGGGTGTGCCGGCGGGCGCCACGGGGCGGTTCATCGTCACGACCGTCGAGCCCAAGACCGGCAAGGTGAAGCTCACGTGGAAGCTCACCTTCTCGCACCTGTCGGGCAAGGCCATGCAGGCGCACATCCACCTAGGCAAGCCAGGCAAGGCCGGCAACGTGCTGGTCGCACTCTGTGCGCCGTGCAAGAACGGTCAGACGGGTAAGACGACGATTGCCCGGAGCATCGAGAACGACCTCGAGGCAGGCAAGACCTACGTGAACGTCCACACGCAGAAGAATCCAGCCGGAGAGATTCGCGGCCAGATCAAGGTCAAGAGCAGCTAGGTCGAGCCACGGGCTCGATGCCGAAGCGGCCGAGAGGCGGCGTGGGCGAACGCCCACGCCGCCTCTCGGCGTCAAGCGATCGCGCCGATCTGCTCCGTGTAGAAGGCCATCTGCTGCTGCAGCCGGCCTTCCATGTCCGCGCCGACGACGCCGAAGTTGTCGACGACGAGACCGGCGCGGATGGTGTACTGCGTGAACTCCTCGCTCACGCGGATCGACGCCAGTTTCTCGGCGTCGCCGCGGACGAGGACGAAGCCGGCGAGATCGCCGCCGTGCGCCTCGAGGAACACGGGCTCGAAGCTCTCGATGTCGCCGTCCTCCTGCAGGCGGCCGTAGTAACCGAGGATCTCGTTGAAGAGGTCGACGGCCTCCTTCTCGCGACCACGCGCCACGGCCCCCCAACCGATGAAGAGCCCTGCATCGGCCATGTGAAACCTCCCTCGTGTGACGCAGTCCAGCATGGCACCTCGTGCGCCACCGCGCGCCAGTCGAACGTCTGTTCGGTCGGCTAAACTTGTCTGCCGATGCCGACTGAGCAACTCGTCGTCCACGGCGCCCGCGAGCACAACCTGAAGAACGTCACTGTCCGCATCCCGCGGCGCGCGCTCGTGTGCATCACCGGGCTCTCCGGATCCGGGAAGTCCTCGCTTGCGTTCGACACGATCTACGCCGAAGGGCAGCGGCGCTACGTCGAGTCGCTCTCCGCGTATGCGCGGCAGTTCCTGCAGATGATGGAGAAGCCGGACGTCGACTCGATCGACGGGCTCTCGCCGGCGATCTCGATCGACCAGAAGACGACGTCTCGGAACCCGCGCTCGACGGTCGGCACGGTGACCGAGATCTACGACTACCTCCGGCTCCTGTACGCGCGGGTCGGCAGGCCCCACTGCCCGATCTGCGGGCGGCCCATCGCCGGCCAGTCGCTCGACCAGATCGTGGAGCAGGTGCTGCGGCTGCAGGAGGGTACGAAGTTCACGGTCAACGCACCGGTCGTTCGCGATCGCAAGGGCGAGTACAAGGACGTGCTCGAGGAGCTCCGCCGCGACGGCTTCACCCGCGTCAAGGTCGACGGAGAGCAGCGGTTGCTCGAGGAGCCGATCGAGCTCGACAAGAAGTTCAAGCACACGATCGAGGTCGTCGTCGACAGGCTCGCGATGAAGGCCGACCTTCGTCAGCGGCTGACGCAGTCGATCGAGACGGCGACGTCGCTCGCCGCGGGGCTCGTCGTCATCGACGTGGTGTCGTCTGATGGCGCGGACCGCCAAGGCGGACCGCGCAGCGGCAAGGCGCCGCGCGATGGCTCGAAAGTCGGAGGACTTTCGAGCACCACGTTCTCGGAGAACCTCGCCTGCCCGGATCACGGCGTCTCGCTCCCCGAGCTCGAGCCCCGCGTCTTCTCTTTCAACTCCCCCCACGGCGCCTGCCCGCGCTGCACCGGCCTCGGCGCGCAGCTCGAGATCGATCCCGACTTGCTCGTTCCGGACACGTCTCTCTCGATCTCCGAAGGCGCGCTCGTGCCGTGGACGATCGGGAGCCAGAGCTTCTACGACAGCGTCATCCAGGCGATTGCCGATCGCTATGAGATCTCGCTCGAGACCCCGTGGCGCGAGCTCACGAGCGACGAGCAGGACCGCTTCCTGTACGGAACCGACGGCGACCGGATCCTCGTTACCTACCGCAACCGGATGGGACGGAAGAGGCAGTACACGATGGCGTTCGAGGGGTTGGTCGCCAACCTCCAGCGGCGCTACAGGGAGACCGACTCCTCGCAGCAGCGCGAGCGGATCGAGGAGTACATGAGCTTCCGGCCGTGCCCCACATGCCACGGCGCGCGGCTCAAGCCCGAAGTCCTCGCCGTCACGATCGGGGAGAAGTCGATCCACGAGTTCACGCAGCTCAGCGTGACGGCCGCACTCCGCTTCATCGACGAGCTCGAGCTGACCAAGACGGAGGAGCTGATCGGGCGGCGCATAGTGAAGGAAGTGCGCGAGCGCCTGACCTTCCTCGACAACGTCGGCGTCGGTTACCTCCAGCTCGACCGGGCCGCGAAGACGCTTTCGGGAGGAGAGGCGCAGCGGCTGCGGCTCGCCACGCAGATCGGGTCACAGCTCGTCGGTGTCCTCTACATCCTCGACGAGCCGTCGATCGGGCTCCACCAGCGCGACAACGGCAAGCTGATCGGGACCCTCGAGCGCCTGCGCGATCTCGGGAACACCGTGCTCGTCGTCGAGCACGACGAGCAGATGATGCGCTCGGCGGACTGGATCGTCGACATCGGGCCCGGCGCGGGCGAGCACGGCGGGGTGGTCGTCGCGGAGGGCACGGCGGACGTCATCGCGCGCACCGACGGTTCGGTGACCGGCGAGTTCCTGTCCGGACGACGCCGCATCGCGGTTCCCGACCGCCGCGCCGAAGACGGTCGCGGCTGGTTCACCGTCCGGGGTGCCTCGATGCACAACCTGAAGGACATCGACGTCGGCTTCCCGGTCGGGCGGCTCACCTGCGTGACCGGCGTCTCAGGCTCGGGAAAGTCGACGCTCGTCAACGAGATCGTCTACAAGGCGCTCGCGAACCGGCTCAACAAGATGCGGACGAAGCCGGGCGACCACCTCGGGGTCGAGGGGATCGAGTGCTTCGACAAGGTCATCGAAATCGACCAGACGCCGATCGGGCGGACGCCTCGCTCGAATCCCGCGACCTACACCGACCTCTTCACGCACGTCCGGGAGCTCTACTCGTTGACGCCGGAGGCCAAGGTGCGCGGCTACAAGCCGGGGCGGTTCTCCTTCAACGTTCGGGGCGGTCGCTGCGAGACGTGCCGCGGAGACGGCCAGATCAAGATCGAGATGCACTTCCTGCCGGACGTGTACGTGCCATGTGAGACGTGTCACGGGCGCAGGTACAACCGCGAGACGCTCGAGGTTCGCTTCAAGGGGAAGTCGATCGCCGACGTGCTCGAAATGTCGGTCGAGGAGGCGCTCGAATTCTTCGCCAAGATCCCGAAGATCCGCAGGCGGCTGCAGACACTGCACGACGTCGGGCTCGACTACATCAAGCTCGGCCAGCCGGCGACAACACTCTCGGGCGGCGAGGCACAGCGGGTAAAGCTCGCCGCCGAGCTCTCGAAGATCGCAACCGGGAAGACGCTGTACATTCTCGACGAGCCGACAACCGGGCTTCACTTCGCGGACATCGAGAAGCTGCTCGAGGTGCTTCAGAAGCTGGTCGACAACGGCAACAGCGTCGTCGTCATCGAGCACAACCTGGACGTGATCAAGCAGGCGGACTGGATCGTCGACCTCGGCCCCGAGGGAGGGGAGGACGGTGGCGAGGTGATCGCAACGGGCACGCCCGAGGAGGTTGCCGACGTCGAGGATTCGTACACGGGCCAGTTCTTGCGCGGGATCCTGGCTCTTCCGGCTGCGGCAGCTGCGTAGCACGTCTGTCTCTTCGTCTTGAGTCTGTCCCAAGGGCAGGCCGTAACGTCAGTCGCGTGGTGCTGCGCGAGGTGGAGAGTGTCGTGACAGAGGCGGAGGATCCGTTCCTCAGCATCGGTGAGTTCTCTCGTCGGTCCTGGCTGTCGCTGAAAGCGCTCCGGCTCTACGACCGGCAGGGGCTGCTGACGCCCGCGCTCGTCGACGAGGACTCGGGCTATCGCCGCTATCGCGAGAGCCAGCTTGCGACAGCGCGCCTAGTCGCGATGTTGCGGCGACTCGACATGCCGCTCACCGAAGTCGCGAAGGTCGTCGCGGCTCCGGGGGCAGACGCAGCGGAGCTCCTGAAGTCGTACTGGGAGGAGACCGAGCGCCGGCTCGCCTCGCAGCGGGAGCTCGCAAAGCATCTCCGCACCCAGCTGTCGGGAGAAGAAGGGAGCTTCGAGATGTACGACGTGAAAGAGCGCGATGTTCCCGAGCAGACCGTTCTGACCGAGCAACGACATCTGCTCGTCGCGGAGCTGCCGGGGTGGATCGAGACAGCGGGAACGGAGAAGCGCTGTGGCGTTCCCGGTCCGATGTTCGTCATCTACCACGGAGCCGTGAACGAGGACAGTGACGGGCCCGTCGAGGTGTGCGTCCCAGTCGGCGGCGACCAGAACGACTCGAAGGACGTGGCCGTGCGACCCGAGTCCGCGCACCATGAGGCGTATGTCCGGATCACCAAGGCGCAAGTGGGCTTCCCGCAGATCCTGTCGGCCTACGACGCCGTCGCCGACTGGATTCGCACCCACGGGCTGACCGTCGACCACTGCTCGCCGCGGGAGATCTACTTCGCCGACTGGGACGCGGCTGGACCCGAAGACGAGGTCTGCGACATCGCCTTCCCGGTGGCCTGATCAGGATCTGAGCTCGGGCGTCCCGGTATCGGACTTGCCGATGGGAGCCCGGCTGCGTGCCTCCTCGGCCAGCTCGAGGTACTGCTTCCTGAACTCCTCGAGGTCGGACTCGCTCAGCTCCTCGAGGTTGAGCAGCCCGTTGTGTGCGCCCTCGACGGCGCGGATGAGCTCGTCCAGCTTGATCTGGACCGCCGCGCCGTCGCGATTCTGCGTGTTCTGGATGACGAAGACCATGAGGAACGTCACGATCGTCGTGGCGGTGTTGATGACGAGCTGCCACGTGTCGCTGAACCCGAACACGGGCCCGCTGACCATCCAGAGGAGGATGACGAGAACGGCTCCGGCGAACGCGACCGGGTGACCCGCAAAACGGGCCACGCCCTTTGAGAAGCGGTCGAAGGGTGAGCTTCGGTACACGGGCCTTCCGGCCACGGTGTACCCGCATTCAAGGAGCTTTACGCGCCCAGAACCGCCTGCGTCTGCGTCACCCGCGCGACGTGCTTCCCCTCGGCGTCGTGCAGGTCCGTCTCGACGACGATGGTCGTCCTGCCGCGATGGAGCGGTCTCGACGTTGCGACGACGTGCCCCTCGCGCACGGCGCGGAAGAAGTTCGTCTTCGACTCGATCGTCGCCGTTCCGGCCGATCGCTCGGGCAAGTTGAGAAAGGTGCAGTAGGCACCTGCGGCGTCGGCGAGAGACATGAGCGCACCACCGTGGAGGACCCCGCCGGCCGTGCAGAGGCGTTCCTCCCAGGCGATCCGGGCCCGCACTTCTTCGGACGAGGCCGCCAGAACCTCGACTCCGAGCAGCTCGGCGAAGGGCATCGACTCGCGTGCGCCAGCGGTGAGCGCCGCGTCAGGGTCGGTCAAGCCGGTACCTTCTCGGCACCGCCGACCTTCTCGAGACGCTCGAGCCAAGGTCGCGCTTCGAGTCGCTCGAAGATGTCGCGGGCCTCGCTGAGGAGCGCCTCGGCGTCTGCAGCTCGAGATTCGGTGGTGAGCCACTCCGCGTACTCGAGCAGGCTTGCACCGATCCAGAGTGGGATTCCGAGCTCGCGAAACGTCCCGGACGCGCGCTTGAAACCCGATTCTGCGGCTTCCGAGTCCCCCTCGCTCGCAGCGAGCTGCGCCCGCACGCGCGCTGCGTGCGCATGTAAGGACTGAGGGACCTTGCCCCGAGGGATGTGATCGATCGCCTCGAGCAGCAAGCGAACCTGCTCGTTGTCTCCAAGGGCGAGCGCCGAAGCCGAGGCGGCGACAAACCCCTCGCGGAACGGCTCGCTCCCTGCGCCGAGGTCTTCCCGCGAGACGAGCGCCTCCTGCGCGGCTTCGAGTGCCTCCTCGTGCCGGCCGTCGGCGTGGAGAAGCGTCGCGAGACCGGCTGCGTGCTGAGCTCTCTCCTGGACGTCGGCCGAGATCCCGACCGAGGAGAAGGCATCGAAGAGCCGCCGTGCGGCGACGGGGTCCCCCCGATGCAGATGGACGAGCGGACCGACGAGGAGAAACGCAGCGTACGACCCCCGCTCTTCCTGAAGAAGGTCGAGGGGGAGCTGGTTTGCACGATCGAGGAGCTCGTCCCAATCGCCGAGTGCGTACAGCGGGTAGTTCTGCCCGAGCAGGCGCCGCTCCCAAAAGGCGCTCCCGACTCTGCGAGCGAGCACGAGGCCTCGCTCAACGTAGTCGCGGGCCTCCTCGAAGCGGTCGTACTGGAGCGACAGCTCAGCAAGGTTGAAGTACGCACGAAGCGACGCCGAGGGAATGTCGTTCTCCAACGCGATCTTGAGGGCGTACTCGAGAAGCGCGACACACTCCTGGGGCCGGCCACGGGAGAGGAGCGTCAGGGATTTCGTGTTCAGCGCCTGCGAGAGAACCTCGGGCAGCCACAGCGACTCGGCGATATCGAGGGCGGTCTCGATTCGCTCGCCGGCCGCTTCCGTCTGTCCGGCGAAGTACATGACCCGTCCCAGCTCGGCGGCGAGCTGGGCGAGATCGGCGTCCGGTTCCTCCTGCGACACGATCTCGAATGCGCGGTCCATGAGCTCGACTGCGTCCTCGACGCGGCCGCTGTCCCAGAGGGTGAAACCGACCCTGGCCGACACGCGGGCGGCCGCGTGCGTCCTTCCCTGCTGCTCGAAGAGAGCCATTGCTTTATCGAAATGCGCCTTGGCGGCATCCGGCTTGCCACCGTGCAGCGCAATCGTCCCCGCGCGCTCGAGGAGCTCGGCTTGCAGCACCGGATCGTCCGCGAGCCCGACCGCCACCTCGAGGTGTGCCAGCGCCTCCGCGGTTGCAGCGAGCGAAGCCGCTCGCTCGCTGGCCCGCACGAGCATCTCGCGGGCGGTGTCACGGATCTCGCTGGCGTCGGCATCCTCCGGCTCTGCCCGATAGGCGTCGATGTAGTGGGCGGCGAGGACTTCGACGATCTCCTCTTCCTCACCCAGCGATCGGAGGTGTGCAGCGGCAGCCAGGTGAAGCGCCTTTCGCTCGCGGCGCGAGATCGTGTCGTATGCGATCTTCTTCACGAAGTCCTGCAGGAAGCCGTACTGGCCGCGCTCCGGCGACAGCAGGTCCGACGTCAGCGAGAAGACCTCCTTCCGCACGAGCGACGAGAGGAGCGACTCGAGCTCCGACTCGCTCGAACCTGACACGGCTGCGAGCCCCTTGGACGTGAACGTCCGCCCGAGCACCGAGGCCTGCTGGACGGCCCTACGCTCGTCGGGGGCGAGACCGTCGAGCCGCGCGGAGATGAGGGCCTGCAGGGTCTCTGGCACCTCGAGGGTCTCGAGCTCGCCCGCGAGCCGATACGTGTTGCCCTCCCGCACCAGGACGCCGCGGTCAAGGAGCATGCGGACGGTCTCGACGGCATAAAATGGAACGCCTTCCGCCCGGGCGAGAATGCGCTCTCGAAGCTCCTCGGGGAGACCGGGCACCGGGCCGGTGAGGAGTACTTCCATCGACTCGCTCGACAACGGCTCGAGAAAGATCGAGGTGAAGTTGCGCTTGCCCGAGCCCCAGGTCGGACGGCGATCGGCGAGCTCGGGACGAGCCAGCGTAAGCACGAAGAGCGGCACGTCCCGCGACCATTCGATCAGATACTCGATGAAGTCGAGGAGCGCGCTGTCCGCCCAGTGGATGTCCTCGAACAGGAGCACCGCCGGCCCGGTTTGCGCGAGGCGCTCGAAGAACATCCGCGCGGCGGCAAACAGGTTCTCCTGGTCTCCGAGCGGGCTCTCGTCGAGGCCCAGCAGATGCGCGAGACGCGGCTCCACGAAGCGGCGCTCCTCGGGATCCGCGACGTGCTCGTCGACCGCCGAGCGCAGCTTGTTCCGTGCCGACGTCGCGTCCTCGTCCTCGAGGATTCCGGCCCGACCGCGAACCATTTCGCCGAGAGCCCAGAATGCGACGCCGTCTCCGTAGGCGAGGCAACGACCGGAATGCCACCAGACGTCGCCCACGAGGCCGTCGATGTACTTCTCGAACTCCCAACCGAGACGGGACTTGCCGATGCCGCCGATGCCGACGACGGAGACGAGATGTGCCCGGTGGTCCTCGGCCGAGCCGTGGTACAGCTCCTTGACCAGACGTAGCTCCCGCTCCCGGCCGACGAACGGCGGCTCGAGCCCCGTCGCCTTCAGCGCGCCGCCCACCAGCCCGACGACCCGCACCGCCCGCCACAGCTCCACCGGCTCCGCCTTGCCTTTGAGCGTGTGCGTTCCGGCCTCTTCGAAGACGATCGCCGCCTCGGAAGAGCGGCGGGTGGCTTCGCCGACGAACACGACTCCGGGCTCAGCGGCCGACTGGATGCGCGAAGCGGTGTTGACGAGATCGCCGGCAACCATCCCTTGTCCCTCGGCCCCGAGCGTGACCGCGGCCTCTCCCGTGAGCACGCCGGCTCGCGCGCGGAGGCCCCCTATGTCCGCCTCTGCCCCGAGAGCATGCACCGCGTCGACGAGGTCCAGGGCTGCGCGCACGGCACGTTCCGCGTCGTCCTCCTGCGTGACGGGGGTACCCCAAACCGCCATCACCGCGTCCCCGATGAACTTCTCGACCGTCCCGCCGTAGCGCTCGATCACGGTACGCGCGGTCTCGAAGTAGCGCGACAGGAGCTCGCGCACGTCCTCGGCGTCGCGTCCCTCGGAGAAGGACGTGTGCCCGACGAGGTCGGTGAAGAGGACCGAGACGAGGCGGCGCTCGGCCTGCGGTGCCCCGTCGGGCCGGGCGGCTGCCGTCGACGCCGACGCGGCGGCCTCGAGGGCCGCGCCGCACTCGTCGCAGAAGCGAGCCTCCGCCGGCACTGGATGCCCGTTCGGGCACGTGCGCGCAAGGGGCGACCCGCAGTCGCGGCAGAACTTCGCGTCGGCCCGGTTCTCGAGCCCGCAGCTCCCGCAGGTCACGCCGGCACCTCTGCCCGTACGCCGCCGACCCTTTCGAGCCGTTCCAGCCAGGGCTGCGCTCCCAGCCGCTCGAAGATCTCACGGCCCTCGGCGAGGAGGGGATCAGCCTCGTCAGCGCGGCCTTCGGCGACGAGCCACTCGCCATGCTCGAGCGCCGTCACCGCGAGGTAGAAGGGAACCGACAGCTCCCGAAACCGTCCAGCCGCCTGCTTGAACAGCCGCTCCACCTCCTCGGCGTCTCCGCGCCGGGCCGCGAGAGTCGCCCGGAATCGCGCCGCCAGCGCCTGCAGGAACTGTGGCGAACGACCCGGCGGAAGCGCGTCAACGACGGCGAGCAGCTCCTGCGCCTTGTCGAGGTCGCCCAGCTCGAAGGCCGCCTCGACCGCGACCGCGAACGCTTCCTTGATCGCCTCGCTCGAAACCCCGATCGCCTCCCGCGCGCCCATCGACGCCTCCGCCGCTGCGAGTGCCTCTGCGGGACGGGACTGCGCGAGTCGGACGCGTGCCTTACCGCAGGCGTATTGCATCCGCTCCTGAACGTCGGCGGACGTCTCGAGCTCCGCGAGCATGGCCATGAGTGCCTCGGCCTCCGCAAGTCGACCGCGGTGGACCTGAATCGGAACCCAGCTAGCTGGGAGCCCGGCGAACGCAAGTCGTGCCTGCGACCAATCGACCTCCGGGAGCCCCGAGCGCATGGCGAGCACTTCATCCCATTCGCCGAGCGCGAAGGGCGCATACATCTGGGCCATGAACGACCACTCCCAGTAGCGGTTGCCGACCCGGCGGGCGAGCGCGAGGCCATCGCGCGCCGTCTCCGCCCCCTCCTCGAAACGGTCTCCGCGAGCAAGCGAGTCGGCGAGATTGTAGTAGGCGCGAAGCGCGGCGGAGGGTTTGTCGTGCTCGAGGGCGACCTCGAGGGCGTAGCGGAGCAACGTGAGTCCTTCCCTCGGCCGCTCGTGCGCGATCAGGATGATCGCCTTCGTGTTGAGGGCCTCGGAGAGGACCTCCGGCAGCGAGAGAGCCTCGGCCATGTCGAGGGCCATTTCCACCCGCTCTCGTGCGAGCGCGAGATCGCCATGGAAGAACATGAACCGGCCGATCTGCGCCGCAAGAGCGGCGAGATCCGCATCTGCTTCTTCCCGCGCGAGGACCTGGAAGGCGCTGTCCATCCGGTCGATTGCTTGCTCGATCCTCCCGCGGTCCCACAGCACCTCGGCGAGCCGAGCCGACACGCGGGCAGCGGCGTGCGCGTCGTTCCCAGCTTCGAACTGGGCGATCGCAGACTCGAAGTGCTCCGCGGCGGCGTCGGCGCGGGTGCCCGCGTACGCCATCATCCCCGCCCGTTCGTAGAGCTGGGCCCGCACGGCCGCACTTTCCGCCAGCGCGGCCGCATCCTCGAACCGCGCCTGGGCCTCGGAGTTCGCGCCGAGGGACGCGGCGCGCTCGCCCGCGCGCACGAGCATCGCACACGCCTCGCCCTTCACCTCTTCCGCGTCTGCGTCGTCGGGCGCCGCCCGGTAGGCGTCGAGGTAGTGGGCGGCGACGACCTCGACGATCTCGTCCTCGTCCCCCTGACCTCGAAGATGGGCGGCGGCCGCGAGATGCAGCACCTTCGTCTCCTTGCGAGAGAGCGTGTCGTAGGCGACCTTCTTCACGAGGTCCTGGAGGAACCCGTACTGGCCTCTCTCGGGCGAGAGGGGATCGGCGCTGAGCGAAACGATCTCCTTCCGCACGAGTGAAGTGAGGATCCGCTGGAGCGCGGGTTCGTCGACGCCCGACACCGCTGACAATCCGCGCAACGTGAACGTCCTGCCGAGGACAGCCGCCCGCTGCACCGCGCGGCGCTCGTCCGGCGTCAGGCCGTCGAGCCGGGCGGCGATGAGCGCCTGCAGGGTCTCGGGCACCTCGAGGGTCTCGATCTCGCCTGCGACCCGGTACGTGTTGCCCTCGCGCACGAGGACTCCGCGGTCGAGCAGCATTCGCACCGTCTCGACCGCATAGAACGGGATTCCCTCGGCCCGCTCGAGTATCCGCTCGCGCAGCTCGTCGGAAAGCCCCGGGACAGGGCCCGTGAGGAGCGTCCCCATCACGTCCTTCGCAAGCGGCTCGAGGAAGATGGAGGTGAAGTTGCGCTTCCCTGAGCCCCACGTGGGACGGCGATCCGCGAGCTCAGGTCGTGCAAGCGTCAGAACGAAGAGCGGTACGTCTCGCGACCACTCGATCAGGTACTCGATGAAGTCGAGCAGCGCGCTGTCCGCCCAGTGGATGTCCTCGAACAGGAGCACCGTCGGTCCCTGCTGGGCCAGCCTCTCGAAGAAGATGCGCGCGGCCGCGAAGAGGTTCTCCTGATCCCCGACCACACCCTCCTCCAGGCCGAGCAAGTGGGCGAGCCGGGGCTCGACGAACCGGCGTTCCTGCGGGTCGGGCAGGTGTTGCTCGACCGCGGCTCCGAGCTTCGCCTTCGCCTCGTCGCCCTCCTCGTCCTCGACGATTCCCGCTCGCCCGCGCACCATCTCAGCGAGCGCCCAGAAAGCGACGCCTTCCCCGTATGCGAGACAGCGACCCGAGTGCCACCAGATCCCTCCGGCGAGGCCGTCGATGTACTTCTCGAACTCCCAGGCGAGGCGCGACTTTCCGATCCCGCCGATGCCGACGACGGAGACGAGATGCGCCCGCCGATCCTCCGCCGAGGCGTGGAAGAGCTCCTTGACGAGGCGAAGCTCGCGGTCCGAACGGCGGCTCCAGCCCGGCGAACTTCACCGTTCCTCCGCGCAGTCCGACAACGCGGGCCGCGTGCCAGAGCTGGAGAGGCTCGGTCTTGCCCTTCAGAGCGTGCGTGCCTGCGTCCTCGAAGACGACCGCAGCCTCAGTCGCTCGCTTCGTCGTCTCGCCGACCAGCACGGTCCCCGGATCGGCGGCGGACTGGATGCGTGAGGCCGTGTTCACGAGATCTCCCGCGACCATCCCCTGGCCCTCCGCTCCGAGCGTGACTGCCGCTTCCCCGGTCAGGACTCCGGCACGCGCCCGAAGCTCCGACGCGCCGACCTCGGCGCCCAGCGCGCTTACGACGTCGA
>VAWZ01000076.1:28794-32616 GCA_005888365.1 Actinomycetota bacterium
CGGGAGCTCCCCAGACGGCCATGACGGCGTCGCCGATGAACTTCTCGACCGTCCCGCCGTAACGCTCGATTACGGTGCGCGCGGTCTCGAAGTAGCGCGAGAGCAGTTCGCGGGTGTCCTCGGCGTCGCGCCCCTCCGACGCATCTGTGAACCCGACCAAGTCGGCAAAGAGGACGGAGACGAGGCGTCGCTCGGCTGCAGGCGCTGCTTGCACCTGCCCTCCAGCGGGGCGCGGCTCGGCCGTGAGCGCCGTCCCGCACTCGCCGCAGAACTTCTCGCCCGGCTCGTTCGCGGCGCCGCACGAGGGACAGGCCTGCGCAAGCGTCGATCCGCACTCGGCGCAGAACTTCCGGCCTTCACGATTCTCCGCGCCGCAGGTCGCGCAGTTCATGCGGGAACTCCGACTTCCGGCTGCACGCGGTCGGTTCGCTCGATCCACGGCTTTGCCTCGAGCCGCTCGAAGATCTCGCGCGCTTCGGTGAGCAGCGGCTGCGCGTCGTCGCGGCGATCCTGCGCCGCGAGCAGCTCGGCGTGCTCGAGCAGTGTGACGGCGAGCCAAAACGGAAGTCCGAGCTCGCGGAAGCCGGCAGCCGCCGCCTCGAAGCCGGACGAGTCGGCATTCAGGCGCGCCCGGAAGCGTTTCGCCTGTGCGTCGAGGTACGGAGGTCGGGTCCCGGCCGGGATGCCTTCGACGAGCCCGAGCAGCTCGTCGATCTTCCCCAGCTCGCCCAGCGGGAACGCCGCCTCGACCGCCTCGACGATGCCCTGCTTGACGGCCTGAGCGCTGATGCTGAGCGTGTGGCGTTCCTCGATCGCCGCTTCGCCGTCCGCGACTGCTTCATGGAACCGCCGTTCCGCCCGGAGCAGCGCCGCACGCGACGCCAGATAGCAGGAGCGGTCCTGGACATCGGTGGATTCCTCGAGCTGGGAGAACATCGAGAGGACCCGGCGGGCGTCTTCGAGCTCGCCGCGCTGGATGTGGATCTCGACGGCTGACTGGAGCACGCTCAGCATGAGTCCGCCGGACTCGACCTGCTCTGGGGTGAGCTCATCGCTCGCCGCGACCACCTCGTCCCAGCGCCCGAGCATGGCGAGGGGGTAGGTCCGCTCGGCCAGCACCGACCATTCCGAAGGCCGGTCCCCGCGCTTGCGGGCAAAGGCAAGGGACTCGTCCAGGTAGCCGAGCGCATCGGCGTACTCGTCACGACGAAAGCACCCGTCGGAGAGGAGGAAGTAGCAGGTCCCCGCGTCCTCGGCGAGGTCGTGCTCGAGCGCGATCTCGAGCGCGCGCCTCAGCAATGCCCCCGCCTCCTCGTTGTGTCCTCGGCTGAAGACGACGAACGCCTTTGCACGGAGCGCGATCGCGAGCGCCGCCGGATACAGATGCGCCTCGGCGATGTCCAGCGCCAGGTCGGCCCGCTCAGCCGCATGCTCCTGATCGCCGCTGTACCAGTACCCGAGCGAAAGACGCGCTGCGAGCTGCGCGAGATCCTCGTCGGGCTCGTCGGCCGAGATGACAGCGAAGGCACGCTCCATCCTTGCCAGCGCTTCGTCGCGGCGCCCGGTCCGGCTGTCGAGCCTCCCGAGCCTCCAGAGAACGCGTGCGGCGGCATGCGTGTCCCCGTGCTCCTCGTGGAGCTCGATCGACTCCTCGAAGAGCCGGCGCGCCGAGTCAGGGTCTCCGGCCCTCGCGGCCATCGCGCCCGCTCGGTCGAGCAGCACGGCCCTTTCCAACGGGTCCTCCACGAGCTCCGCTGCCTGCTCGAAGTAACGCCTCGCCTCCGCGGCCGCGGCGAGCGACTCGGCCCGCTCTCCGGCCCGCACGAGCATGGCCCGCGCCTGACCTCTGATCTCGGACGCGTCCTCCGCGTCCGGGGCAGCCTCGTGGGCTGCGACGTAATGCGCTGCGATGACCTCGACCACATCGTCTTCGTCGCCGGCGAACGCGCCGCGGAGGTACTCGGCTGCGGCCAGATGACGGGCGCGCCGCTCACGCTTGGAGAGCGTCTCGTAGGCGACGTGCCGCACGAGGTCCTGGAGGAAGGCGTACTGCCCGTGCTCGGGCGAGCGAGGGTCTGCCTGCACGCCGAGCACCTCCTTGCGCGCAAGAGCCGTGAGCAGCGGCTCGATCTCGGCGTCGGCGCCTGCAAGCGCGGCCAATGCGTCCTTCGTGAAGGTCTTGCCCAGAACGGCCGCGTCCTGGAGCAGCTGCCGCTCCTCGGAAGAGAGGCCGTCGAGCCGGGCGGCGATGAGCGCGTGCAGCGTCTCCGGCACTTCGAGCGCCTCCACCGGCCCGGTCACCCGGTAGGCGGAGCCTTCCTGGACGAGGAGGCTGCGGTCGAGCAGCATGCGCACGGTCTCGACCGCGTACAGCGGGATGCCTTCGGCGCGCGCGAGGATGCGGTCGCGGACGTCCGAGGAAAGCCCCGGCACCAGGCCTGCCAGCAGCTCCTCCATCGCCTGCTGCGAGAGAGGCTCCAGGTAGAGGGACGTAAAACTCCGTTGCCCGGCACCCCAGGTCGGCCGCCGCTCGAGAAGCTCGGGCCGTGCGAGCGTGACCACGAAGAGCGGGTGGTTCCGTGACCAGTCGAGCAGGTACTCGACGAAGTCGAGCAGGCTCGCGTCCGCCCACTGCATGTCCTCGAAGGCGAGCACCGTCGGATAGCTCTCGGCGAGCCGCTCGAAGAAGAGGCGCCAGGCGGCGAAGAGGTCCTGCTGGTCGCGAGCCTGGTGCTCGGCCAGCCCGAGTAGGTGTGCAAGCCGGGGCTCGAGGAACTCACGCTCCTCGGCGTCGAGGATGTGCTCCGCGAGCGTGGCGTGCAGCTTGGCTTGGGCGGACGAGGGCTCCTCGTCCTCGGCGATGCGGCACCGCATGCGCACCATGTCGGCGAGCGCCCAGTACGTCACGCCCTCGCCGTAGGAGAGGCAGCGCCCACGGTGCCAGTAGACCGTCTCCGCGATGCCGTCGAAGTACTTGTAGAACTCCCACGCGAGGCGCGACTTCCCGATGCCGGCGATGCCGGTCACGGAGACGAGGTGCGCCTTGCGCTCCTCGGCCGTGGTGTGGAAGAGATCCTTGATCTGGCGCAGCTCGCGATCGCGCCCGACGAAGGGCGCCTCGAGGCCCTGCGACTTGAGGGAGCCACGCAATCCGGAGACGACGCGCTGCGCTTTCCAGAGCGGGGTGAGTCCTTCCTTCCCCTTGAGCTCGAAGGACCCTGCCTCGGCGTAGACGATCGTCTGCTCCGTCGCGCGCCGCGTCGATTCGCCGACGAGCACCGTCCCCGGGTCGGCGGCCGACTGCACCCGCGAGGCGGTGTTGACGAGATCGCCGGCGACCATCCCCTGGCCTTCCGCGCCGATCGTGATAGCCGCCTCGCCGGTGAGCACGCCGGCGCGCGCCCGCAGCTCGGGAGCTCCGACCTCGTCGCCCAAGGCGGACACGGCAGCGACGAGGTCGAGAGCGGCGCGCACCGCTCGCTCCGCGTCGTCCTCCGTGGCGGTCGGCGTCCCCCACACGGCCATGACGGCATCGCCGATGAACTTCTCGACGGTGCCGCCGTAGAGCTCGATCAGCCGCCGGCAGGTGTCGAAGTAGCGGGAGAGAAGCTCGCGCGTGTCCTCCGCGTCGCGGTCCTCCGACGCGGCCGTGAAGCCGACGAGGTCGGCAAAGAGGACGGAGACGAGGCGCCGCTCCGCCTCCGGTTGCTCGCGCCGCTCCGATCTTGCGACCGCGCCCAGTGCCGTGCCGCACTCGCCGCAGAACTTCACGGCGGGTGCGTTCAGCGTCCCACAGGACGGACACGTCCGCGCAAGCGGGCT
>VAWZ01000116.1 GCA_005888365.1 Actinomycetota bacterium
GGAGCCGGAGTTCAGGACGATCTGGTTCGCCTCGTTCTGGACGAACCCCCCGTAGCAGTAGAGGAGCGCGAAGAGGAACATGTTCGAGTCGAGCTCGTTGGACATGCCGAGCCCCACCGGATGCCCGAGCGCCTTCAGCTTCGGCGCGCCCTGGCGGACGTTCTCCCACGTCCTCACGGGCGTGTCGATCTGGTTCCAGAGGCTGCCCCGGTAGTGGATCGGGTCGGGGACGTAGTTGTCGGCGAAGCCGAAGAACTTGTTCGTCTTCGGGTTGTACGTGCTCCGCTTCGCCACCTT
Source organism: Actinomycetota bacterium (assembly GCA_005888365.1). Lineage (GTDB taxonomy): Bacteria > Actinomycetota > Thermoleophilia > Gaiellales > Gaiellaceae > GMQP-bins7. The sequence goes on from VAWZ01000116.1 coordinate 298, forward strand.
CGCCATCGGCCCGAGCTTCTTCGTCACCTCCTGGACGAGGTCGTTCACCGGGAGGACCTGCTTCTGGAACGAGGACGGGGGATTGAGGAACTGGAAGAGGTCGTGACCGCTCTGCGCCGCGACCTCGGACGATCCCGTGCTGAAGAGCAACGCGAGGTTGATGTGGTCGACGGTCACCGCGACGTCGTTCTTCTCGCCCCACTGCTTGATGTACGTGTTGTCGAACCACTTGTCGTAGTCGGGGACGAAGTGCGTCCACTGCAGGATCTTCAGCTGCCCCGAGAGCTGCTGCCGCGCATAGCGCAGCGGCCCGTAGACGCCGAGCGCCTTGTCGGGCAGCGAGCCGAACATGCTCGCGGCGAACGCGGCGGCGCCGGCCTTCTTCAGCAGGTCGCCGCGCGTGAGCCCCGTGCTCGGATGCTCGACCCGTTCTGCGTCGGACACCGTGACCTCCTTTCGCGATTGACTGTTCATCGGAACGCCCCTCCTGTGAAGCCCTTGATGAAGCGGTCGAGAAACGCGTTGTAGAGCAGCGCGAGCGGAATCGAGGGGATCAGCGTCGCCACCATCAGCGATTGCCAGAAGAAGACATCGCCGCGAATGAGCTCGTTGGGGACGCCGGAGGAGACGGTCCGCTGGCTCGAGGTCGAGATGAAGGTGAACGCGTAGATGAACTCGTTCACGCAGAGGGAGAAGGCGAAGATGACGACGGTGAGGATTCCCGGTAGCGACACGGGCAAAACGATCCGGTAGATCGCCTTCAGGCGCGATGCGCCGTCGACGAGGGCCGCCTCCTCGAGCTCCTGCGGGATCGTCTTGAAGAAGCCCATCAGGAGCCACGTCGCGAACGGGATCGTGAACGAGGGATAGACGAGGATCAGGGACCACAGCGAGTCCTTGAGGTGGAGGTTGGTCACGATCCGGGACAACGGCAGGAAGAGAAGGGTGGGCGGGATCAGGTAGACGAGGAAGATGGCGACGCCCGCGCTCTGGCCCCAGGGGCCCGCGAGCCGCGCCAGCGCATAGCCGGCGGGCATCGCGAGCAGGAGCGTGATGACGACGACCGCTGCGCCGACGAGGAGCGTGTTCAAGAGCCACGTCGGGTAGTTGGTGTCGTTGAAGAGGAATGCGACGTGCTGTGTCGTCGCGTAATGCCAGAAGTTCCAGTGGAAGTGACCCTCGGCGTCGTTGTAGACGTACGGTGAGTGCGTCGGGACTGACAGGTCGAGATTCGTCTTGAACATCGTGACGAGGGCGAAGTAGAAGGGGAACGCGAGGAAGACCGCGAACGGCCCGACCACCAGGTAGGTCAGTGCCGTCTGGCGGCGACTCATAGGCCGACCCGTGTTTGCGGGGCGAGCGGTCGCATCAGGTCACCTGCACCGGGCGAGCGAAGAAGAGCATTCCGATCGTGACGAGGATGAGAAACGGGAAGAGGTAGAGGGAGATGGCGGCTCCCTCGCCCAGCGAGCCCGAGTTGATGCCGATCTGGAACGCCCACGTCGGTAGGACCTGCGTCGAGTTGAAGGGGCCGCCCTGCGTGAGGATGTAGACGACCGCAAAGTCTCCGGCGGTGAAGACGATGCCGAAGAGAACCGCGACGAGCGCGATCGGGAGCTGAAGCGGTACGTCGATGTACCAGAGCTTCTTGAGCCCGGTGGCACCGTCGATCGTGGCCGCGTCCTCGACCTCGTTTGGGATGGAGGCGCGCCCGGCGATGAAGATCACCACGGCGAACGGCAGGATCCGCCACGCCTGCACGAGCGTGATCGCGACGAGCGCGAGGTTCGGCCGCCCGAGCCACTGCAGTGGTGCCTGCGCTTGCGTCTCGACATGAGTCACGCCCAGCAGCCAGATGAGCGCGTGCTCGAGGTGCAGTTTCGTGAGCGTCCAGTTGGCGACGCTGTAGAGCGAGTCGAGGATCCAGAGCCAGGTGATCGTCGAGAGCACGACGGGGGCGGCCCAGGGGAGGACGACGAGGAAGCGGATGAACCACTTGCCGCGGAAGTCCCGGACGAGGAAGGCCGAGAGGACGGAGGCGCCGACCACGACGATCGCCTGCGAGGCGAAGGTGAAGATCAGTGTGTTCCGGATCGCGCGACGGAAGTTGTCGTCCTGCCAGACGCTCGTGAAGTTGTGCAGCCCGATCCAGTGTCCGCTCAGCGAGCCGCCGATGGCGTCGGTGAAGCTCAGGTAGATGGCCCAGCCGAACGGCACTCCTACGACGAGCGCCATGAAGATGACGGCCGGGGCGATCAGAAGCGGGGCGAGTACGCGGCGATCCTCGAGAGCACGTCGCCAGCGACGCGTGCTGGGTCGCCACCCGGGAGCGGCCTCCGCCTCCATTGAACGGGAGCGATCCTAGTAGATTTGCCTTGATCCAAGCCGTTTCAGCGGGAGGACGGGGGCCGAGTGGCCGAGATCAATCTCGAAAAACTGACCAAGGTCTACTCGGACGGGACCGAGGCGGTGACCGAACTCGACCTGGAGATCGCGAACGGCGAGTTCGTCGTCTTCGTCGGGCCCTCCGGTTGCGGAAAGACGACGGCGCTACGCATGATCGCCGGTCTCGAGGCGGTCACGCGCGGGTCGGTCCGGATCGGAGGTCACGTCGTCAACGACCTTCCCCCGAAAGACCGCGACATCGCCATGGTCTTTCAGAACTACGCGCTGTACCCGCACATGAACGCCGGCGACAACATGGGCTTCGCCCTCAAGATGCGCGGGGTTCCGAGGAAAGAGATCGAGGGGCGTGTGCGCGAGGCGGCGGCGATCCTCGGCCTCACGGAGTCGCTCAAGAAGAAGCCCCGCACCCTGTCGGGAGGGCAGCGCCAGCGGGTCGCGATGGGGCGGGCGATCGTGCGCCAGCCCCAGGCCTTCCTCATGGACGAGCCGCTATCGAACCTCGACGCGAAGCTGCGGGTCGAGATGCGGGCGGAGATCGCGCGACTCCAGCGCGACCTGCACGTGACGACCATCTACGTCACGCACGACCAGACGGAGGCGATGACGATGGGCGACCGGGTGGCGGTGATGCGAAGCGGCCACCTGCAACAAGTCGAGCGGCCGCAGGTGCTGTACGAGCGGCCGCGCAACCTCTTCGTCGCGGAGTTCATCGGCTCGCCCGCCATGAACCTGGTGCTGGGCGAGATCGCCCGCTCGGACGGCGACGTCTGGGTCGAGTTCGGGTCGCACCGCTTGCGCCTCGTGCCTTCGGCGCTCGAGAGCCATCCCGGCCTCTCCGAATACGAGCGCCGCAACGTCGTGCTCGGCATCCGTCCTGAGGACATCGAGGACGCGTCGGTGCTGCACGAGACCCACGAGGACCAGCAGCTCGAGATCCTCTGCGACATCCGCGAGGACATGGGGTCGGAGGTCTACGCCCATTTCAACCTCCCCGCCGAGCGCGTGACCTCGAAAGAGGTCGTCGAAGCGTCGGTCGTCGAGGAGGTCGAGGACGAGGCGACACGACTTGCCGCGGAGCGCGCGCGGGGGGTGGGCGTCCCGTTCGTCGCGCGACTCGATCGAATGACGCAAGCACGTGAGCAGCAGCCGCTCGTGGTCGAGGTCGACGTCAGACGGCTGCACTTCTTCGACCCGGTCAGCGGACTGCGGGTCGGAGCGGACTAGTCGCGCGGGCTGCCGAACGCTACGCGGCGGGCGAGGTCCTCCTCGTTCGTCATATGGCCGTCGCGCTCGACGTACCCGCCCTTGCCTCCGATCACGAGCAGGACGAGGTCGTCCGTCTCGCTCGCGTTCGATACGCGGCGCGGCGTCGTCGACTCGACGTGGCAGAGACCACCGGTGCCGAGGGTCTGCTCCTCGCCCTCGACCTCGAACCGGGCCGTGCCGGCATGGACGAAGTAGAGCTCGTCCTGCGAGTCGTGGTAGTGCTCGAACCCGACGAAGCCGGGCGGGAAAACCACCGCGTTCACCCCGAACGCCGTTACGCCGAGCGCGCGGCGCACCTTGCGGAAGCCGGGCCCCTCTCCGAGCTCCTCGATCGTTCCGAAGCTGTGCCCCACCTACTGCTCCTTTCCCTCGAGTAGGAATGCCGCCGTTCGTCTCAACCCCTCCTCGAGCTCGACGCGTGGCTCGAAGCCGAGCATACGACGGGCCTCGCCGACGTCCGCCCAGGAGTCCCTCAGGTCTCCGGGCCGCGGCGGCAGGAAGCGTCGCTCGACCGGCTGGTCGAGGAGACGACCGATCGTTTCCGCGAGCCGGTTGACCGTCACCGATGCTCCCGCGGAGACGTTGAAGATCCGCCCGCTTGCTCCCTCGGCGTCTGCAGCCAGGAGATTGGCCGCGACGACGTTGTCGACGTACGTGAAGTCGCGGGACTGCTCGCCGTCGTCGAAGATCGTCACGGGCTCGCCTGCAGCGATCGCCGTGATGAAGAGCGGGACGACCGCTGCGTACTGAGAGTTCGGATCCTGCCGCGGGCCGAAGACGTTGAAGTAGCGGAGAACGACCGTCTCGAATGAGTGGTAGACACGGCTGAAGCTCACGCAGTAACGCTCTGCGGCGAGCTTCGCCACGCCGTAGGGCGAGATCGGGTCGGGCGCCATCGTCTCCTGCAACGGGAGCTCTGGCTGGTTCCCGTAGATCGACGACGAGGAGGCGAAGACAGCGCGCCTGATCCCCTCGTCGCGCGCTGCGAGCATCACGTTCAGCGTTCCCTCCACGTTGACCGCCCCCGACGTCAGCGGGTCCTGCACCGACCTCGGCACCGAGCCGAGAGCCCCGAGATGGAACACGACCTCGGTGCCACGGACGGCGTTGTGCACGCGCTCGTAGCTCCGAAGCTCACCCTCGACGACCTCCACGTCCAGCCCGTCGATGTTCGTCCGCAGCCCGGTCGAGAAGTTGTCGAGGACGCGGACGTCGTCCCCGCGCTCGAGTAGCGCGCGCACGAGATTCGAGCCGATGAACCCGGCTCCGCCGGTGACCAAAACCTTCACTTAGGCACCTCGGCCACGACGTGGAAGTTCGCGAAGAGCGTCCCCGGCTGCGCCGGCTCGCGAAGACGGGCGGATCGTGCGTCAACGGCCTCGGCCAGGTGGTTGACTCCAGTCACGATCGGGCGTGCGATCCAACCGACGCGCGCGCGCCGGAGGGCGAGGTCGAGGTAGAGGGAGAAGACCATCCCGAGGCAGGCGGTCGTCCCCGAGGCCGGTGTGACGCGAACGGAGGACCACGCACCGTTGTCCCAGAAGAGCTTCGCGAGCCCCGAGTGCGTCCAGCGCCAGTAATCCGTTGGCGCGGGATGGTAGGGCATGACGCCGTGCGTCGACGCGAGGACCCGGCCCCCGGGGGCGGTCACGCGGTTGAGCTCGTGAACCCCGAGCACCGGGTCGTTGCAGTGCTCGAGCACCTGGTTGCAGAGGACGAGGTCGAAGCTGCCGTCCGCCACAGGGAGCGATTCCACGGATCCCCGAAGCTCTGCGAGCGGGTTGTCCACGGGATCGACGCCGACGTACTCCTCCGAGTAGCGAGCGAAGAGCGGCTCGTAGGGCTTCACTCCGCAGCCGACATCGAGCACCCGGTAGCGGCCGAGGTCGGTGTGCGCCCGCTTCGCCTCGTCCGTGAGCCAGCGTACGAGCGGGCCCCGAACCGCGTACGTCGGCATGGAGTACGGCGGGTCGAGGCGAGGATCAGCCACTCGACTCGTCCTCGACTGTCGCGGCTCCCGCGGCGGCCAGACCGAGCAGCAGGCTCGTGGCCGCCTGCAACGGAATCCCAGTGACGATTCCGAGCGATCCCCAGACGCCGCCGACGGTCAGGATCCCGCAGAGCGTCATCAGCCCGACCCCGACGGCCCAGGGCGTCGAGGCGTGCGCGGCCGTGCGCGAGGCGAGGACGAGCGCCGAGACTCCGACCGCGAGGAGCAGAAAGAGGCCGACCACGCCAGCGTCCGCGAGCATCTGGATGTACAGGTTCTGGACTCCCCATGGATGCTCCGCCGACGGAAAGGCGAGCGCGACGACGTCGGGAAAGCGCCTGCGGGCGTCGGCGAGGTAGGGCTCGAACACGTCCGGTCTGCTCGACCGCTGCCAGCCGACTCCCAGGACCGGGTGGTCCTCGAAGATCCTGAAGCCGATGTACGCGAGCACGGTCCGTTGCGAGTAGGACTCGACCCCCGTCGGCGTCTCGTGGCCCCGGACGCCGATGAAGCGCATGAAGTCGGCGAGAGAGTCTGCGCGGACGGCCGTGATCCCTCCCGCGACCACGAGCACAACCGCTCCGAGCGCGAGCAGGCGACGTGGCGAGGGCGAGAACCGCTTCCTGGAAGCGATCGCGAGAACGAGCGCTCCCACCGCGAATCCCGCCGCCGCCGTCACCGATCCGGCGATGATCAGCCCGACGACGCCCGCGACAAGCGCCGCGGCGAAGAGCGTCGGCCCGGGCATTCGCCGTCGTCCCGCGACGATTCCCGCGGCCGCGAAGCTCGTCGCGATCGCCGAGAGAGAGGCGAAGTCGTGGTGGCCGAGGAAGGACGGCTGGCGCCATCCGGGATTCCAGGCGCCGAAGATGTCCAGACCGAAGAACTGGGCGACCGCGACCGCTGTCGCGACGGCGCCCCAGAGGACGGCGGCGCCCAGCAGGATCGTCAGGTCCTCGATTCGTCGGACGAGCAGCGGGACCGCGAGTGCGAGCAGCGCGTACTCGCCCAGCTTGAATGCGGTCACGACACGGCTGGCGAAGAGGTCGTCGTGCACCGAGGCGGGTCGGATCGTCTCGAAAGCGAGCCAGGCCAAGAGCAAAGCGCCCATGAGCCAGAGGCCGCGCGCGGCGCGCAGGCGCCCGAGCCCGTAGCGCTTGGCGCTGCCGAGCGCCGCGATCACGACGGCGAGCAGCGCGAGGTCCGAGAGCCGGATGTCGACCGTGGTCGAGCTGACCCCGATGGAAAGGTCCGGCTGGAAGCGCTCGTGCAGGAAGAGAAACGGCAGGGAGAGTGCGAGGAGCAGCGCCCCGATCGCGTCCCTGTCGACGAGGACGCCGCCGACCCGGCGGGCGGGTATGCGCGCGGCTGCGAGCGGCGGGTTCGCCACCGGCGCAACTATAGGGTCGCGCCCGGAGACGCTCTTCCTACACTGATCCTCCGATGAAAGCCGGCCTGCTCAAGCGTCGCTCGGCCGCCGCGCTCTCGATCTACCTCTCGGTCGGCTTCGGGATCCTGGGGACGGTCGTCGCCGCGCGGGTTCTCGGCCTCGACGACTTCGGCGTGTACGCGACCGCGCTTGCGGCGGTCGGTTTCTTCCAGGTGCTGCTGGACGTCACCGTCGAGGAGTCACTCACGAAGTACGGGTTCCGCTACGTGTCGACGCAGGACTGGGGAAGGCTCAGGCGGCTGTTCCGGGTGACGCTCCTGCTGAAGGTCCTCGGAGGCGCGGTGGCAACGGCGATCCTCTTCGCGCTCGCGCCGGTCGCCGACAGCCTGTTCGGCGAGGACGGAGTCAGGACCGCGCTTCTCGCCGCGGCGCTCCTCCCGCTCGTCCAGTCGTCGGAAAACGTCGGCGCTACGGCGCTTCTCCTCCACAGCCGCTACGACCTGCGCGGGTTCTACCAGGCCGGATCCGCGGGCCTACGGCTTCTCGCGATCGTGCTCGGTGCGACGCACGGTGTGGATGCCGCGCTCGGCGCGATCGTCGTCGCCCAGCTGATCTCGACCGGTGTCGTCTCAGTCGTCGGGCTCTCCGCGCTCCGGCGCTTTCCTCGTCTTCCCGAGCGCAAGCTGGGCGAGGACGCACCGATGATCCGCTCCTTCGTCTTCCAGTCGACGATCGCGACGGGCGTCATCTCGCTGCGGACCACGCTCGTCCCGCTCGTTCTCGGTCTCGTCTCGACCACGACGCAGGTGGGCCTCTTCCGCATCGCACAGGCCCCGCAGACAGGGCTTACCGCCGCGAGCTCGCCCGCCCGCCTCGTCCTGCTCACCGAGCAGACCCGCGACTGGGAGGGCGGGCGAGAGGTGAGCGTGCTCGCCGGGATTCGCAAGTACACGGTCGGTGCCGGGGCGCTCATGGTCGTCGCCGTGCCGGTCTTCTTCTTCGCGATGCCCTGGCTCGTTCGGACCGTGTTCGGGGATCAGTACTCGGGCGCCGTTACCGCGGCGCGAATTGCCCTGCTCGCGGCGGCGATCCAGTTCGCGATCGGCTGGACGAAGTCGCTCCCGGTGACCGTGGGCAGGCCCCGGCTGCGAATCGTCACGCACGGGCTCGAGACCATCGTCGTGATTCCGCTCGTCGCCGTCCTCGGTGCGCAGTGGGGCGTCACCGGCGCCGCAGTCGCGGTCCTCGTCTCGACGATCGTCTTCGCGGCAGCGTGGGCTGTCGCGATCGCCCGCCTGCGCGTGACCATGGGCGCCGACCCGACGCGGCTCGCAGGCGGCACCGCGCGGTGAAGGTTCTCGTCGTGACGGGCATCTGGCCACCGGATCCGGGCGGCCCGGCGAGCCACGCTCCTGCACTGGCTCGATTCCTGCGAGGTCGGGGTCACACGGTCGAGGTCGTGACGACGGCCGTGACCGCTCCTGCTGCGCAGCAGTTCGAGATCCACTGGATCTCGCGACGGGCACCAGCGCCGCTCAGGCATCTGCGCGTCGCCAATCTGGTCCGGACATACGCTCGGGGCGCAGATGTCGTGTATGCGACGAGCATGGTGCGACGTGCGGCCATCGGCGCCGCGGCGGCCCGGAAGCCGCTCGTCGTCAAGCTCGTGTCCGACGAGGTCTTCGAGCGACAGCGACGCAGCGGTCGCTTCGTGGGCACGCTCGAGGAGTTCCAGGTCGCCCGGGGTGCGCGCGTCGCGCTCCTCCGCGGCACGCGGAACCGGGCGCTTCGCCGTGCGAGCCACGTGTTCTGCCCGAGCGCGTACCTCCGCGCCTTCGCTCTCGGCTGGGGAATCGATCCGGCGCGGGTCTCGGTTCTCCCCAATCCGGCTCCGGACCTGCCGTCGCTTCCGCCGCGGGAGGAGATCCGGTCCGAGCTCCAGCTCGACGGGCACGTGCTCGCGTTCGCCGGCCGGCTCGGGCCGCAGAAGTCGCTGGGGGCGGCCCTCGAGGCTCTCGCCCGGACACCGGGCGTGACGCTCGCGATCGCGGGTGACGGGCCGGAGCGTCCGGCTCTCCAGGACCGTGCCCGCGAGCTCGGGCTCGACGGCCGTACGCGCTTCCTCGGGAGCATCGAGCGCGAGGGAGTGTTGCGTCTCTTCCGCGCGGCCGACGCGTCGCTTCTCAGCTCGTCCTGGGAGAACCTTCCGCACACGGTCCTCGAGTCGCTTGCCGTCGGAACTCCCGTGATCGCGACCGCGGTGGGCGGCGTGCCGGAGGTCGTGCGAGACGGCGTGAACGGCCTTCTCGTGCGGCCCGGCGACTCGGAGGCGCTCGCGGCGGCAATCTCCCGCTTCTTCGCCGACGACGGCCTCCGGCGAGAGCTCGCACATGCCGCCGAGGCTTCGGTCTCGGGCTACACCGAGGAGTCCGTCTTCGCGCAGATCGAGGCAGCGCTCGAGGGGGCCGCACGCTGAAGAGGAAGCTGCTCATGGTCGGACGGAGCCGCTATTCGCTCCCCCTCTCCCCGTCGCTCGGGCGAAAGTTCGACGCGCTCGAGGCCGAGCTCGACGTGCGCGTCCTCGGCAGCGGTGCGGCGCTCAACGGCAGCGATCCTCGCTTTCGCCTCGTCCGCCCCGTGCGACCGCGCGCTGTGGACGGAGCCGCCTTCTACGCGCTGCTTCCGTTTCGAGTGGCGCGGGAGCTCCGCCGTTTTGGGCCGGACGCCGTGCTCGTCCAGGGAGCACAGGAGACGGCGCTCGCTCTACTCGGCCGCTCACTCGCCCGCAGCAGGGCGAAGGTGGTCGCGGACGTTCACGGCGATCCACGAGCCGCGACACGACTGTACGGCTCGTCCCTGCGGAAGGCGTTGTCTCCCCTCGGGGACGCCCTCTCGCGACACGGACTGCGGCGCGCCGACGGCGTTCGGACGCTCTCGTCCTTTACCGACGCCGCTGTGCGAGCAGCCGGCGGCGAGCCGACGGCGACCTTTGCCGCGTTCATGGATCTCGAGCCCTTTCTCGCCTCGCCGCCTGCCCCCTCGCCCGTGTTCCCGGTCGCGCTCTTCGTCGGCGTGCTCGAGCGCTACAAGGCCGTCGATGTTCTCGCCGAAGCCTGGCGTCTCGCCGCGCTCCGGCTCCCGGACGCGAGGCTGCACATCGTGGGACGTGGGCCTCTCGGCGACGTTGTCGCTCGTCTCGTCGCCGAGTTGCCGGAGCAGGTGCTCTGGACCGAGGTGCTGCCGACCGACGGGATCGTTCGTGCACTGGACGAGTCGAGCGTCCTCGTCTTGCCGTCCCGCTCAGAAGGTCTCCCGCGTGTCGCTGTCGAGGCCTTCTGCCGTGGGCGAGCCGTGATCGGCGGCCGCGCGGGAGGCATCCCGGACCTCGTGACCGACGGGGAGAACGGGGTGCTCGTCGAGCCGGGCGACGCAAACGTGCTCGCGGACGCTCTCGTCCGCGTGCTCTCCGACCGCAGCCTCGCGGAACGGCTCGGCGCCCAGGGGCGTATTACCGTGGAACCATGGCTGGCGACACCCGAGCAGTACGCGAGGCAGATCCGCGACCTGGTGGAGCAAGTCGTGGCACCCGGCACAATCGTTTGATCATCATGCGCCGGCTAGCTGCCGTCGCTCTCGCTGCCGCTGTCTGCGCGACCGCGTTCGTATCGGCCGCCTCGGCCACGCTGTTCCTCCTCTTCAAGCCGACGGCCGCCACGACGGGAGGGCTCGTGAGCATGCGTCTCGGCGGAACACCGGCGACGTTCACAGCCGCCGACCGCGTAAGGCCGTTCAAGAAGCCGGTCCGCGTGTACCTCGTCGGAGAGGACGTCGCGGCCACTGTTCGAACGCGCTTCGACCCGCGGCTGCGTTTCGTGGGCGAGCTCGCGCCGGACCGCAACGGGCACGGCGTGCTGACGTTCCAGCTGCCGCCGCTCGACTCGGGAACGTACGTCGCAGCCGTCTGGTGTCCGGGCTGCGCCCTGTATAGCCGCGGCCGCACATTCTTCGTCCTCTCGCTTTCCGACAGCTCGCGCTACCGCGATCTGATGGTCCTCACCGTGACGATGCCGAACGCTGCCGAAAGATGTCCGGTCTCCCGTCCGAACATGCGACCTGGGGGCTTCACGATGTACGGAAACGGCTTCCTCTCGACGCGTGTGCTCGTCGACGGTGGCCTGTTGACCAGACGAGAGCGCGACGGAACCTTGTTCACGAAGCTCGGCTGGCTGCCTCGGAAAGGGTTCGCTGGCACGCTCACAGTTCGAGGCGAGCGTCTCGATGCTCCCGCTTCGCCGATGCAGGTGCTCGGCGTGCATTGGGGATATTCCTCAAGCGGTCGCGGCA
>VAWZ01000117.1 GCA_005888365.1 Actinomycetota bacterium
CGAGGTAGCCTCAGGCAACGACGCGATTGCCTCCCACTCGCCGACTCGCCGCGCGGCGAAGCTGATGGGCCAGTTCCTCCCCGGCACCGACTTCGTCACATCGGGCTGGAGCGTGATGCCGCGCTACGACAACATGTTCGGCGGCGGCAACTACGACTCCGACGACCTGGACGAGTGGCTGACCATGCAGCGCGACTGGCAGGTCGATGGGGGAATCGAGCCGCTGACTGAAGAGCAGGTCGTAGACGTGCGCGAGCGCGGAGCGCGCGCGATCCAGGCTGTCTTCGCGGCCTTCGGCTTCCCAGCGATCGCGGACGAGGAGGTCGAGGCGGCCACGTACGGGCTCGACAGCCGCGACCTGCCGGACCGGGACCGCGCAGCGGACGTCGCCGCGGCTGATCGCGTCCTGGCGGAGGGCATCAGCGGGCTCGACGTCGCCCGCGAGCTCGATCGGCACGGCTTCAGCGAAGTCGCCGAGGCGATTCTCGGCATGCAGCGTCAGCGCGTATCGGGTGACTACCTCCAAACGTCGGCGATCATCGACGCGACCGGGGCAGTGAGCGCAGCCGCCAACGATCCGAACCTCTACAGCGGCCCCGGTACCGGCTACCGGCTCGAAGGCGAGCGCTGGGAGCAGCTTCAGCGCCTCCCGCACGAACTCGACGCGCGCGCTCTCGAAGGGCCGGACGCTGCCGACCAGGCGGTGGTCGCCGAGACGGAGGTCGCCGGCATCGCCGACCGAGCTGACGACGTCGTAATCGCAGTCGGCCCTGCCTTCGCCGACCACCTGCGGACGACGATCGGGGGCCTGGCCCATCGCGACGTGCTCCAGGCGCTACTTGAGGGCATCCGCGAGGCGGGCGGGCGGCCACGGCTCGTTCGCGTTCGGCACTCATCGGACGTCGCCTTCATCGGGCACCACGGGGCCGGCCTGTCTGGATCGGGCGTGGCGATCGGCGTCCAGTCGAAGGGGACGACCGTAATCCACCGCGCCGACCTCCAGCCACTCGACAATCTCGAGCTGTTCGGGATGGCGCCGTCGCTCACTCTCGACTCGTATCGCGCGATCGGCCGCAACGCGAGCGGCTACGCCCTGCGCCGCAGCGTCGGACCGGTCCCGACGGTGATGGACAACTTCGCGCGGGCGAAGCTGATTGTGCGCACAACGCTGTTGCACGCACAGGAGACTGCGGCGATCGTGCCGGGCGCGCCGGCCGTCGAGCTCGAGCTCGCCTGAAGCGTGTCTGGTGGCTACGCGGCCGGCTTGCCCGCGATCCCCCAATGCTTGGGGGAAACGCCCTGGATCACGACCTGGATGTGCTCTTTCGCCGCGCCGCTCGACTCCGCGAGCGCATCCGTGAGCTTCTCGATCATCTTCGGAACAGACTCGTCGGTCACCCGGTGGTCGTAGAGCTTGACCTCGATCACTGGCATTGCGTCACTCCTTTCTCGAAGTCGCGGGCAGTCACGGGCTAACGCTCGACGTGATGGCTGCCCCCGTCCGGACCGACGACGAGATCGCGGTCGCGATCCGGCACGTGGTCGAGCGGCACAGGCGCCAGCGCCTCGAAGAAGGTCACGCCGTTCTCCGAGAAGAGGCTGTGCCGGACTCCGCGGTTGATCACGATCACGTCGCCCGCCTTCACGTCCCTCGTCTCGCCTTCGACCGTCACGGTCACCTCGCCGTCGACGATCGCCATCACCTGCTCGGTGTGCTCGTGGTCGTGGTCCGGTACCTGCTTGCCGGGCTCGTACGTGACCCGGCACAGGAGGATCTGCTCGCCGCCGATCGCGTGCAGGCGCACGCCGTCCACGAACTGCCACGCCTCGACGCCGTTCCAGCTTCGGAACGGGGAGGGGACGTTATCCATCCGTCTCGAGGAAGCCGTTGCCGCCGGTCGAGCTCATGGTCCGGACCGAGAGCTCGTCGTCGAAGACGACGCGCTTGCCCTCGCGCCGCGGGTCCCGCTTCGCGTCGATCGCCCGCAGGATCCGCTCCGGCGTCGCAGGCATCTCCGTCACCCAGACGCCGACCGCGTCATGGATCGCGGAGGCGATCGCCGGCGGCTGGGCGTTGTTCGCCATTTCGCCGATTGCCTTCGCACCGAAAGGCCCGTCTGCCGAGGGGCTCTCGATGATGACGTTGTCGAGGTCGGGCAGATCTTCGAGCGAAGGTGCCAGATAGGCCCCGAATTCGTCGCCGCGGTGATCGGTTTCCGGGTAATAGGGATAGGCCTGCTCGAGCAGCCCCAGCCCGAGGCCCATCATCGCCCCACCCTCGATCTGGCCCTCGACCAGCATGGGATTGATCGCACGCCCAACGTCGTAGACCTGAATCAGGCGCTCGACCGTCACCTCACCCGTCTCGTCGTCGACCTCGACGTCCGCGACGCAGGCCGCGTAGGAGATCGCCGAGTGCGGCTCCGTCTCGACGGAACCGTCGTCGTCGTTCACGTCCGCAAACGGCTTGAGCGCGGCGCCCGTGCCCGTGATCAACTCCCCGTAAGTCCAGGTAGCCGCGGCTGCGACCTCAGGAACCGAGATCTTGCGGTCGGGCGCGCCCTTGGCGATCACCTCGCCTTCGATGACGTCGAGGTCGGACGGGTCGATCTCCAGCTCCCGTGACGCGATCTCGAGGATCCGCTCGCGCGCCTTCTCGGCTGCGAACCGGACAGCGTTGCCCCCGATGAACGTCCCCCGCGAGGCGAAGCTGCCCGTACAGACCGCGGACGAGTCGGTGTTCGTGTTGTCGTTCGTGATCCACTCGAAGGGGACGCCGAGCGTGTCCGCGACGATCTGGGCGTGGACCGTGCGGGACCCCTGGCCATGGTCAACCGTCCCGGAGAAGAGATCGACGCGGCCGTCGGGCTTCAACTTGACCCAGGCCTGGCTCGGGTCCCCGTTCTGGTTCATCCCGGTTGGGTACTCGATCGTCGCGATTCCTCGGCCCTTGTGCTTGGCCATTACCGCCCTCCTCCGTTGCCGGACGTTTCCTCGACGCCGAGCTGCGCGACGAGGTGCTCGGGGAGGAGCTCGCCCGAGCGCCGGTCGCTCGTCATCGAGCGGTACTCCGCCGGCAGGTCGTAGCCGATCCGGTCAGCTGCGGCGAGGACGACCGGCACTGTCGAAGGGTCCTTGAGCGTGATGCGGTTCGCGGTCGTGTCGCCGATCCGGTTCGCGTTTTTCAGCCGGATCTGAAGCGGATCGAGGTCGAGCACTTCCGCGATCCGGTTCATCTGGGTCTCGACGGCGAAGGAGACCGAGGTGACGCCAAACCCGCGCATCGCCGTCGTCGGGACGCGGTTCGTGAAGACGACGTAGCCGTCGAAGTGGACGTTGGGGATCGTGTACGCGCCGGTGTGATGGAACGCGTGCTTGGTCACGCCGTAAGGCGAGAAGCGCGCGTAGGCGCCAGAGTCGTGAAGCGTCAACATCCGACGGCCGAGGATCCAGCCGTCGTTCGTGAGGGCGTCGGCGATCTCCATGTGCCACGGGGCGCGCGTGGAGGACGCGAGGAACTCCTCTTCCCGCGTCCATCGCCACTTCACCGGCTGCTTGGACTTGAGGGCGAGCAGGGCGCAGATCGTCTCAGTCGCTGTGTCGACCTTGCCCCCGAACCCGCCGCCGACCGTTCCACCCACGAACTTCAGCTTGTTGAGCGGCCACTCCAGGTGCGCCGCGACGACGCCCATGGAGAAGTACATCGCCTGCGTGCACGAGTAGATCGTGAGGCGGCCGTCCGCTTCCGGCACGGCGAGTGCAGTCTGGGGCTCGAGCGGGCAGTGTTCGATCGCCTGCGGGCGGTACACGCCTTCGACGATCACATCCGCTTCGTCGAACGCACGATCGACGTTCCCTTTGCGCACGCGCCGATGGTTGTGGGGCCCGAAGTGGGGATAGACGGGTCCCCACTGGTGGATCTGCGGCCAGTCGGGGTCGAGCGCCTTGCGGATGTCGAAGAACGCCGGCCGCTCTTCGTATTCGATCTCGATCAGCTCGACGGCCTCGCGGGCGGTGTCCTCGTCCCCCGCCGCGACCACGGCGATCGGCTGCCCCTTGTAGCGGACGTCGTTCTCGGCGAGCAGCGGCTCGTCCGCCGGGATACCGAGCGCTTCGAGGTGGCCGTAAACGTTTTTTGGCACGTCCTCGTGGGTGACGACGGCATGGACGCCCGGCAGCGCCTCCGCCTTGCTCGCGTCGAGACGCGTGATGGCCGCGTGGTGATGGGGCGAACGCAGCGCCTTCGTCCAGAGAATGCCGCGGATGCGGACATCGTCGACGTACGTCGTGCGCCCGGTGACGTGGGCGACGCCGTCGTAACGTGGAAGTCTCGCTCCTACGGCCTTCATGCTGGACTCCCCGGGATGAGGACATCTGTCTCTTCGGGCTCGAAGCTCGCCTCCACGCGCTCGGGATGAACCTCGCCGTGCAGAGCGGCTTCGACGGCGCGCACGATCTTGACGTAGCCCGTGCAGCGGCAGACGTGGCCGGAGAGGGCCTCGAGCACCTCCTCGCGGGTCGCGCCGGGGCTCCCGTTGAGCAAGGCCGTGCCCGCCAGCAGGAAACCGGAGGTGCAGAAGCCGCACTGCGCGGCGTAATGCTCGTCGAAAGCCGCCTGCATGGGCGAAAGCTCGTCGGCCGCGCCGAGGCCCTCGACGGTCGTGATCGCCGCTCCCTCGACAGCCGCGAGCGGCAGGAGACACGACCGGCGCGGCTCGCCGTCGACGAGGACCGTGCAGGTGCCGCAGCCACCTTGCTGGCAGCCGGCCTTTGGGCTCGTGAGGTCGAGCTCCTCGCGGAGCACGTGCAGGAGTGATGCGAGTTGCGGCGCCTGAACGTCGTGCTCCACGCCGTTGACGGTGAGTTTCATCCGCGCGTTCCCTCCTTCTGTGACAGGTCGTGGAGCGCGCGCCCGACGAGCACTGGAAGCATGCGCTGGCGGTACCACGCGGAGGCGAGCGCGTCGTCTCGTGGCTGAACATCCTTGAGCACGTTCTCCGCCGCGTCCTCAGGCGAGGCCCCGCCGGCGAGCGCTTGCTCGACGCTGTGCACCCGAACGGCGTGCGACCCAGCACCCGTGACGGCGACTCGGACGCCCTCGGAGGTTTCGGCAGCGCAGGCTGCCAGGATCGTGAACCCGTGTGAATGTGGGCGTCCTACCGTGGCGTGGCCGGCGCCCGCAGGCTCCTCGAGCTCGACCTCGAGCACGAGCCGTCCGCCGGGGCCGTTCGAGAGGAAGTCTTCGACCGGCTCGGTGCGCTGGCCGCCTGCGCCGGCCGTCGTGACCCTGGCACCCAGAGCGATCAGCGGCGCCTGCAGGTCTCCGCGAGGGATCTCGCCGCCCGGAGTCGCGCAGAGGTTGCCACCAAGCGTCGCCTGCGCACGGATCTCGCGGTCCGCGACCGAGCGGGCAGCCGTCGCGAGGGGCTCGGGCGCGGCCTCCAGCTCGGCCACGGGCGTCATCGCTCCGATCGTCAGCGAAGAGCCTTCGCGCCGGATCCCAGCCACGCCGGCGTTCCACAGCGCGAGCACGCGCGCGGGTCGGAGGCGC
>VAWZ01000077.1:0-5882 GCA_005888365.1 Actinomycetota bacterium
GAAGTTGAGCGCCGGCCATCCCTTCCGTGCTGCGATCCCGTAGGCGTCGAGCTGGGCGTTGAAGTTGTCCGTGCAATTCGTGTGGCCCGGGTAGCCGAGGTCGTCGTAGTACTTGCGGTTGCAGGCGAGGGCGAAGGTGTCGTGACGGCCGACCGTGTCTCGGACGACTTCGACGAGCGGGTTCATGTCGCCGTCGTAGAACTTCCCGTACAGGCCCGGACTGGGGTAGGCCTGTCCCATCAGCGACCGGGTCACGGTCGCGTCGAGACCGCGCTCGATGCCATCCTCGAGGCGCTGCCGGTGGAAAGCGAGGAAGTCGGAGCATTGCTTGCCCTCGACGTCGATCACCTGGATGTACTCCCCGGCCTTGACCTCGTAGCTCCGCGCGGTGGCCTTGTCGATGCGGAAGTCGAGCCTCGGCTCGGCGAGCGGGGCCGGGAGCTCGATCGGCCCGTACTCGCGCGCGACGGTTCGTCGCACCTCGACGAGCAGGTCAGACGGCGGAGATGCCCCGTCGAGGATGCGTCCGGCGGGTGCGGCGACGACCGCAATCACGGCTCGCGTGGCGAGGAAGGACTTCGAGGTTCCAGGAGGCGACCACTCTTCGAAGAGGAGAACCGCGCTCGTCTCCTCGGGCTCCAGCTTCGGAAGCGCGAGCGCGGTCAGGATGCCGTCACCCTCCCGCGCGAGCCTCCGCAGAACGCTTGCCGGGGCATCTGCGCGCGTCCCGATCGCCTCCGAATCGTCGCGACCGCTCGCGGAGAGAATCGTCAGCTCCGCGACCTGCCCGCCCTGGGCGTCGATCACCGTGAGACGGTCTTCTGGCTCGAGGGCGACCGCCGTCGCCCCACCCGGGCGGACGAGGTACGTCTCGAGGAACGGGTCCTCCGGGAGGAGGCCCCGGACGACGCTCGGGCGGGTCGTCTCGGCCATCAGGCTCCTATGGCCCCTAAGCCTGCTGGACGGGGGCCTTCGTCTCTTCCTCTTCCGCCTGTGCGAGGAGCTGGTCGGCGAGCTCGCGCTTCGCCGCCGCGTCGAGCTTCTTCGTCTCGTTCTCGACCACTCGCCGGTTGTAGTTCTGGTTCCAGTAGTCGAGCGATTCGAAGCCGAGCAGGACGGCCCTGCCGACGAACTGGCGTAGGACCTCGTTCGTCGGGCCCATGACCCAGCCGGCTTTCGCGTCCCGCAGGTAGCGCTCGAGCTCCATGTCTCGCTTGTACCCCGAGCCTCCGCAGGCGTGGAGCATCTTGTCGACGACGTGGGCCACGTTCTTCGCCGCGACGAACTTGATCTGCCACGCCCAGTGGAGGTAGTCGGCCCGGGCGAACTCGCCAGGAGCGAGGGCCTTCGTGTTGTTGTCCGTCGCGCGGTCCATCGCCTCGGCGACGGAGAGCACGAACGTGCGGCTGGCATTGGTGTCCATGACCGCCTCGCCGACGTAATCCTGGATCGTCGGGTAGTCGGCGACGCGCATACCGACGTCCACATGGCGCTTGCGAGTCGTGTGCCGTTTCGCGATGTCGATCGTCCCGAGCGCGATGCCGTTCCAGACGGACGAGGAGCCGATGAGAAACCAAGGGTCGACGGACTCGTCGTTCGAGGCCGCGCCATCGCCTACGGGGCCGACGATCTGGTCGCCCGCGATCTCCACGTCCGGAACCTCGAGCGGGCCCGACTGGTTGCCGCGGAGGCCGAGAGCGTCCCAGAGGGAAGGCTGCGCCTGAACGTCCTCACCGTCGATGACGAAGACGGAGAGGTCGTCGTAGCCGGAGAAGTCGGGGCTGGTCGTCTGGACGACGTAGAAGTCCGCGAAGCCGGCGGAGGTCGTCCACGAGGCCTTCTTGCGGACCTTGAAGCCGCCGTTCGAGCGCTCGGCGCCCGAGGAGATCGGGTACCAGAAGTGCGAGCCGGTCTCGGGATCGGAGTAGGAGAGAGTCCCGATCTTCCCGCTCCCGAGCGGCCGGATGTAGCGGTCGATCAGCTCCGGCGTGGCCCGCAGCATGATCGCGTTGACCGCGCCGATGTGCATCACGTAGCACATCGCCGTCGACGCGCAGCCGTAGCGCGCGATCGTCTCGCAGACCATCGAGTACGCGACGTGGTTCTCGCCCAGGCCTCCGTATTCCTCGGGCACCGTGAGCGCGAGGAAGCCGTGCTCTCCCAGCAGCTCGAGGTTGCGCCGCGGGAAGAGAAGCTCGTCGTCGGAGCGCTTCGCGTTCGCCCGCAGCTCCTGCTCGCAGAGCTCGATCAGCTTCGCCCGCAGCTCCTTCTGGCGGTCTGTGAAGAACCAGTCCGGATCCCACTCGTAGCCGAGTCCCCAATAGGGCTCGGATCCCCACATCTTCTCGGACATGCCCACCTCCGGTACGCCGTTGCTGGCAGGTCATCGTAGAGCGTCCCTCGATGAACCGGCAACCGGCTGCAGCTAGAGGAGACTCTCGATCGGCCTGAGAGCTACGGTCTAGGAAGCCGAGCCGAGAAGCGCGAGCAAGTCGTCTCCGTAGCGCTCGAGCTTCGTGGGGCCGAGCCCTTTGATGCTTGCGAGCTCGCTCATCGTCCGCGGGCGAACCGCGGCGAGTTCCCTGAGCGTCGCGTCGTGGAGGACGATGTACGCGGGAACCGCGTCTTCCTGCGAGCGCTGGAGACGCCAGCCGCGGAGCCGGGCGGCGAGCGCATCGTCGACGTCGTCGGCGGGCGCGGTCGCTATGCGAGGCACCGGAGCGGCGGGGTCGACCTGGAGGACGCGATAACCCTCCGGGGTGGTTGTCTCGACGAGAGCGCCCGACAACTCGAGGAGCTGCACCCAACGCCGGACGTCCGCGTCCGACGCTCCGGCCAGGAGCCGATAGGCGAGCGATCGTCGTCCGGACTGAGGAGCCTTCAGCGATCCGCGCAGCGTGGCAATCAGACTTTGCCGTCCGAGTCGCCAGCGCAATGAGGCAACGGCCTCGACAATGGCCTCGCCTGGATCCTCGGGGAGCGGCGGCGGAGGATCCGAGCTCCCCCTGGAGATTTGGGTGACAGGCGCGCAGACATCGCACATGCCGCACGGGCCCGGAAGCTCCTCGCCAAAGTGCGCTGCGACCTGCTCGTGCCGGCAGAGACGCGTCTCGGCGAAGGCGACGATGTGCTCCGCGCGTGCTTCCGCGACGAGCCCCGCCCGTTCGAGGAGCCCGACCACCCGCTCCCCCGAATCCTCGGGAGGTGGTGGAACATCGATCCGCAAGCGACGGCCCTCGTCGAAGCCGCGCCGAAGTAAGCCCGCCTGCTCGAGCATCCCCACGACGACGCGAAAGTCTCGCTCGGGCACGACGGCCGCCAGCTCGCCTGGATCTACGAGGCTGCCCGCTTCTCGGCACGCTCGGTACACGGCGCGGAGCTCCGCAGCTTCAGGGACGTCGGAGGTCGCGAACCTGCGTAACGCCGAGGCGTCGCTCGGGCTCGCCAGGAGGAGCGTCTCGCTCGGCTTGCCGTCGCGGCCTGCGCGGCCGACCATCTGAACGTATTCCTCGAGCGAGGACGGGTAGTTCACGAGGCAGACGAGACGTACGTCGGGCTTGTCGATGCCCATGCCGAACGCGGTCGTCGCCACGACGGCCTGCGTGCGCCCGATGATGAAGTCGTCCTGGATCCGTGTTCGCTCCTCGGCGTCGAGCCCGGCGTGGTAGTGGTCGACGCGGAAGCCATGGCTCCGGAGGACGCGGGCAAGCTCTTCGGTGGAGCGGCGGGAGCGTGCGTAGACGATGGCGGAGCCGCCGCGCAGCGCATGCAGGCGGTCGACGAGGATCGCGACGCGCTCCTCCGAGTTCGCCACCTGAGCGACGTCGTAGCGAAGGTTCGGCCGCGCGACACTCGTGTGGACGACCTCGAACCGTCGACCTAGAGCATCTCCGATCTCGCGCGCCATCACCGGCGTGGCGGTAGCTGTCATTCCCAGCACCGTCGGCTCGCCGAGCTGCGCGAGCGCGTGGCGGATGAAGAGGTAGTCAGGCCTGAAGTCGTGGCCCCACATGCTCACGCAGTGCACCTCGTCAACCACGACCAGGCCGATGCCGACCTCCGCGAGCATCTCCACGAAACGCGCCTGTCGCAGACGTTCCGGCGCCGCGTACACGATGCGGGTCTTTCCGGCGGCGACCTTCGCGAGCCGAGTGGCGCTCTCCCCCGGGGCGAGCGACGAGTTGACGAACGTCGCCGTCGCCGCCACCTGCGGCGGCAGCTTGTCGACCTGGTCCTTCATGAGCGCGATCAGCGGCGAGAGGACGAGCGTCGGTTCCGGCCGCAGCATCGCCGCGAGCTGGTACGTGAGCGACTTCCCGGAGCCCGTTGGCATGAGCGCGAGCGTGTCGCGGCTTTCGACGGCAGCCCGCACGACCTTCTCCTGCCCCGGACGAAAGCAGGCGAAGCCGAAGAGCTCGCGAAGTGGGCTGGCGAGGTCGGTCAAGACGGGCGAGTATAGGAGCAGGAGTGGGCGACTCCGGGACGCCCGAGCTTTCGTTCGGAAGTTCTTAGGCGGCGACCGGCCGCGCTATCGGGACCGAACGGACGCCCGCGAGGTCCCCACCGATGTGCTTGCGGCGTCGAGCCAGCAGTCGAAGATCCACGAGGCGTTGCGGCGCATCTCCTGTGCATGCCGGGCGAGGGCGTCGGCGAGGTCGTCGAACGCCCCTGCCCCGAGCACGCGCTCGAGCGCCTCGGCGTACTCCTGCACGTCCGCCCACTCACGTGCAAGCTCCGGCGAGACTTCGAGATGGAACTGGACGCCGTAGGCCGTCTCTCCGAAGCGAAACGCCTGGTTCGGATACGCGCCCGAGCCTGCGAGGCGAACCGAGCCTTCGGGGAGATCGAAGGTGTCACCGTGCCACTGCAGCGTCAGGAATCGAGCCGGCAGCCCGCGAAACACAGGATCCTCGGCACCCTCGGCCGTCAGCTCCACGGGGAGCACGCCCACCTCCGGCGCTGGGCCGGGATACGTACGCGCGCCGAGGCTCGCCGCGAGGAGCTGCACGCCGAGGCAGACCCCCCAGAAGGGCACGCCGTCGCGAACAGCCCCGGCGATGAACGCCTTCTCCTCGGCGATCCAGGGCAGCTCGGCGTCGTCGGTCGCGCTCATCGGGCCGCCCATGCAGACGATCGCCTCGATGTCGCGCCGGTCCGGAAGCGGCTCGCCCTCGTCGAGCTCGACGCGGTGGATCTCCGCGTCACGCTCGCGTAAGACGTCCTCGTAGACGCCCGGCGGCTCGCAGGCGATGTGCTGCAGGACGAGGACGCGCATCCGTGCGATCCTATGCCTCGTGAAGCGGATGCTCGTGATTTCGCTGGCCGTGCTGGTGCTGCCGGCGCTTGCTGCCACCGCGGGAGCGGCGGCGCCTTCGTACCAGCACTCGATCCGTCCTCTTCCGGCGCACGAGCAGGCGCAACTCGAGGCGGCGCGCGTCTGGCACTCGGGCTGCCCGGTCTCTTTGTCCCAGCTCCGGCTGCTCAGCGTGTCGGCGGTCGGCTTCGACGGGCGGGGGTACGTGGGCCAGCTCGTCGTCAACGAGGACGTGGCGAGGCCGCTGGTGAGCGTCTTTCGCCAGCTGTACGCGCTGCGGTTCCCGATCCGGCACATGAGCTTCGCCCAGGTGTACGGGCCGGCCCGCTATCAACCGAAGGACAACGATGTCAGCGGTTCGTTCGAGTGCCGCGACGCGGTGCCGTCTCCGTGCACGGGCGGGAAGAGCACGGGCACGTGGTCGAACCACGCCTACGGGCACGCGATCGACCTCAACCCGCTCGAGAATCCGTATGTCGGGTGCGGGATGACGCACGATCCAGCGGGCCGGAAGTACCTCGACCGCGCGCATCTGCGCAAGGGAATGGTGACGCCGGCCGTTCTCGCC
>VAWZ01000077.1:5966-26764 GCA_005888365.1 Actinomycetota bacterium
GGGATTGCTGCAGCGGCTGAACTGGAGGACAGGCGAGAACCGAACATTCGCCTTACTATACGGGCTACCCTGCGTGAAAGGGATAATCCCGGATTCGTCACGTTTTTGTGACTTCACGGACGATGGACCTCACGACAATCGTGCTGTGACCTCGGTCTCGCCGCGCCTCGACCCTCGACTTCTCGACGCCGCACGCACGCTCGACGATCCGACCGCTCCGATCGCGGAGACGTGGCGAAGAGTGGGTTCGGTCGCCGACGAGCTCGGGCTGTGCCGCCCGAGCTATGACTCGATTCGCATGTGCGTTCGCGCGCATCGACAAGATCGCGACGACGTCTCCCGGCTTCTCGCGCCAGTGGTCGCCGATGCATTGCAAGGCCGCATGAGCGGAAGGGATCTCGACCGGATCGCCAAAGCGACTCAGGTCGCACGGGCGCGAGATCGTCCGCTCGGCCAGGACAGCGCCGCCTTGTGACGATAAGTCACAAGGCGGAAGCAGTCGACCGGCGCCCCGTGGCTTGTCAGCGAGCAAAGCCATCTCGGGGTGTGAGTAAGCGTTGGTACCTCGCGCGCCACGGCCGCAGCTACCTCGTGAGCGCGTACGTCAGTGGCCCGCCGGCTTCTCCCAGCCTTCGAGGACTGGTGCCTTCCAGTCCGTGCCGACCGTCTTCGACTCCTCGACCCACGGGCCGAGCTCGGGCTGTGGGAACTTCGCGTGCTTCGCCTTCAGCTGGATCCCGTACGAGTTCCCCGACTGCAGGTGCTTGACGAGCACCTTGCGCGCGATCTCGTCCTCACGTCCTCCAGGGATCGGGAAGTAGATCTTCAAGAACGAGTTGCTGTAGCGGTCGAAGACCGCCGGCACACCTTCCTCCTCGAGCAGCCCGACGTCCTCGAGCCAGTTGATGTCCCCGCCCGGCGTTGCCGCGAGTAGGTCGACGTCCTCGACGAGCGCGATGTCCTCCTGGTACGGGAAGCGGTGGCCCGCGAGCGTCTCCGCGTCGATCTGGATATGCCGCTCGGCCGTGCTCACGAGGTCTCTCCCACGATCGGCAGCGGCTCGACCTCGGCTCGATCGCGCACCGCCTCCTCGTAGTGGCGCTGCTCGAGCAGCCGGCGGACCTCCGAGAGCGTCTTCTCCTCGGTGACGCCCGGGATGTACTCGGTCCCCGCGAGCGGCACCTTGGCCATCGCCGCCGCCTCGACCGTCAGCGCGCAAAGGTCCTCGGGCTCGAGCGAGTGGACGTTCGTCTTGCCGCACGCGCGCGCGAGCATCTGCAGCTCCATCGTCATCGCGGTCAGGAGGTTGTAGACGCGCTCCGCGGCCTCGTCCACGACCAGCCGCTTGCGCAGCTCGGGGTCCTGCGTCGTGATCCCAACCGGGCAGCGCCCCGTGTGGCAGTGGTAGCACTGGCCCGCCGGCACTCCGACCGTGCCCTCGTAGTCGGTGACGCCTGGGATCTCCTTGTTGCAGTTGAGGGCCATCAGCGCGGCCGTCCCGATGGCGACGGCGTCCGCTCCCAGCGCGAGGCACTTGGCGACGTCCGCTCCGTTGCGTATGCCACCGGCGACCACGAGGTCGATCTCGTCCGCGAGCCCGACATCTTCGAGCGCCCGTCGCGCCTCGGGGATCGCCGCCATCAGCGGGATCCCCGTTTCCTCGGTCGCGATGTGCGGGCCCGCCCCGGTCGATCCCTCCGCGCCGTCGAGATAGATGATGTCCGGCCCGCACTTGGCGGCCATGCGCACGTCGTCGTAGACGCGCGCGGCGCCTAGCTTGAGCTGGATCGGGATCTGGTAGTCGGTCGCCTCGCGCACCTCCTGCACCTTGAGCGAGAGGTCGTCCGGGCCGAGCCAGTCCGGGTGCCGTGCCGGCGAGCGCTGGTCGATGCCGACCGGGAGCGAGCGCATCTCCGCCACCTGCTCGGAGACCTTCTGGCCCATCAGGTGCCCGCCGAGCCCGACCTTGCACCCCTGCCCGATGAAGAACTCGCAGGCGTCGGCAACCATCAGGTGATGTGGGTTGAACCCGTACCGGCTCTGGATGTTCTGGTAGTACCACTTGGTCGAGAGATCGCGCTCGGGCGGGATCATCCCGCCCTCTCCGGAGCACGTCGCCGTCCCCGCCATCGACGCGCCCTTCGCGAGCGCCATCTTCGCCTCGAGGCTCAGCGCGCCGAACGACATCCCCGTGATGTAGATCGGGATGTCGAGCTCGATCGGCTTCTTCGCGAAGCGGGCGCCGAGCACCGTCGTCGTCACGCATTTCTCGCGGTAGCCCTCGATGACGAAGCGCGTGAGCGTGCCGGGCAGGAACATCAGCTCGTCCCAGTGCGGAATCGGCTTGAAGAGCGAGAACCCACGCATGCGGTAGCGGCCGAGCTCCGCCTTCACGTGGATGTCGTTGATGACCTCAGGCGTGAAGATCCGGCTCCGGCCGAGGACGTTCTGCTGCGAGGGTGCCGCTTCGTCGGCCATCACAAGACCAGCTTTCTCTCCGAGGGCTCGAGCACGTCGTAGTTGTAGAGCTGCTTGCCGCAGACGAACTTCTGCAGCTCGGGCGGCGAGCCGAGGCCGTAGATCCCGAACTTGCGCTCCACGAGCTCGGAGTCGGCGTCCGTCCACTCGCCCGGGACGCAGTCGATCCCCAGCGCCTTCACCTTCCCGCCCACATAGATCGTCCCGTCGTACATCGAGTCGCCGAGTCCGGGGCCGACGTCGCCGAGGATGATCATGCGGCCGCGCTGCATCATGAAGCCCGTCATCGAGCCCGCGCTGCCGAGGACGATGATCGTCCCGCCTTTCTGGTCGATGCCGGTTCGTGCTCCGACCTGTCCTTTGACCACGAGATCGCCACCGCGAATAGCCGCGCCGGTCAACGAGCCCGCGTTGCCGTCGATGACGACGACACCGGACATCATGTTCTCGCAGACGGACCAGCCGACGCGCCCTCCCACGTGCACCTCGGGTCCGTCGATCAGGCCGAGGCCGAAGTAGCCGAGCGAGCCGACGAAGGTAAGTCGGCAGCGGGTGAGGATGCCGACCCCGAGCGAGTGCTTCGCCGAAGGGTTCAGCACGGTGACGTCCTTGACGCGTTGCTCGTAGAGGAGCCAGCGCAGCTCGAGGTTGATCTGCCGGGTCGTGAGCTCCTTTGCGTCGAACTCGGCCTTCTCGCCCTCGATCGTCGAGATCATCGGCACCGCGGCGTCCGGCTCGGCGAGCCCGCGCGCGTCGTACGTGATCCGGCTTTCCCCTACCGTTGCCACACGAGCACCTCCCGCTCGTACGGGTCGTAGGTGTCGATCTCGCGGTCGAGGATCGCCCGGATCGCGATCTCCTCTGACGCGAGGGCGACGAGGTCGTCTCCCTCGTAGAGGACGAGCGGCTTCGCTGCCATCTCGTCCTTCGCGACGCCGAGAGCGTCCGCCGTCACGGCGATGTAGGTGAAGACGCCGTCGAGGTCGTCGAGGCTCTCCCGCATCGCCTCCTCGAAGCTCGACCCGTTCGCGAGCTTCTCGGCGAGATACACCGCGATGATCTCGGAATCGCACATCGATTGGAAGCGATGGCCGGCGCGCTCGAGCCGTCGCTTCCACTGCCAGTAGTTCGTGAGCTGCCCGTTGTGGACGACGGCGACGTCGGAGAAGGGATAGGCCCAGTAGGGGTGCGCGCCCGAGATGTCGACGTCCGACTCGGTCGCCATGCGGACGTGGCCGATCGCGTGCGTCCCCTCGAAGCCGTCCAGGCGGTACTGATGTGCCACGGATTCGGCGTCGCCCAGGTCCTTGACGATCTCGAGCGAACGGCCCAGGGAGAGCACCTCGCAGCGTGGGATGTCCTCGACGAAGTCGGCGATGGTCTTCAGCTCGCCGTCGTAGCGAAAGGCGAGTCGAAAGGCGTACTCGGTCTCCTGCTCGGACTCGACGATCTCGGCGCCCAGCTCCGCAAGCCGCGCCTCGACCTCACGGTTCGAGCGCCGGAGGCGCTCGGCGAACTCGAAGTCGCGCGGATCGTTCGCGTCCGCGAGCGTGTAGCGCATGATGACGAGCTCGGTGACCGGTCCGTAGAGCGCGTAGCCCGTCGAGTCGGGGCCGCGGTGTTTCATCGACTGGAGCATCCGCGTCATGTCGCGGCCGACGGCGCGCGAGCCGTTTCGGTAGATGACGCCTGCGATCCCGCACATACGAGGCCTTCAGCCTTAGGGCAGGACGTCCAGATATTCCTGCATGTCCCAGTCGGAGACGGTGGCGCAGTAGCGCTCCCATTCGTCCCGCTTGTAGTGCATGAAGACACGGTACATCTCGCCGGGCAACGCACTCTTGACGACGTCGTCCTTCTCGAGCTCCTCGAGTGCCTCGCCGAGAGTCATGGGGACCCGCCGCACCTCCTTGCCGGCCTCGATCGCCTCGTAGATGTTCCCTTCCTCGGGCTTGCCGGGATCGAGCGCGCGCTGGATCCCGTCGTCCATCACCTTGATCAGGCCGGCGAGCGCGAGGTACGGGTTCACCGACGCGTCGACCGAGCGGTACTCGAAGCGGTCGGGCGACGAGATGCGGAGCGCGGTCGTCCGGTTCTGGAAGCCCCAGTCGGCGAAGACGGGCGCCCAGAAGCCGGTCTCCCAGAAGCGGCGGTACGAGTTCACGGTCGGCGCGGTGATGCAGGTGAGAGCTCGCAGATGCTCGAGGATGCCGCCGACCGCGTGGAGGCCCGTCCGGCTCGGCATGTGCATGTCGTCCGTGTCGGGCAGGAAGAGGTTGCGATCGCCCTCCCACATCGAGATGTTCGTGTGGCAGCCGTTGGCGGAGACACCCATGAAGGGCTTCGGCATGAAGCACGGGAAGGCCCCGAGCTCGCGTCCGACCTGCTTCGCGATCTGCCGGAAGGTCGAGAGGTTGTCGGCGGTCTTCTCCGCCCGGTCGAATCCGAAGTTGAGCTCGATCTGGCCGGGGGCGTCCTCGTGGTCGCCCTGGATCATGTCGAGCCCGAGCTTCTGTCCGTACTCGACCATCTTGTGGATGATCGGCTGGAGCTCGGAGAACTGGTCGATGTGGTAGCAGTAGGGCTTGGTCTTGCCCTCGACCGACGGCTCGCCGTTGGGGTCGGGCTTGAGCCACATCATCTCCGGCTCCATGCCCGCCCTGAGGTGTATGCCGGTCCGCTGCTCGAGCTCGTCCTGGATGCGGCGGAGGTTGCCGCGGCAATCCGAGGTCAGGACCTCTCCCGGCCCCTCGCGGTCCTCGCGGTTGCGGAAGCAGGTGCACCAGACGCGGGCGACGCGGTGGTCCCAGGGGAGGACGGCGAAGGTTTCCGGCTCCGGAATGCCCACGAGCTCCCACGCCTCGGGCCCGTAGCCGATGTAGTCGCCGTGGCGGTCGGTGAAGAGGTTCGCGGTCGCCCCGTACACGAGCTGGAATCCCTTCTCCGCGATTCGCTCCCAGTGCGGTGCCGGGACGCCCTTGCCCATGATGCGTCCGGTGACCGATGGGAACTGGTAGTAGACGTACGTGACCCCTTCGGCGTCGATTCTCTGACGGACTTCCCTGACGAGCTCGGCCCGTCCTTCTGCCTCGACGAAGCGCTCGAGATCGGTCGCCACGCTCCCTCCCTTTCTCCCGCGTCCCAGGTCTGGTGCGGAGCGTAATCAGCGCGACGGACTCGTGCAGGGTCTAGCCTGTCTCTCGTGAGCGAGCAGCTGAGTCCGGCGCAGCGCGGCGCTCTCGAGGCGGAGCTCGCCGAGCTCGAGGGGCCGCGGAGGCGCGAGATCGCGGAGCAGATCAAGGTCGCGCGAGAGTTCGGGGATCTGAACGAGAACGCCGAGTACCACGCGGCGAAGGACCAGCAGGCACTGCTCGAACGGCGGATCCAGGTGCTGAAAGACCGCCTGTCGAATGCGGTCACGGTCGAGCACGACACCGACGAGCACATCGGCGTGGGCTCGATCGTCGAGGTCGCAGACGAGGAGGGGGAGATGCTCGAGGTCGAGATCTCCGCGGTGGGCGGCGTCTCGCCGGACTCACCGCTCGGAAGCGCGCTCCTCGGCGCCGGGGTCGGCGACGTAGTCGACGTCGACGCGCCTCGCGGCTCTTGGAAGGCGCGCGTGCTCGCCATCCGGCGCGCGTAGACGAAGCCCGCCGGCGGACTGACCTCGCTGGTTGAAACGGGCACTCGGCTCGCCTGACACGGTCCCGCGGAATGGGCGATCCTTGGGATCGGGATGCAGGGAGGCACGAGGCCGGGTCTCCCTACGTCAGCGATTGAGTATGTGCAGTAGGGGGCCGGTCTCGCTCGCTCGGCTCCTGTAGGGCGCGGGTGCTCGCCATCCGCCGCGCATAGCCTGGGGTCAGGCGAGGCGACGCAAGACCACGAGGGAACGCGGCACCAGCGGAAGCGACTCGCGGGCACGGAGCGCACGCGGCGCCTCGGGGTGCGCTCCGGTCGTCAGCTCGACCTCCCAGATCCGTCCGAACCGGCGCGCCGGCAGCTGGAACGCGACCTCCTGCGCATCGGCGTTCAGCAGCAAGAGGAACGAGTCGTCGGTCATCTGCTCGCCCTGGCTCGTTCGCCTCCTGATCTCCCGGCCGTTGAGGAAGACCCCGAGCGTGCGGCACTCGGGAAGCTCCCAGTCCCGCCGCGTCATCCGGCGCCCGTCCGGACGGAACCACCAGGCGTCGGGCAATCCGGACCCCATCGTCTGGTCTCCGGTCAGGAACCACACGCGACGGAAGACGGGATGCTCCTTCCGGAACGCGATGAGCTTTCGGGTGAACTCGAGGAGCTCGCTCGCTTCGTCGTCGAGGGACCAGCTGAGCCACGAGAGCTCGTTGTCCTGGCAGTAGGCGTTGTTGTTGCCGCGCTGGGTGCGCCCGCTCTCGTCGCCCGACAGCACCATGGGCACGCCGATCGAGAGGAGCAGTGACATGAGGAAGTTCCGCTGCTGTCGCGCGCGCAGCTCGTTCACCTCCCTGTCGTCCGTCGGGCCTTCGACCCCGCAGTTCCAGCTTCGGTTGTCGTCGCTGCCGTCCCGGTTGTCCTCGAGGTTCGCGTCGTTGTGCTTCGAGTCGTAGGAGACGAGGTCGCGGAGCGTGAACCCGTCGTGGCAGGTGACGAAGTTGATGGAGGCGAACGGCCTGCGCCCGTCGTGCTGGTAGAGGTCTGCGCTACCGGACAGGCGACGAGCCAGCTCGGCTCCGTGGCCGAGTCCTCGCCAGAAGTCGCGGAGCTCGTCGCGGTAGCGGCCGTTCCATTCGGTCCAGAGCACCGGGAAGTTCCCCACCTGGTAGCCGCCTGGCCCGAGGTCCCAGGGCTCGGCGATGAGCTTCACCTGGGACAGCACCGGGTCCTGGTGGATCGTGTCGAAGAAGGCCCCGAGCCGGTCGACCTCGTAGAACTCGCGAGCGAGCGCGGCGGCGAGGTCGAAGCGGAAGCCGTCGACATGGCACTCGAGCACCCAGTAGCGAAGCGAGTCCATGATCAGCCGCAGAACGCTCGGGTGCACGGGGTTCAGGCTGTTGCCCGTGCCGGTGAAGTCCATGTACAGGCGTGGGTCGTCCGGGACCAACCGGTAGTAGGAGGCGTTGTCGATGCCCCGGAAGGAGAGCGTGGGGCCCAGGTGGTTTCCCTCGCCCGTGTGGTTGTAGACGACGTCGAGGATCACCTCGATCCCGGCCCGATGCAGAGCCTTCACCATCCCCTTGAACTCCCGAACCTGCTCGCCGCGGCTGCCCGTCGCGCTGTAACGGGCGTGCGGCGCGAGGTAGCCGATCGAGCTGTACCCCCAGTAGTTGCGAAGGCCCCTGACGACCAGGTGGTGCTCGTCGACGAAGTGGTGCACGGGGAGGAGCTCGACGGCGGTCACCCCGAGGGCGGCGAGGTACGCGATCGCCTCGTCGGACGCGAGTCCCGCGTAGGTCCCGCGCAGGTGCTCGGGCAGCCCGGGGTGGAGCTTCGTGAACCCCTTGACGTGAGTCTCGTAGATGATCGTGTCGCTCCAGGGGATGCGAGGCAGCGCATCCGACTCCCAGTCGAACGAGGTGTCGACGACGACCGACTTGGGGACGGCGTCTGCATCGTCGGCGAGATCGGGCTCGAGATCGTCGTCGGGAGTCCCCCGCCAGAGGTAGGGGAAGACGTTCGCGCGGTCCCACACGACCTCTCCGTCGATCGCCTTCGCGTATGGATCGACCAGGAGCTTGGACGGGCTGAAGCGATGGCCGTCGTGCGGCGCGTACGGCCCGTGCATCCGGTACCCGTAGCGCTGCCCGGGGCCGACGCCGGGCACGTAGCCGTGCCAGTTGAACCCGGTGCGCTCGGCGAGCTCGATCTGCGTCTCGGAGCCCTCGTCGTCGAAGACGCACAGATGGACGCCGTCGGCGTTCTCGGAGAAGACCGAGAAGTTCGTCCCGCGTCCGTCCCAGGTCGCGCCCAGGGGAAACGGCGTGCCGGGCCAGGCGATCACGCGGCCGCTAGGGTAGAAACGTGGCCCGACGCGCGCGTCAGGCTGTGCCCGAGACACCCACGAGCGCTCGCAAGTCGAACCTGGCGCCGTTGCTCGACGGACGGCGTCGCGTCGTCATCGAGAGCGTGTTTCCGGAGGTCGACGGCGGGAGGTTCGCGATCAAGCGCGTGGTCGGCGAGACGGTGCGCGTCGAGGCCGATGTCTTCTCCGATGGTCACGAGGTGCTCCACTGCATGCTCCTGCATCGGCGTCAGGGGGACAGGGCCTGGCTGGAGACGCCCATGGAAGAGCTCGGGAACGATCGCTACACGGCAACTTTCGTCGTCGGCGAGCAGGGCGTCTACGAGTACACGCTGACCGCCTGGATCGAGCCGTACGCTACCTGGGCGCGCGGTCTCGGCCGCAAGGTCGAGGTGGGCCAGGACGTCAGTCTCGACCTCGTCGCCGGGGCCGACCTCGTGGCGGCAGCCGCAGAGCGGGCGACCGGCGTCGATGCCGGAGCTCTCTCGACGCTGGCGAACAGGCTCCGCAGCGAGGAGCCGATCGCCGTTCCTGTCGAGCTCGCCCTCTCGGAGGAGACCGCCTCGCTCGTCGGCACGTACCCCGACCGGGAGCACGCGACGTCGTACGAGCGCGAGCTGCGCGTCGTCGTCGACCGCGAGCGGGCCCGTTTCTCGAACTGGTACGAGCTCTTCCCACGGTCGGCCGCGGAAGAGCCCGGCCGGCACGGGACCTTCGCGGACGTCGAGCGCCGTCTCCCGTACGTGGCGCAGCTCGGGTTCGACGTTCTCTACCTGCCTCCGATCCACCCGGTCGGACGGACGATGCGCAAGGGCCGCAACAACGCTCTCGTCCCCGAGCCCGAGGACGTCGGGAGCCCGTGGGCGATCGGAGCGGAGGAAGGTGGGCACACCGCGATCCACCCCGATCTCGGCACGCTCGAGGACTTCCGCCGGCTTGTCGCGGCTGCGGAGCGGCGCGGGATCGAGGTCGCGCTCGACCTCGCGTTCCAGTGCTCTCCCGACCATCCCTGGGTCTCGGAGCATCCGGAGTGGTTCAAGCACCGCCCGGATGGGAGCGTCCAGTACGCCGAGAACCCGCCCAAGCGCTACGAGGACATCTACCCGTTCGACTTCGAGAGCGAGGCCTGGTGGGAGCTCTGGCAGGCACTGCTCGGGATCGTCCGCTACTGGATCGAGCAGGGCGTGCGGATCTTCAGGGTGGACAACCCGCACACGAAGCCATTCGCGTTCTGGGAGTGGCTGATCGGCGAGGTGAAGCGCGAGTTCGAGGAGGTGATCTTCCTCTCCGAGGCGTTCACGCGGCCGAAGGTCATGGCGCGGCTCGCGAAGCTCGGGTTCACCCAGTCCTACACCTACTTCGCCTGGCGCAACACGAAGCACGAGCTGATCGAGTACTTCAACGAGCTGGCCCGGGGACGCCAGCGAGAGTTCTTCCGGCCCAACGTATGGCCGAACACGCCGGACATCCTCACCGAATACGTCCAGCACGGGGGGCGGCCGGCGTTCGTCACGCGTCTCGTGCTCGCGGCGACACTCGCTGCGAGCTATGGCATCTACGGGCCCGCGTTCGAGCTGTGCGAGAACCGGCCGCGTGAGCCTGGAAGCGAGGAGTACCTGGACTCGGAGAAGTACCAGCTCAGACACTGGGATCTCGCGCGCCCGGACAGCCTGAGCGAGCTCGTCGCCCGCATCAACGCGATCCGGCGCGAGAACCGGGCGCTGCAGAGCGACTGGAGCCTCGTCTTCCACCACACGGACAACGAGCAGCTGCTCGCGTACAGCAAGAGCGACGAGCGCTCGAACGTCGTGCTCTGTGTCGTCAACCTCGACCCGTATCACCGCCAATCCGGCTTCGTGGATGTCTCGCTCGCCCACCTCGGCATTGGCGAGGGCCCGTTCCAGGTGCAGGACCTCCTCGGCGGCGGCAGCTTCCTCTGGCAGGGGCCGCGCAACTACGTAGAGCTCGATCCGGGCGTCCTGCCGGCACACGTGTTCGCCGTCCGGCAGCGCGTGCGGAGCGAGCGCGACTTCGACTATTTCTCGTGACCGTTCCCGTCAGCCGGCCGCTCGCAACCACCGGCGGGCTCAGGGACGATCAACTCTGGTTCAAGGACGCCGTCGTCTACCAACTCCATGTCCGCGCCTTCCGCGACTCGAACGGCGACGGCGCCGGGGACTTCCGCGGTCTCGTCGAGAAGCTCGACTACCTGCAGGAGCTCGGTGTCACGGCGCTCTGGCTCCTCCCCTTCTACCCCTCGCCGCTTCGGGACGACGGCTACGACATCGCCGACTTCCGCAGCATCAATCCCGCCTACGGGACGATGCGCGACTTCCGTCAGCTCTTGCGCGCCGCACACCTGCGCGGGTTGCGCGTGATCACGGAGCTCGTGGTCAACCACACGTCCGACCAGCACTCCTGGTTCCAGCGGGCACGCAGCGCGCCGCCCGGCAGCCGCTGGCGAAACTTCTACGTCTGGAGCGACACGACGGAGCGCTACAGCGACGCCCGCATCATCTTTCAGGACTTCGAGGCCTCCAACTGGGCCTGGGACCGGGTTGCGGGGCAGTACTACTGGCACCGCTTCTACTCGCATCAACCCGATCTCAACTACGAGAGCGCCGACGTCCGACGGCTGATGACCCGCACGCTCGAGTACTGGCTCGACCTCGGCGTCGACGGGCTCCGGCTCGACGCGGTTCCTTACCTCTACGAGCGCGAGGGCACCATGTGCGAGAACCTGTCGGAGACGCACGAGTTCCTCCGGCAACTCCGCGCCGCGGTCGACCGTCGCTTCGACGCGCGCATGCTCCTCGCCGAGGCGAACCAGTGGCCGGAGGACGCAGCCCAGTACTTCGGCGAGGGAGACGAGTGCCATATGGCGTTCCACTTCCCCGTCATGCCGCGCCTCTTCATGGCCGTGCAGATGGAGGACCGCTTCCCGATCATCGACATCCTCCAGCAGACGCCGTCGATCCCGGAGACGTGCCAGTGGGCGCTCTTCCTCAGAAACCACGACGAGCTGACGCTCGAGATGGTCACGGACGAGGAGCGCGACTACATGTACCGCGTCTATGCCTACGACCGGCAGGCGCGGATCAATCTCGGGATCCGCAGGCGGCTCGCGCCGCTGCTCGGCAACAACCGGGCGAAGATGGAGCTGCTGAACGGCCTCCTGCTCTCGCTGCCCGGAACGCCCGTCCTCTACTACGGAGACGAGATCGGGATGGGGGACAACGTGTACCTCGGCGACCGCGACGGCGTCCGTACGCCGATGCAGTGGTCGGCGGACCGCAACGCGGGCTTCTCGCGCGCCAATCCGCAGCAGCTCTACCTGCCGGTGATCATCGACCCCGAGTTCCACTTCGAGACGGTCAACGTCGAGACGCAGTCGGCGAACCCGCACTCGCTGCTCTGGTGGATGCGACGGGTCATCTCGCTTCGCAACCGCCACCACGTGTTCGGGCGCGGCGACATCGAGTTCCTGACCCCCGACAACTACCGTGTCCTCGCGTTCGTGCGCCGCGACGAGAACGAGCAGATCCTCGTGGTCGCGAACCTCTCGCGTTTCGCGCAGTACTGCGAGCTCGACCTCTCGGCGTGGCGAGGACTCGTCCCGCGCGAGCTCTTCGGTCACACCGAATTCCCCACGATCGGTGAGCTCCCATACCTCGTCACCCTCGGGCCGTACGCCTTCTACTGGCTGGCGCTCGAGCAACCTCGCGTCGAGATCACGATGGCCGGTACAGCCGGCCCGCCTTCGATCGCGGTGACGGGACGGTGGGACCAGGTGTTTACAGGCCGCCCGAGGCGGGCACTCGAAGAGGCTGTCGTCGGTTTCCTGGACGGACAGCGCTGGTTTGCCGGCAAGGGACGACCGATGCGGAGCGTGCGGATTCGAGACGTCATCCCGCTGACGCCGGCCGGCGAGGACAAGCTGGCCGCAGTCACCATGGTCGAGGTCGACTACCTCGAGGGAGAACCCGACACGTATGTCCTGCCGCTCGCAGTCGCCGAGCCCGACCAGGTGCACCGGATCGAGACGGAGATGCCGGGGTCGGTCGTCGCCCGCCTCGACCGCAAGGGCGAGAACGCTCTGCTGGTGGACGGACTTGTCGACTCACGGTTCTGCGAGCTCCTGCTCGAGGCGTTGACCCGCAAGCGACGTCTCCGCGGAGATGCGGGTGCGGTGGCGGTCCGGCAGGCTCCCGCGCTGCGGCGCGTCCTGAACGACCAGGCCGGCCCGCTTCAGCCGATGCTCTTTCGGGCGGAGCAGAGCAACACGTCCGTGGTCTACGGCGGGAAGCTCATCCTCAAGGTCTTCCGGCGGAACGAGGAAGGGGTCAACCCGGACTTCGACGTCGGCCTCTATCTCAACCAGCACGATTTCGAGAACGTGCCGGCGGTCGCAGGCTCCCTCGAATACCGGCGTGCGGGCTCGGATCCGCGGACGCTGGCGATCGTGCACGAGATCGTCCCGAACGAAGGTGACGCGTGGAGCTACAGCCGGGACGAGGTCGGACGCTTCTACGAGCGTGTGCTCGTGGAGGCGCGGTCCGTTGCGGACGTCTGGTGGTCGCCCGACGCGCCCGAGCTCGAGCTCGCCGCGCGCGAGCTGCCGGAGGTCGCCCACGAGACGAGCGAGGGATACATCCGCTCGGCCGAGCTTCTCGGCCGTCGCACCGCGGAGCTGCACGCGACGCTGGCGCGCGGCGACGGGGGCCCGGCCTTCGCTCCGGAGCCGTTCACCTCGCTCTACCAGCGGTCGCTCTACCAGACCCAGCGAAACCTGACGCGGCGAAACCTGAGGCTGCTCCGGAGGGTCCAGGGACGTCTCGACCCGAGCGTGCAGGAGCTCGCAGGGCGGGTCCTCGCGCAGGAGTCTGAGCTGCTCGAGCGCTTCCGCGGTCTCCTCGGACGACGGCTCACCGGACAGCGCACCCGCTACCACGGCGACTTCCATCTCGGCCAGGCTCTGTACACGGGCAAGGACTTCGTGATCATCGACTTCGAGGGAGAGCCGGGACGCTCGCTCGCCGACCGCAGAATCAAGAGCTCGCCGCTACGCGACGTCGCCGGCATGCTCAGATCGTTCGACTACGCGGCGCACGCCGGCCTGCGCGACCTCGCCGAGCGTGGGCTCGTCGAGCCCGAGTCGGACTCGTATCGCGATCTCGTGCGCTGGGGCCGCATGTGGCGCTCCTGGGCCACGGCCGCCTACCTCCGCTCGTATCTCGAGACCGCCCGGCTCGGTGCGTTTCTCCCCGACACGGACGAGGAGCTCGGGCTGCTGCTCGAGCTCTACGTGCTGGAGAAAGCGCTCTACGAGCTCGGCTACGAGCTCTCGAGTCGCCCGGAGTGGGTCGAGATTCCCCTCGCCGGGATCCTCCACCTTCTCGAGGCGAGCCGATGAGCGGCCGCGTCGCAGCGAAGGACCGAGCGGTCCTCGACCCGGGGGACACGTTCCTCGGGGAAGACGATCTCTACCTCTTCAACGAAGGGAGCCACATCCGCCTCTACGAGCGGCTCGGGGCGCACTCGGGCGCGCTCGGCGATCTCGAGGGAACCTACTTCGCCGTCTGGGCCCCGAGCGCAGAGCGGGTGTCCGTCGTCGGGAAGTTCAACAAGTGGCACGGCGGCCGCCATCGGCTCCGGCCGCGAGGGGCCTCCGGCATCTGGGAGGGCTTCGTCCCGGACGTCGGACCGGGCACCCTGTACAAGTTCCGGATCGTCCCGCAAGACGGGGCCCGTGCGCTCGAGAAGGCCGATCCCTATGCATTCGCCTGCGAGCTGCCTCCGAAGACCGCCTCGCTCGTCTGGGATCTCGACTACGAGTGGGGTGACGGAGCGTGGATGGCCTCGCGCGGAGAGCGCAACGCCCTCGACGCGCCGGTCTCCGTCTACGAGCTGCACGTCGGCTCGTGGCGACGCGTGGCCGGGGAAGGCAACCGCTCGCTCTCCTACCGCGAGCTCGCGCTCGAGCTCGCCGAGTACGTGCGAGGTCTCGGCTTCACCCACGTGGAGCTCCTGCCGGTCATGGAGCACCCCTTCTTCGGATCGTGGGGCTACCAGACGACGTCGTACTTCGCGCCCAGCGGACGCTACGGGACGCCCCAGGACCTCATGTTCCTCGTCGACACGCTCCATCAGGCCGGGATCGGCGTGGTTCTCGACTGGGTCCCGTCGCACTTCCCGGCCGACGAGTACGCCCTCGCCTCGTTCGACGGGACGCACCTCTACGAGCACGGTGATCCGCGCGAAGGGCGCCATCCCGACTGGGACAGCCTGATCTTCAACTACGGGCGGCACGAGGTCCGGAGCTTCCTGCTCTCGAGCGCGCTCTTCTGGCTCGACCGCTACCACGTCGACGGCCTGCGCGTCGACGCGGTCGCGTCGATGCTCTATCGGGACTACTCGCGAGTGGAGGGCGAGTGGATCCCGAACGAGTACGGCGGCCGCGAGAACCTGGAGGCGATCGACTTCCTCCGCCGCTTGAACCAGGAGGTCTACGGAGCGTTCCCGGACGTCCAGACGTACGCGGAGGAGTCGACGGCGTGGCCGATGGTCTCCCGTCCGACCTACCTCGGAGGGCTCGGCTTCGGCCTCAAGTGGGACATGGGCTGGATGCACGACACGCTCGAGTACCTGCGCCGCGACCCGATCCATCGGCGCTTCCACCACAACGAGCTCACCTTTCGGGCGATCTACGCCTCGAACGAGAACTTCCTGCTCCCGCTGTCGCACGACGAGGTCGTGCATGGGAAGGGCTCGCTGCTCGGCCGCATGCCCGGCGACCGCTGGCAGCAGCTCGCGAACCTACGCCTTCTCTTCGCCTACCAGTTCGCGCAGCCGGGAAAGAAGCTCGTGTTCATGGGCGGTGAGCTCGCCCAGCCCGGCGAGTGGAGTCACGACGGCTCGCTCGACTGGCACCTGCTCGACGACGAGGCGCACGCAGGCGTGCACCGGCTCCTTGCGGATCTCGCCCGCCTGTATGCGGACGAGCCGGCGCTGCACGAGCTCGATTGCGACCCGGGCGGGTTCGAGTGGATCGACGCCAACGACGCCGCGACGAGCGTCGTGAGCTTCCTCCGGCGCGGAAGCTCTCCAGTCGACGTGGTTGCAGTGGTCTGCAACTTCACTCCCATCGTCCGGCGCAACTATCGCCTCGGAGTGCCCGAGGGTGGCGTCTGGGCTGAGCTCATGAACACGGATGCGACGAGCTACGGCGGAAGCGGGCAGGGGAACCTGGGCGGCGCCGAGGCCGTCCCGGTGACGTTCCACGGGCGCCCGTGGTCGCTGGTCGTCACGCTGCCGCCGCTCGCGGCGCTCTTCCTGCGACCGGCGTCTTCCTAGCCGGAGCGCCACCGAGCGAAATTACGCCCGGCGGACATAGGTGACGAACGCGAACGGCGTGCCGCTCTCCGAGACGTGCGGCTCGCGCGAGACCTCCTCGTACTGCGAGCGATCGAACGGAGGGAAGAGCGTGTCGCCGGCGACGTCTGCGTCGACCTCCGTGAGGAGCAGCTCGTCCGCGAGCGGGAGCGCGCTTGCGTAGAGCTGCGTACCTCCGATCACGAACACCCGGGCCTCCCCGCCGAGCGCATGGAGAGCCTCCTCCAGCGACCCGGCTCGCTCCGCGCCCTCGGCGCTCCATTCCGGGTTCCGGGTTACCACGACGTTTCGCCTTCCTGGGAGCGGACGAAAGCGGTCGGGGAGCGACTCCCACGTCCGCCGCCCCATGACGACCGGATGACCCATGGTGAGGTCGCGGAAGCGCTTGCTGTCCTCCGAGATCCGCCAGGGGATCGCGTTCTCGCGGCCGATCACGCCCCCGCGCGCGATCGCGGCGACGATCGCGAGCTTCACGCCGCCCAGCTTCTAGACAGCAACGGGTGCGCGGATGGCCGGGTGGTGCCGGTACCCGACCACCTCGAAGTCCTCGAACGCGTACTCGAAGATCGACGGCGGGCGCCTGAGCAGGCGCAGCCTCGGATACGGGTACGGGTCGCGCGCGAGCTGCGTCTCCACCTGCTCGCGATGGTTGTCGTAGATGTGGCAGTCACCACCGGTCCAGACGAGGTCCCCGACCTCGAGGTCGCACTGCTGTGCGAGCAGATGCGTGAGGAGCGCGTAGCTCGCGATGTTGAACGGGACACCGAGAAAGACGTCCGCACTCCGTTGGTAGACCTGACAGGAGAGGCGGCCGGTCGCCGACACATGGAACTGGAAGAGGACGTGACACGGCTGGAGCGCCATCTTCGGCAGGTCCGCGACGTTCCACGCGCTGACGACGATGCGGCGCGAGTCCGGCTCCTCTCGCAGCAGCCGGACGGCCTCTGCAATCTGGTCGACGTGCTCGCCGTCAGGGGTCGGCCAGCTGCGCCACTGCACTCCGTAGACGGGGCCGAGATCGCCGTCCTCGTCGGCCCACTCGTCCCAGATCGTCACGCCGTTCTCCTGCAGCCAACGAACGTTGCTCTCGCCACGGAGGAACCAGAGCAGCTCGTATGCGATGGAGCGGAAGTGCACCTTCTTCGTGGTGACGAGGGGAAACCCCTCGCCGAGATCGAAGCGCATCTGGTAGCCGAACACGCTGACGGTCCCCGTTCCCGTCCGATCGGGTTTCGGGACGCCCATCCTGAAGACGTGGCGTGCGAAGTCCTCGTACTGCGTGCGGATGACGGAACCTGTCGAGTCGGCCACTCGACGCCGACGATAGCGAGGCGCCCGGCCGCCAGGTGGGGCCGAGCTACGCCGTCGTCAGGAGCGGAGTCCTCGAGCCTTCGACGACGACGACCCACGAGTCGAAGTCGCTGAGCCGGTACGGCGCGTTCAGCCGCACCCGTGCCGTCCCGTCGGGCTTCGCCAGGAAGCTTCCGCAGAGTGCCGCCAGCCGGCCGTTCTTCGTGAGCCAGAGCTCGTACGGCCGCTCGCTCCCGCCCCGGGTGAGACCTTTCACCTCGAGCTGCATCGGCCAGTTCCCGGCCGGATCCTCGGCGAAGACCTCGAGCGACGCGCTTGCTCCCGCAGCCTGGCCGGTCCCGACCATGGCCACGACTTGCTCGGCGCCCGCCCCGCGATTGCCGACGAAGAAGCCGGCGCCGAACGCTGCGACCACGAAGGCCGCGGCGAGAGCGACGAGAGCGAGTCCGCGTCTCGGGGCGAGGCGCGTGACGGTTGCGACCGGAGGCTCCGGGGCCTCGGCCGGCTCGAAGTCGGGCGGCGGGCCGGCCGCGATCAGCAGGTCGTGCACCCGCCGGAGCCGCTCGCGCTCGGCGTCGCCGAGGT
This sequence comes from Actinomycetota bacterium, assembly GCA_005888365.1. Classification (GTDB taxonomy): domain Bacteria; phylum Actinomycetota; class Thermoleophilia; order Gaiellales; family Gaiellaceae; genus GMQP-bins7. Next base: position 23,731 of record VAWZ01000077.1, read on the forward strand.
CGGTGCCGACGAGCTCGTCGAAATTCGGGTCGGTGCCGGTCATCGAAGCTCCTCGTCGAGCGCGTCCGCGAGGCGCGAGAGCGCGCTCCTCGTGCGCGTCTTGACCGTTCCGAGGGGAATCCCGAGGGTCTTCGCGACCTCGCTCTGTGAAAGCCCGCGCCAGTACGCGAGCTCGATCACGGGCCGCTCGTGCTCGGGCAGAACCTCGAGCGCACGGTGTACCTGCCACGCGGTCCAGGCCGTCTCGGCGCGCTCGGCGGGACCGGCATCTGCGGTCGGACCGTCCTGCAGCTCGGCCGTCGGCTCTGGCGTCCTGCGCAATCCGTCGGTGATCGCATTGCGGGCGACCGCGTAGAGCCAGGGCGCCCCCTTGCCTCTACGGGGGTTGTAGGTCCGGGCGGATCGCCAGATGGCAACGAATGCGTCCTGCGCCGCGTCCTCGGCGCGTCCGCGGTCGCCGAGCCGGCGAAGCGCGAGACCGAGGACCGGGCGTGCATACCGGCGGTAGAGCTCCTCGAACGCGGGCCGGTCGCCGCCCGCGATCCGCACGATCAGCTCACCGTCGGTGACCACCGGCTCGGACACGCGCACCATTGTCGCCCTTCTGGCCAGCTGGGGAAGCGTGTCGAGTGCGACGGAGCAGGTCATCGCTCCCTGCTACGAGCGCGCGACTGGGTCGGATTGCGTCCCCGGCGTTGCGGGTGCCGCTACTTCGCGGCCTCGTAGCGCGTGGCGACCGCCTCCCAGTTGACGACGTTCCACCAGGCGGCGAGGTAGTCGGGCCGTCTGTTCTGGTAGCGGAGGTAGTACGCGTGCTCCCAGACGTCGATCCCGAGGAGCGGTACCTCGCTGTCCATGACGGGTGAGTCCTGGTTCGGCGTCGACTTGACCGCGAGCCCGGTCCCGTCCCAGACGAGCCACGTCCAGCCCGAGCCGAAACGCTTCACGCCCGCGTCGTTGACCTGCGTCTTCAGCTGGTCGAGGCCTCCGAACGTGTCCGCAATCGCGTCCGCGAGCGCTCCGCTCGGCTCGCCGCCGCCGTTCGGGCCCATGATCTCCCAGAAGAAAGTGTGGTTCGCGTGGCCGCCGCCGTTGTTCCGGACGGCCGTGCGCTTGTCCTCGGGGATGACGTCGAGACTCGCGAGCACCGACTCGATCGGACGGTCCATCCACTCGGTCCCTTCAAGTGCCGCGTTCAGGTTCGTGACGTAGGCACCGTGGTGCTTGTCGTGGTGGATCTCCATCGTCTGCGCGTCGATGTGCGGCTCGAGCGCGTCGAAGTCGTACGCCAGTGGTGGAACGCTGTAAGCCATCTCCGAGCTCCTCTCTTGCTGTCCGGTCGCCGCCCGGGAGAAGGATATGCTCCGCGGCGTTCCAGCCCGAGCCGGAGGAGACTCGTGTGACGACTTTTGTGGAGATCAGACCCCGTGAGCTGAAGCGGTCGCTCTACGAGCTCGACGGCATCTCGCGTACGACGATCGAGGCCCACTACCGCCTCTACCAGGGCTACGTCGCGAAGCGAAACGAGATCCTCGCCCGGCTCGACGACGTCGATCTCGACGACGCGAACCAGGTCTACTCCGACCTCCGAGCATTGAAGGTCGATCTGACCTTCGCCGTGGGCGGGATCAAGAACCACGAGATCTACTTCGAGCACCTGGGCGGCGACGGCGGTGACCCGGACGGGGCCTTCCGTGCGCTCGTCGAGCGTGACTTCGGCTCCGCGGCGCGGTGGCGTGCAGACCTGAAAGCGTCCGGCATGGCCGGCCGTGGCTGGGCCTGGGCGGCCTTCGACTGGGACGAGGGGCGTCTCTTCAACTACGTCGGCGACGCACAGAACACGTTTCCCGTCTGGAACGCGACGCCACTCGTCGCGCTCGACGTCTACGAGCACGCCTACTTCCTCGACTACCAGACCGACCGCTCGGCGTACATCGAAGCGTTCTTCCGGAACCTCGACTGGACCGTCGTGAACGCTTCGATGCGCTCCTACCGAGTACCTGTGGCTTAAGCAGTGACCCAGGCCGCGGCCGTCCTGGGCGGGTATCTCCTCGGCTCGCTGCCCTTCGGGTACTGGCTCGTCCGGGTCTTCCGCGGCGAGGACATCCGCACGCGCGGAAGCGGCAACACGGGCGCCACCAACGTCCTTCGGCTGTACGGTCGCCGGCTTGGGACGAGCGTCGCGTTGCTCGACGCCGCGAAGGGCTTCACCGCGGCAGCCTTCGGCCTCTGGGCGGGAGGATCCCTTCTCGGCGTGCTCGCCGGCGCGGCGGCGATGCTCGGTCACGCGCGGCCGGTCTTTCTCGGCTTTCGCAAAGGCGGGAAGATGGTTGCGACCGCAGGCGGGGCGGCCTTGGCCTTCGCGCCGCTTGCAGCGCTTTCGAGCCTCGGTATCTGGCTCGCCGTCTTCTCTCTCACCCGCTATGCGTCCGTTGCCTCGATTGCCACGGCGCTCGCGTTTCCGCTTCTCGCCTGGCTCTACGGAGCGTCTTGGCCGGTGCTCGTATTCGCCTTCGCCGGTGCCGCGGCGATCGTCCTCCTGCACCGGCACAACGTCCGGCGGCTTGTGGCCGGAACCGAGCATCGTTTCCACTTCGGCCGTCCACGGGGTGCTTCGGCCAAGCGCGTTCTCAGACGTATTCCTCGCTTCTGAGGTACGCGAGCCTGCGGTCGATCCTCCGTTCGCGCTCGGCGCTCGGCAGGAAGCGCCGCTCCGCGATCGCGGTCGGCACGACCGCGGAGAGAACCACCACGGTCACGAGCAGCGAGAACTGCGTCGCGTCGATGATCTCCGCGGTCAGGCCGTACAGGGACGCAATCGTTCCGAACGTCAGGCCGGTGCTCATCAGCAGCGTGGTGAACGCGGCGTGACGTCGGTCCGCGCGCCTCGCGAGCGGGTAGACGAACGCGAGCTTCGGCGCCAGCTTCGCGGTGAGGAGGAGGGCGAGGAGGCCGAGATTGCCGACCACCGCCGAAAGCGAGACGTTCAGGCCTCCCTTGAGGAAGAAGAACGGAGTCAGGAACGCGAAGGCGA
>VAWZ01000077.1:26870-32024 GCA_005888365.1 Actinomycetota bacterium
CGGGCTCGATTATCCGGTTGCCGTAGCGTCCGAAGAACCAGGGTGCGATGCGCGGCAGCGCCACGATCAGCGCGACGGGGACAACCAGGAAGAGCGGGTACCAGAGGTTCGGGGTGACGAAGATCGCCGAGAGCGCCACGGCGGTGCAGAGGTCGGTGACGAACGTCGCGCTCATGATCAGCTTGCCGATGTCGGTGTCCGTCAGCTGCCGCTCGACGAGAACGGCGTAGACGACTGCGAGCGATGTCGTCGAGAGAGCCGTTCCGGCGATGAGCGACGCGCGGAAAGTCCAGTCCAGGAGCGCGAACGCGACCAGCGAGGCGACGACGAACGGCCCTACGAACGAGACGACGCCGATGCCGACGGACGCACCGAGCTTCCGGCGTAGATACGCCGGATCGACCTCCATCCCGGCGAGGAAGGTGAGGACGATCGAGGCGAAGGACGCGATGAAATCGAGCCACTCCTGCGAGTGCAGGTCGAAGGCGTTGCCGGCAACGACGCCGAGCGTGAGCTCGACGAGCGCGACGGTGACGCCGAGCTCGACCGAGAGCATGCTCGCGACGATAACCACCGCGGCGAGAACTGCGGCGAGTTGAATCGGCTCCACGTTTGCCTCCACTTCGCGTCGGTGACGTTCGGTAGAGGCCATCAGCCCGGGCTTTCGTCCAGCGCGGGCGGTTGAGCGCGAGCCTCATCGCGCAGCGAGCAAGTCTAGCGGCGAGCCGTGGGCTACTGACGCAAGGTCGCGGCGAGTGCGCGTGGGTCGAGCAGCAGGTCGAGCGCCTCCAGCACCGATCGGCATACGACATCCGCGGTGCGCAGGGCTCCCGCGCTCGTGCCCTCGGCACCGAGGACCGCGATCCCGAGTGCGGCGGCCTCGAGCGCGAGCATGTCGTTCGTCCCGTTCCCGACGACGACGCAGCGTTCCCGACCGAGCTCGTCGACGACACGGAGCTTCGTGCGGCCGTCCCGGGCTCGCATCGCCGCCACGCCGAGCTCGGCGGCGACCGCGTCCAGCGTCTCGAACGTGTCTCCGGAGACGAGGCGAACCTCGAGCCGCTCCCGGATCGGTCCGAGCCGCTCCGAAACGCCGTCGAGCAGAACGCCGCGGTCGCTCAACGTCCCGTTGACGTCGAGCAGGAGATGCTCGAGCTCGAGCGGCCGGCCTCCGGGAATGTCGACGACGAGGGTCACGCGCCGATCGAGACCGCCCGTACCGTTCGGGGCCCTCCTACTACTAGCTCGCGAGCCAGTCGACGAGCGTCGTCTGCTGGGGGCTCGCCTCCCCGGTCCGCAGCTCCGTGCGCAGCTCGCCGACGGTTCCATGGCGCTCCGCGAGCACGTCGTGCGTGTGAATCGTCTCGAGGTTGACCTGCCGCGAGAGAAGGAAGTCGCCGTCGTCGAGCTGGGGCAGTGCTTCGAGCGCGTCGCTCAGGGCGTGCCGTACGGAGTCCTCGACGAACCGCGGCTGCAGGTGGGCGTGCTCGACGACGAAGAGCTCGTCCGGTCGCTTGAGGAGGTCGTAGATCGGGGCGCTCATCGACCGCTCGACGATTCCCACGAGCAACTCGGCGTCGAGGTCCTCGTCGCTGCCGACGTACAGCGTCCCCCGGCCGCGCTGGTTGTGGGTCGCGATCGGGACGAGCTCGAAGATGCGTTCGATGTCTCCCGACGCGAATCCGGCCTCGAGCAGGCGCTCCGTCGCGTGATTGCGGACGAGCCCCTGCGCGCAGGGACAGGCGTTGATCCCGTTGGCTTCGACTCCCACGACGCGCCGCGTCCCGTTGTCCGGCGACGCGGCGGCAATTCCGCAGAGCGTGACCATGTCCTGCGTCGCGAGGCCGGTAACGGGCGTTCGGCGCCGAATCGGCCACTGCGCCCGGATGTGCACCTCGGCTCGCAGGGCCCTCTGGCGCTCGACGATCCTCGTCGCGATGTGCTCGGCGAGAAGCTCGACGAGGAGCGCCTCGCGCCCGACCACGAGGTCGATCGCCTCCTCGAAGAGCTCCGGGAAGCGCGACATGTGGACGCCCTTCTGGTCGACGGCGAGATCGACCGTGCAGTCGATCACCGCGGCCATGACGGTCTGCGCGTCGCCGCGACAGATGCGGATCGCCTTCTGCACCCCGGACACGCCCGCTCGCGAGAGGGCGAGCGGTATCTCCGGCGTCGAAGCCTGCAGGTCCTCCTGGATCCGCAAGACGTCGGGCACGCGGATCACCGTACCACCCGCGCGCGGGCGCCCAGTGTCAGGAGAGAACGCGAAGGTGCGCGAGCACGCCGAGGTTTCCGCCGCCGCAGCGGGCGGTGATCCCGTAGCGGCCCGGCGTCTTGGTGGCCGGGATTCTCGTCACGACGTGAAAAGTGCCGCCCGCTCGCACTCTCGTCAGCACCGCCGGGAGCCCGGCGAAGTCGTGCGTGTGCACGAACGCCCGCGAGATGAGCGTGACGGTGTTGCCGGCGCTGCAACCGTCCGCCGATCCCCTCAGCGTCACGTTGCGCCCGCGATCGACGACGGAGGGCGAAACGGTGAGTGACGGCGTGGCAGTGACCCTGAGGTGCGCCTGAACTCCCAGGTTCCCGCCGCCGCAGCGAGCCGTGACCCCGTAGATCCCGGGCGATTTCGTCGCGGGAATCCTCGTCGTCGTGCGGAACTTTCCGCCCGTGCGCACCGGCGTCAGCACGGCCGGCAGGCCGGCGAAGTCGTGCGTGTGTGCGAACGCCCGCGAGATGAGGGTGACCGTGTCGCCGACCGGGCATCCCCCTGCCGACCCGCTGACCGTGACGACGTGTCCGGGTGCGACAACGGACGGGACGACGAGGATGAGCTTGGGCGGCGACGCGGTGGCTGCCGTAGTCGCCAAGCCCGTGGCGAGAGCCAGAACCGCGAAGCCGCGCTTCACGGAGCGAAGCGTAGCCGGGGCGTGCGTCGAATGGCTGCTCGGGTTATCTCAAGAGCCGGGACAGCCGGCGATCCTTCAACACGCGGCCGCCGGTCTGGCAGGTGGGGCAGTAGTAGACCGTGTGCTCCTCGTAGTCGACGCGGGCGATCGGAGTCCCGCAAGTCGGACACGGCTCGCCGAGGCGGTTGTGCACCCGGTAGACGTCGCGGTCGTCCTTTTCGCGCTCGCGAAGCTCGAGAGCGCGCTCGAGATCCTCGTGGATCGCCGCTGCCAGTCGCACCGTCTCCTTCTCGTCGAGCTCGCTCGAGAGCTTGAACGGAGAGAGTCGCGCGCGGTTGAGGATCTCGTTCGCGTGCGCGCGCCCGATGCCGGCGATGACACGCTGGTCGCGGAGCAACGGGTGGAGCTGGCGGCGCTCACCGCTCAGGATCTCCGTCAGGCCGGCCTCGTCGAGCTCGAGCGCGTCCGGGCCGAGGTGCGCGAGATCGGCTTCGACCTGGTCTGGGGTCGACAGCCACACGCCCGCTCGCTTCTTCTTCCCCGCCTCAGTGAGCACGAGCTCGCAACCGCCGACGAACCGGAGCCTGAACATCGGCGTCTTCGGGCCCTTGCCGCCGGGCGCGACGTAGCGGAGCCTCCCCGCGGTCATCAGGTGCACGCGGAGCACGAGCTCGCCGTCCTCGGTCGGAAAGAGGAGGTGCTTGCCACGACGCCGCGCACCCGCGAGGCGACGACCGTCGAGCGACGACAGCGGCGGGTCGATCGTCTTCAGCGTCGCGACGTGAGCTGGGCCGGCCCGCTCGATCGGGAACGCGCTGACGAGAGGGTCCAGCTCGCGCACCCACGCTTCCACCTCCGGGAGCTCAGGCACGAGCGGGCTCCAGATCGAGTGTGGCCGTCGGCATGTCGTGGATTGTGCGCAAGGGCGAGAAGGCGAGCCAGAGGAACGAGACCGAGGCGCCGGCGGCGCCGACGAAGATCGTCTCGCGCAGGCCGATCGTCGCGGCGAGCGTTCCGCTCGCGAGCGATCCCAACGGGATCGTCCCCCAGACGACGAAGCGCCGCGAGGCGTTCATGCGGCCCAGCATCCGCTTGGGCGTCAGCGCCTGGATCAGCGAGATGGCCGTGACGTTGTAGAGGACGACGCCGAGGGAGAGGAGAAGCCAGCCTACGACGAGGAACGGAATCGGAAATGTCGTGGGTGCGAGCGGGATGAGGAGCATCGGGGGACCGCTCAACACCCCTGCAGTGACGAGGGTCCGGCCAACTCCGAGCGCGCGGCCGACCCGGACCGCGACTACGGCGCCCGCGACGCCCCCGAGGCCCGCGACCGTGAAGATGAGGCCGATCACCGGAGCCGAGAGATCGAGCTCGCGCACTGCGTACACGATGAAGATCGACTCCCCGACCGAGAAGAAGAAGTTGACGCTCGCGACGTAGCCCATGAGCGAGCGCCAGCGCGCGTCCCCGAAGACGTAGCGGAGGCCTTCGACGAGCTCCGACCACACCGAGGTTCCGGGCATCCGCTCGGGAATCGCCTCCGGCGCCTTGATCCGGAAGAGCAAGAGCGCGGAAGCGAGGAAGCTCACCGAGTCGACGACGATCGCGAAGGGCGCGGTGATCGCGCCAACAAGGCCGCCGGCGAGGCCTGGGCCGGCAACCTCGGCCGCAGCCCGACTGAACTCGAGCTTTGCGTTGCCGTCGACGAGCTCCTCTCTCGTCACGAGCGAGGGGAGATACGACTGGTACGCGACGTCGAAGAAGACGGTCAACGTCCCGGCCACGAACGCCACGGCATAGAGCTGCGCCATCGACAGTGCGTCGAAGGCGTAGGCGAGCGGAATGGTCGCGAGCGCGACCGCCCGCCCGAGATCGGCGCCGACGAGAATCGGCCGCCGCCGCAGCCGGTCGACCCAGACTCCCGCCGGCAGCGCGAAGAGGAGCCACGGCGCCATCACCGCGGCGCCGAGGAGGGCGACCTCGAACGCGCTCGCGTCGACGACGAGCACCGCCGCGAAGGGAAGTGCGAGCTGTGTCACCTGGGAGCCGAGCTGGCTCACGGTCTGAGCTCCCCAGAGCCTGAGGAAGTCAGGTTGGCGCCAGAGGCCGCCGTGCGGCCGCAGCGTCACGTCACGCGGCGTCGTCGGCGGGCAGCGGATCGCTCATCCCCGGGAGTGCTGCACCGAGCTCGGTCACGTGCGGCTCTTCGTCGACCGGCTCCGGCATCTCCCGCAGGTGACGCTGTGGC
>VAWZ01000078.1:0-21131 GCA_005888365.1 Actinomycetota bacterium
CGGGGTCGTGGAGGCGATCCACCGCGTGCATGCGGTCGCCATCAGTGACCAAGCGGTCGTGGCGTCCGCCGGTGATCCGAGCCTCGTCTCGTACCTCCGCAGCTCGGCGAAGCCGCTACAGGCGCTACCCCTCGTACGCGCGCGGCGCGACCTCGAAGACGGGGAGATCGCGATCGCGTGCGCGTCGCATCTCGCACGCTTCGACCAGCTCGAGCTCGTCCGCAGCCTGCTCGCGAAGGCGCCGGCCTCGGAGGACGACCTCGAGTGCGGGCCCGAGCCTACGCGCCTCGAGCACAACTGCTCGGGCAAGCACGCCGGGATGCTCGCGCTCTGCCGGGCCGAGGAGTGGGAGACCGCCGGCTATCGGTTGCCGACGCACCCCTGCCAGCACGCGATGCTGCGGGAGGTCGCGCGAGCTGCCGAGGTTCGGGAGGAGTCGATGCCCACCGCGGTCGACGGCTGCGGCGTCGTGACGTTCGCGCTCCCGCTCGAGCGGATGGCCGAGGCCTTCGCCAGCCTCGCGCGCCTCGAAGGCGGGCAGCGTGTCGCGGGCGCCATGCGCGAGCATCCGGAGATCATCCGCGGGCCGGGAGCGGCCGACACCATGCTCATGGAGCTTCTTCCCGGATGGATCGCGAAAGGCGGCGCGGAAGGTCTCCTGTGTGCGGCGTCAGAGGACGGTCTGGGAATCGCGCTGAAGGTCGAAGACGGGGCCGGGCGCGCGGTGCGAAGCGCGCTCGCCTCGTTTCTCGCGGGGCTCGGGCTCGACGCCGGCGAGCTCGGGGAGGTCGCGGTCAAGAACTCGCGAGGCGAGGTTGTCGGCGAGCTCCGCTGCAGGACGAAATCGATTAGCGATTAACCCCTTCCAGAAAGAGCCTGGTCCGATTAGGATCCCGCGCGCGCCCGATGGAGCGCCGGGGCAGGGGATCCGGGCTCGCATGGCGGCAGGTCAGTATCCGTTCGAGCCAAGAAGGAGAACACCAGGCCCATGCTGTCCGTCGACATCGCTTTGCCTGAGGTGGAGGAGCTCCAGCGGCTCGTCGAGCAAGGTCTCGAGAAGGGCTTCCTCACCTACGACGAGATCGTGACCGGGCTCGAAGACGTCGAGCTGACGAAGGAGCAGGCCGAGGACTTCTACACGTACCTGATCGACCATTCGATCGAGCTCGTGGAGGGCGAGCAGCACAAGGCCCTCCCGCACGAGGAGCCGGCTACACCGGCCGAGGAGGAGAAGGGGGCACCCAAGCTCGATCTCAGCGTCGAGCCCTCGCTCGACTCCCTGCGCCTCTACCTCCGTGAGATCGGAAAGGTGCCGTTGCTCACTGCAGACCAGGAGGTCTCGCTCGCGAAGCGGATCGAGCGTGGCGACATGGCCGCGAAGCAGCACATGATCGAGGCGAACCTGCGACTCGTCGTCTCGATCGCGAAGGCGTATCTCGGCCGCGGCCTCTCGTTCCTCGACCTGATCCAGGAGGGCTCGCTCGGGCTCATCCGCGCGGTCGAGAAGTTCGACTATCGCAAGGGCTACAAGTTCTCCACCTACGCAACCTGGTGGATCCGCCAGGCCGTCACCCGCGCGATCGCGGACAAGGCACGAACGATCCGCATCCCGGTGCACATGGTCGAGAAGCTGAACAAGGTCGTCCACATCGAGCGTCAGCTCGTCCAGCGGCTCGGCCGGGAACCGTTCCCGGAGGAGATCGCGGAGGAGCTGGAGCTCGGCACCGACGAGGTGCGGGAGATCCTGCGCATGTCTCAGCTTCCTGTGTCGCTGGAGAAGCCGATCGGGGAAGACGAGGACTCGTCGCTCGGCGACCTCGTCCCGGACGAGCAGGCCGAATCGCCGTTCGACACCGCGTCGCTCTCGCTCCGGCGCGAGGACGTCGAGCTCGCACTCTCGGCGCTCCCGGAGCGCGAGCGCAAGGTGATCGAGCTCCGCTTCGGGCTCGACGGCTCGCAGCCCTGCACCCTCGAGGAGGTCGGGCGCGAGTTCGGCGTGACGCGCGAGCGAATCCGGCAGATCGAGAACAACACGCTCAAGAAGCTCGAGAACCTTCCCGAAGCGCAGGCCCTAAAGGACTGCGTCTAGGTGTCTGACACCGGACGCGGCCGTGTGTCTAAGCGAGACATCGCCAGCCCTTCGTGATCGGCAGAGACAGTGCCGGATGCAGCGACATTCGCGGAAACACGCGTGTGGATCGATCTTCACGCATTGGCGACGAAGGATCGGTGTCTGACACCGACTCGGAGAGCGGCTAGGTCGGCAGGAGGTTCGCCTTGGCGAGAGCGCCGAGCGCCCCCTCGCGGATGCCGGTCGAAAGGTCCGCGAGATCGACGCCCGCTGGAGCGAAGCCCCCGACCTCGAGCCAGACCGTCTTCTCCGTGATCTCGGCAATCTGCACCTTGAGCGCCACCGGGCCGGTCGCTTGGGCCGCTTCGAGAGCAAGCCTCCGGGCATCCCCGATCGACGCATCGATCGCGACGGGCAGACGGATGCTGATCACGCGTCGCGGGTCGCCGACCGAGCGGTTCACCAGCATCGTGCTGACCATCGTCTGGTTGGGGACGAAGATGTGGCGGCCCTCGTCCGTCACGAGCGACGTGTAGCTCAGGGAGATCGACTCGACCACGCCCGTGTGCTCGCCGACGGAGATGCGGTCGCCGAGACGGACGGGCTGGGTGAAGGCCAGCAGCACCCCCGACCCGAGGTTGCCGAGTGGAGTCGTAAGCGCGAGACCCGCGATGAGCGCGAGGACCGCGCTCGAGGCGAGGAACGCGTGCGCGACCTCCTGGGTCGCGGGAAAGACCGAGAGGACGCTCCACGCGCCGATCAGCACGACGAGCGCGATTGCAACCCGGAGAAGGAAGCTGAACGTCGTGCGCCGGCGGGCGGCGACGGCTGGGTCGTGCTCGGCGAGCCGGCGCTCGTAACGCACGAACGCGAACCGCAGCGCGAAACGCACGCCGACGATGACCACGATCCATACGACTCCGAGGACGACCGCCTGTACCGCGTTGCTCGAGGAGTCCACGACGGTCAGTTCGGCGCCGAGACCGCCGAGCCTCCGCGGATCCGCGCGGTCCAGGAGGGCCTGGCGGTAGGGACCTCGTCGCTGGCGTGCCGCCGGTCGCCGCGAGGCAAGGCTGCAGAGAGCCCCGATATTCAATGAGGACGCCGCCCTCGCGGCGAATCCAGCGCTCCAGCGCCGGCACAGAGCCTGTTTCGCCAGGCCTCCTAGCTTTCGGCGAGAACACGCGCTTTGGCGGCTGCGTACTCCTCGTCGGTCAGCGCCCCGCTCTGGTGAAGCTCGGAGAGGACGCGGAGCTGAGCAGGCACGCTGGATTCGGCCGCGCTCTCCTCCGGGACACTCGCACGAGCCGGCCGCCTCGAGCCGAGCCAATCGATCGTCCGTGTTCGCGCCTCCGCGAACGACATCACGCTCGATCCGTCGGGGAACTCCTGCAGGGTCTGCCGGCGGAGGACCTCGATTCCCGCGGCGAGGAGGGCGAGAACGACGAACACGGACAGAAAGCGTGCGAAATCAGCGACCGGCCCGGTCAGGAGGAGCACGAGGGCGAGTACGACCAGGGCGCCGTACGGGTAGATACGCTCGCGCAGGAGAGGCGCCAGCACGTGCCGGGAGGAGACGGCGTACCGGCGCGGGCCGGCCAGTGCGGCCGCGAGAACGATCAGGATCCCGACGACGATCTGCCAGCGCAACGAGCTCCGGAGGAGGTCTGTGACGATGTTCCACGCGTCGGCGCCTGCGGCGCGCGACTGCGTGTCCGTCGCGAGCGCGTCGACGACGTAGTTTCCGACGATCCGAACGGCGATCAGCCCGACGATCCCGCCTGCGACGATCGCGATGCCGACATCGCGGACGGCGGCGCGGCGCATGCCGGCCGCGAGCCAGACCGCAAGCCCGAAGGCGATGAGCGTGAGGATGGGGAGGAACCACGCAAGCGTCTTCAGCAGCTCGAACCCGTTCTGTGCGGCGCCCAGCTGATCGGAGCGGAGCACCTCGACCCGGCCGACGTCCGCCGGCAGCTTCTGTTCGGCCGTGCGCCGCAGGCCGATGCGGTCGGCCGTGTCGAGCACGATCCGGCGGAGGTCGAGCGTCACAACCCCCTCCTGCGTCGAGATCCCCGTTCCGCCGCCCTCGAGCACGTCGACGAGCTGCTGGTGCGACCGACGGAGGGTCGCCTGCCAGACGCTCTGGAGCGCCGGCTGCTGGAGGGCGCGGTCGACCAGGATGTAGGCGCCCTGGCGAAGCCCCGCGGCCGCGACCCCCGAGAGCGGCTTCAGATCCTTCGGCGCCTGCCTCTGAAGCTCGGCCTGGACGTCGACGTTGGCGTACAACTCGTCGACGGCTCGCGTCGCGATCTCCTGCCGGATGGCGCCGTCGTCGATCAGCTTCGAGCTCGTATCGACGAACTGATTCGTGTTCAAGGCGACCCGGTCGACCCAGACGGCGAACGACGTCAGCAGCAGGAGGGCTCCCGCGACGAGCAGGAGGAGGTAGACGGCGAGCCGCCGGCCGCGTCCTGCGGCGTACGCGACCGGCACTCCGACAGGCGCGGTGACCTGCCCGCTCACGCGCGAGAGGACCTAGCCGGCCGCACCAGCCGTCGCCTCGTCGCCGAGCCCGAACGCGGCATGCAGCGCGCGGACCGCGCGCTCGACGTCGGCGCGGGGGATCATGACGGTGATCTTGATCGGCGAGGTCGAGATGAGTGAGATGTTGATCTCGTCGTCGGCGAGCGTCCGGAACATCTTGGCGGCGACTCCAGGGTGCGAGCGCATCCCGGCTCCGACGAGCGAGACCGTGCCGAGATCGGCGAGCTCCTCGAGCGCGACAGGCCCGAGGGTAGAGCGTGCGCGCTCGACGGCGAGCCGTGCGCCCGGCACGTCGTCGAGCGGGACGGAGAACGAGAGCTCCGCCGTCTCGAGTGCGCTGTTCTGCAGAACCGTGTCGACGTTCACGTGCTCGGCCGCGACCGCCTCGAACACGGCGGCGGCGGATCCCGGTCGGTCCGGAACGTCGCGCAGGACGAAGAGGACCTCGTCGACCGAGTGCGTAACGGCGGAGACGATCGGTTGCTCCATGCCCGGTGCGTCCTGCACCCACGTGCCGGGCTCGTCCGAGAACGACGAGCGAGCGTGGATCGGAACCTGGCGGCCCCTTGCGAGCTCGACCGCTCGCAGCATCAGGACCCGAGCGCCGGACGCCGCCATCTCCAGCATCTCCTCGTACGACACCTGGGACAGCTTGCGCGCCTCCGGCACCATCCGGGGGTCGGCGGTGAAGACGCCCGGGACGTCCGAGTAGATCTCGCACGACGCGCCGAGGGCCGCCGCCAGGGCGACGGCGGTCGCGTCGGTCCCCCCCCGGCCGAGCGTGGTCACGTCCATCGTGTCTCGCGAGAAGCCCTGGAAGCCTGCGACGAGGACGATCTTCCCGTCGTCGAGGGCGCTCAGGACCCGGACGGGCGTGATCTCCCGGATCTTCGCCTTCGTGTGGACGGCGTCGGTGAGGATCCCTGCCTGCGACCCGGTGAAGGAGACGGCTTCCTGGCCGAAGTCGTGAACCGCCATCGCGACGAGGGCGCAGGCGACGCGCTCGCCGGTGGAGAGGAGCATGTCGAGCTCGCGCGGGTGTGGGCTCGGCGACACGCGCCGGGCGAGCTCGAGGAGCGAGTCCGTGGTGCTCCCCATCGCAGACACGGTCCCGACGACACGAAGCCCGCGCTCGCGCGCCGCGACAAGTCGCTGCGCGACGTGGCGGATCTGCTTGGGCTCGGCGACCGACGAGCCGCCGAACTTCATGACGACGGTGTCGAGCTCGGCGTTCGGCTCGGGCTGCATACGGAGGATTGTGGCCGCTCCGACCGCTAGTGCACGAGCGCGATGTTGAAATGCCCCGAGCCGACGGTGCCGTAGAGCCGCAGCCAGAGTGGGATGTAGAGCTCCGGGCCGCGTGCGGTCGTTATGTCTCCGAGGTCGAGGATGTCCTCCCCGGGCCAGCCGAAGCTCTGGAGCAAGCCCTTCACCTCGCTCTTCGCCGACTCGTCGTTTCCCGATACGAAGACGTTGTGCCGCCCGGGCACGAGCGAGGGATCGACCATGACCTCGCAGTTCATGGTGTTGAGGGTCTTGACGACTCTTGCCTCGGGAAACGCGCTCTGGATCTGCTCCGCGAGGCTCTCCTTCGTCGTGACGAGGAGCGAGGGCGGTCGTCCCTGCGAGAAGTCGAGGGTGTTCGCAACGTCGACGAGCGCCTTGCCCGTGAGGTTCTCGGCGCCTGCCGCGCGGAGCACGACGAGCGAGGCGTCACCGGAGGTGCAGTTGAAGACGAGCTCGCCAAACGCCGCGGCGTCCGCGAAGGTGCCCTGGCTCGCGCGAGCGCCGTTCGCCGCGACCCATTCCGCGGCGTTCTCGTTGTCGGGCGTGCGCGATCCCATCTTCACCTCGTGGCCGAGCGCGACCAGCCTGCTTGCGATCGCGCGGCCGACCATTCCCGTTCCCAGAACTCCGATCTTCATCGCGGTCTCCTCGGCCACGCATGACGGTTCGCCTGCATCGTGCCCTCGTTGTCAAGCGAGCCTTACAGGACCAGACCTCTAGACGAACGGGTAGCAACGCCTTCCAGATGGAGGGATAGACCACCGAGTTCTTGTCGTTCATGATGCGTACGCAACGAGGGGCTCGGACGAGGAGGACGCGCTGGTACCGCCGCACACAGCCGGGGGAAATCTCTCTCGAAGACGCGCACCGCTCCGGCGAGCGAGCTCTCGTATGCTCGTCGCGGGCGGGGTCTTCCTCGCGCTCGTGCTCGGCAGCGGCGCGAATGCGAGCGTCTCGGCGCAGAGCACGAAGAAGCCGGCGACGGTTCCCGGCGAGCTGATCGTCGGGTTCAAGCCCGGGGTCTCGGAGAGCGCGCAGGCCGACGCCCTCGCCCAAGCGGGCGCCAAGCAGAAGAAGAAGTTCAAGCAGATCCACGCGAATCTGGCGAGCGCTTCGGAAAACAAGCTCGCGACCGTGGAGAAGGCGCTCGCGAGTGACCCTCGCGTCAGCTACGTCGAGCCGAACTACGTCGTGACGACTAGCGTCATCCCGAACGACCCGAATTTCCCCGACCTCTGGGGAATGAACAACACTGGCCAGACCGGCGGCACTCCGGGCGCCGACATTCATGCTCCACAGGCGTGGGATCTCGAGACCGGGAGCCCCAACGTCGTCGTTGCGTCGATCGACACCGGCGTCGACTTCAGTCATCCCGATCTCGCGGCGCAGCAGTGGGTGAACCCGGGCGAGAACTGCGGTTCCTCGGATCCGACGTTCGCGTGCGCGGAGCGGAGCGACGGCCTCGACAACGACCACGACGGCTACGTCGACGACTGGCGCGGCTGGAACTTCGTCGGAAACAACAACAACCCCACCGACGACAACGACCACGGGACACATACGTCGGGCACGCTCGGGGCCGTCGGCAACAACGGCATCGGCGTGGCGGGTGTCGACTGGAACGCGCGGATCATGGCCCTCAAGTTCCTGGACGCGACCGGCAATGGGACGGATGCGAACGCGATCAGCGCGATTCTCTACGCGGCCGACCACGGTGCGCGCGTCTCGAACAACTCGTGGGGCGGAGCCCCCTCCGACCAGGCGCTCTTGAACGCGATCGAGTACGGGGCCTCGAAGGGGATGCTCTTCGTCGCCGCTGCCGGCAATGACGGGGTCGACATGGACACAACGCCGGAGTATCCGGCCGCCTTCGACTCCGACGGGCTCGTCTCCGTTGCCGCCACGGATGCAACCGACAACCTCGCCTTCTTCTCGAACTACGGCGCGAATACAGTCGATCTGGGAGCGCCGGGCATGAACATCCTCTCGACGATCCCCGGAAACTCTTACGACACGTTCAGCGGGACCTCGATGGCGACTCCGCACGTCTCGGGGGCCGCAGCGCTCGTGATGTCGCACTTTCCCGGGGCGACGTTGTACGGGACGAAGGCGCTGCTCATGAGGTCGGCGGACGTGGAGTCGTCGCTCGCCGGAAGCTCGGTGACCGGCGGTCGCCTGAACGTGTTCAACGCAGTGTCCTGCTCGAACACACCCGAGGTCGTCCTCACCTCGCCGGGGGACGGCTTCACGGCCTCGATCGGCGACGCGCTTTCGGTTCGGGTGATCGGTTCGAACTGCGCGTCCCCCGCGGGTCTCGGCAACGTCAGCGTGTCGGTCAACGGGGCGCCGATCGTGCTCTCGGCCTCGAGCCCAGACAACGCGCTCTACACGGGGAAATACACGGTGACTGCCGCCGGCGCACTGGCGATCACGGCGTCCGTGACGGTCGGTAGCTCGACAGCGACGCAGAGCGTGAGCGGAACTGCATCTCAGAACTACACATGCCAGGACGTCACCGATCCGTGGGTGGACGTCACTCCTGGAACGAAGCTCACGAACGCGAGCAACTCGGACGACGGTTTCTCCACACTCGGCATCACGTTCCCGTTCACGTACTACGGGCAGACGTACACGACCGCGTACGTCTCCTCGAACGGCTTCTTGACGCTGGGGTCGAGCGCCGGCGCGGATGCGTACGCGAACGTCGGGATTCCGACCCCGGACCCACCGAGCGGTCTCCTCGCACCCTTCTGGGACGACCTCAACCCAGCGGGCGGCGGCGGCGGCGTCTATGCCGGCCTGACGGGCGGCGCAGGGAACCACGTCCTCCACGTCGAGTGGTACCAGATCCCGCATTTCACGCTCTCGAGCAGCGGCAAGGTGACCTTCGAGCTCTCCATGTACGAGGCGACCGGGAAGATCGTCTTTCGCTGGCTGAACAGCAGCTTCGGCAATGCGGCGTGGGACAACGGCGCTTCTGCCACGGCTGGAGTCGAAAATCCTTCTGGGAGCATCGGTCGCCAGATCTCGTTCGACCAGCCACTGCTGACGAACGGCAGGTCCGTCAGCTGCGCTCTCTCTGCAGCGCCCCCGCCTCCGTCGCCGTCGATCACGACGACCAGCCTCGCCGACGCGACGAGAACACAGTCCTATAGCCAGAGCCTCGCAGCGACCGGAGGGACACCGCCGTACACGTGGGCGCTCGCGTCGGGAAGCCTGCCCGCGGGGCTGAGCCTCGATTCCGCGAGCGGCGCGATCACGGGCACACCGTCGGCGGCATCGGGCGAGTATCCATTCACAGCCCGAGTGACTGACAGCGTCTCGCAGTCGGCGACGAAGTCGCTGTCGATCTCGGTCGCGGACCCGCTGAGCGTCACCACGACCTCGCTGCCGGGCGGGACGGTCGGCCAGGCGTACTCGCAGAGCGTTACGGCGACTGGCGGGAAGAGCCCCTACGCCTGGAGCGTCACGGCCGGGAGCCTTCCGCCCGGGCTCACCCTCAACGCCTCCACAGGCGCGGTCACGGGGACCCCGACCTCGTCCGGGACGTTCAACTTCACGGTCCAGGCATCCGACTCGGGCAATCCGATCCGCACCGCGACCAAGGCACTCTCGATCTCCGTCGTCGCCCAGCTCGTGGTCAACACCACGAGCCTTCCCGGCGGGACGGTCGGGCAGGCCTACTCGCAGACGCTGAGCGCGTCCGGCGGCACGCCTCCCTACGCCTGGAGCCTCGCCTCCGGCAGCCTCCCGCCCGGTCTCAACCTCGCCGCCTCGACCGGAGTCGTCTCCGGAACGCCGACGACTGCGGGCACCTACTCCTTCACCGCCCAGGTGACGGACGGAGCGCAGACCGCGACGAAGGCGCTCTCGATCGCGGTTTCTCCTGCGTCGACGCTCTCGATCACGACGGCGTCTCTGCCGCAGGGCCGAGTCCTGACGGGTTACTCGGCGACCCTGACGGCGGCCGGAGGAACTCCGCCCTATACCTGGAGCCGAATCGCGGGCGCTCTCCCGAACGGCCTCACGCTGAGCTCGAGCGGGACGATCTCGGGGACGCCGGCCAAGCCGGGCTCCTACACCTTCACAGTGCGCGTGACGGACAGCCTGGGCGCGACCGCGTCCAAGACGTTCACGGTCAAGATCAACAAGCACTAACGGCTTACCGTCTAGGCTCCGGCGCGATGGCCGACGCACCCGTCGCCGAGCGCCTCGCGCAGCTCGCGCTCTTCGCCGATCTGCGCTGGCCGGAGCTCGAGGCCGTGGCCCACACGGTCGAGGAAGAGGTCTTCGGCGAGGGGCAGCGGGCGATCCGGCAGGGGCTCTCGGGGAGCGCGTTCTACATCGTCCTCGAAGGGGAGGCGTCGGTCCTCGTCGACGGAACGGAGCGGGCACGACTGGGTCGCGGGGACTTCTTCGGGGAGATCTCTGCGCTGACCGGCGAGATCCCGACGGCCGACGTCCGGGCCGAGACGGTGCTTCGCTGCCTCATGCTGCCGGGTTCGCAGCTCGAGCCCTTCCTGCTCGAGCACCCGACGGTCATGCTGCGAATGCTCCACGCCGAGGCGCGGCGCGTGCGCGACGCCAACCGGTGGCGCTAGCCACGGTGTAGCCACGGTGTCTGACACCCTCTTGGCAAGCCCGCATCACTATGAGGGGTCGACTAGACAGGGTGTCAGACACCGTGTCTAGTCGGCCCTTTCCGCCGGGCCGGTACCCGGTCGTCGTCGTCGGGAGCGGGCCCGGAGGCTTGCAGACGAGCTACTTCCTGAGCCGGCTCGGCGTCGAGCATGCGGTTCTCTCCGCAGACGACGGGCCCGGGGGCATGTTCCGGAGGTTCCCGCTCTTCGAGCGGCTCATCAGCTGGACGCACCCCAGCGCGGACGTTCCACGCGGAAGCCGCGAGTTCGAGGCGCACGACCAGAACAGCCTGATCGCGGACGACCCGGACCTCGGGGCGCTCGTCCTCGACCAGATCGGAGAGGATCACCGGCGGCCGGCGCGCGACGAGATGGCGTCCGGGCTCCGGGCGTTCGCCGAGCGCGCTTCGGTCGGCGTCCGCTACGGCTGCCGCTGGGAGTCGACCCGCCGCGACGAGGACGAGCTCGTCCTCGTCACCTCGGACGGCGAGTACCGCTGCACCGTGGCGATCTTCGCCGTTGGGATGACCGAGCCGTGGGTGCCGCCGATCCCCGGCCTCGAGCTCGGGATGCACTACGTACACGTCTCGAGCGCACCCGACCGCTACGAGGACAGGCGTGTCGTCATCGTCGGCAAGCGGAACTCCGCCTTCGAGGTCGGCGAGGCGATCGTGCGGAGCGGGTTGCGCGAGCTGACGCTCGTCTCGCCGCGGCCACCCGACCTCGCCCGACTCGCGCGCTCGCCGCTTCGGCCCTGGTATCTGACCCCGTACGACGAGCACGTGCGCGGCGCGCCCGGTCGCTATGTCCTCAACGCCTCCGTCGAGAGAATCGAGCGCCGCGGGCAGGAGTTCCTGCTCCACGCGCTCGACCCGACCCGGCCGGAATCGGTTGTTGTCGAGGTCGACGACGTCGTCGCCGCGACCGGGTTCCGTGCACCGCTCCAGGATCTGCCCGAGCTCGGGGTGACGACCGTGCTCGACGGCCGCCTCCCGGCGCTGACCCCGTTCTGGGAGAGCGTCACAGTCCCCGGCGTCTACTTCGCCGGAAACGTCACGCAGGCGGCCCAGGGGCTGCGCAAGCACGGCGTCGCGAGCGTCTCGAGCATGGTGTGCGGGTTTCGCTACAACGCACGCATCCTCGCCCGTCATGTCGCGGAGACGGTCTTCGGCATCCGGCTGGGGCGCCCGCGGATCGAGCCCGCAAACGTCGTTCCGTACCTCCTCGGCGAGTTGACGCGTGCGCCTGAGCTGACCATGCAGAAGGGCTACCTCGCGCGTGTCCTCGGCATCGACGCCGAGGCCGGTATCCGCAACCTTGGCATCCTGCCACTCGAGGTCTTCGTGGACGGCTCGCACGACGGCGTCGCCGCGACGCTCGAGTTCGACGCCGACGAGACGATTAGACCGGTCGTCTACATGCGGCGTCGGGGTGTGCTGAACGAGACGGCGCTCCCGCCGCATCCGCTGCGCCGCTACGAGGACGCGGAGTACGGCGAGCCGCTCGACGCGCTCGTGCGCCCGCTCCTGCCTTCCTGAGGAGGCCCTAGCAAGCTCTCAGCCGGCTCACAGGAAGCGGAGCTAGCGTGTCTTCCATGGCCGACGGGAACTCAGAGTACGACCGGCTCACGCGGCGCGAGTCGCTGCTGAAGCTCGGCGGGCTGGCCGCAACTGTTGCGGGAGCCGGCGCGTGGGCGGGTCATGAGCTCCTCGACGCGCCGACCGCGGGCGCAGCGGGAACGGGGCCGGCTGCGGTCGCCTCCGGCCTCGTGAGCTGTGTGCTCGCCCCGGAGATGACGGAAGGGCCGTACTACGTCGACGGCGACAAGGTGCGGCGCAACATCACCGAAGGCAAACCGGGCGCGCCGCTCCTTCTGCGGCTCACCGTGGTCGACGTCTCGAGCTGCAAGCCGATCAAGGGCGCGGCGGTGGACGTCTGGCACGCTGATGCTGGCGGCCTCTACTCAGAGGAGGCAGCGCTCTCCACGGCGGGGCAGACCTTCCTGCGGGGGATCCAGCGAACGGACGCGAAGGGTCTCTCGATCTTTCGGACGATCTATCCCGGTTGGTACATGGGGCGCACCGTGCACATCCATGTCAAGGTCTACCTCGGCGGACGAACCGTTCACACCGGCCAGCTCTTCTTCCCGGACTCGCTGACCGACGCCGTCTACCGGCGGTCGCCGTACAAGCGGCGCCCCGGTCGCGACACCCGGAACGCCACGGACTCGATCTTCCGGAACGGCGGCAAACGTTCGCTGCTCGTCCTGCGGAAGAGCGGGAACGGCTACACCGGCCGAATCACGATGGGCGTGAGCAGGTCGTAGCGGTCGAGAATCGATAGCGGCGAGCCCGAGCGGGGCGCGCGATACTTCCCGACGGGTTGGGCTTCTCGACCGAGCACCTGGCGCGTGGGTGTGCGCGCCATCCGTGGCTCACCCTGGGTGCGTGGGTTGTCGCGCTCGTGCTCGGAGTCGGCCTCGTGGTCACGTTCCTCGACCTCTCGTCCGAGGGGAACGTCACGTCCAACTCGGAGTCGCAGCAGGGCTACACGCTGATCGACCGGCACTTTCCGCCCGATCCGAACGCCCAGTACACCGACGAGCTCGTCGTCGTCCGCTCTGAGCGCGAGAAGGTCGGCTCCGTTCCCTTCCGGCGCGGGTTCGAGAAGGTCCTCGACGAGATCCGCGCGAGCCGCGCAGTGCACAACGCGGAGAGCTTCTACGAGACGAAGAACCCGCGGTTCGTCGCCCGGGACCGGCACGCCCTCGTCATTCCGGTAGGGCTCGCCGGCGACTGCCAGGACAGCGCTGGGGTCGTGCAAGGGATCGTCCAGGACGCGAGCAGAGGCGGCTTCGACGTGACGATGACTGGCAACTGCAGCGCGGACTACGACCTCAACCGGATCCTGAACAACGACCTGAAGAGGGGAGAGCTCTACTTCGGGATCCCGGCGGCCCTCGTGATCCTCGTTCTCGTCTTCGGAGCCCTCGTCGCAGCCGTCGTACCACTGGCCGTCGCGATCTTCGCGATCGCGATCTCGCTCGGGCTCTCCGCAATTTTCAGCCAGGTCTTCGACCTGTCGGTCTACCTGCTCCAGATGACCACGGTGATGGGTCTCGCGATCGCCACTGACTACGGGCTCTTCATCGTGTCCCGCTATCGGGAAGAGCGCGCGGCCGGCCGAGTGAAGCTCGAGGCGATTGCCGGCTCGGGCGCGACCGCGAGCCGGGCGGTGCTCTTCAGCGGGCTTGCCTTTGTGCTCGCGATGTGCGGGCTGCTTCTCGTCCCGGATTCCGTTCTCCGCAGCCTGGGTGTGGGAGCGCTCACGGTAGGGCTGGTCTCCGTCTTCGCGGCGCTGACGCTCGTCCCCGCGCTTCTCGGGCTCCTCGGGGACAAGGTGAACGCGCTCCGCGTGCCGTTCCTCGGTCGAGTCGTCGACTCGGCGGGAGAGGAAGGCCGCGTCTGGTCCGGGATCGCGCGGGCGGTGATGCGGCGGCCGGTCGTCAGCCTCGCAGCCGTCCTCGTCGTGCTGCTGGTGTGCGCCGCTCCCGTGCTCGGCCTGCGCCTCTCGGGCCCCGGGATCCGCTCGTTTCCGGACAGCGCGCCCTCCAAGCAGGGCTTCCTCGTGCTCACGCGGGAGTTCAACGTCGGCACGGTCGACTCGGTCAAGGTCGCGATCGAGGGCGACGTCACGGCCGCGCCGTTGCGGAGGAACGTGCGCCGACTCGTCCGCGGCCTGAGGGCGAACCCGGCCTTTCGCGATACCCAGATCACGATCAGCCGGGACCGGCGGCTCGCGCTGGTCGAGGCGATCCCGGTCGGGGATAGTCGCGACCGACGCTCGCTCGCAGCCGTCCGTGCGCTCCGGAGCAGCGAGGTGCCCGTCGTGTTCGGCGGAACCAACGCCGACGTGCGCGTCACCGGCGAGACGGCGGAGGAGATCGACTACACGGCGCTCATGGACTACTGGCTCCCGCGCATCGTCGCTCTGGTGCTGGGGCTGAGCTTCGTCCTGCTCACGATCGCCTTCCGCTCGATCGTCCTTCCGCTCAAGGCGATCCTCCTCAACCTGCTCTCGGTGGGCGCCGCCTACGGCCTGCTCGTGCTCGTGTTCCAAGACGGCATCGGGAACGGGATCCTCGGGTTCTCGAAGACGCCGGCGGTGACGACGTGGGTACCGCTCTTCCTGTTCACGGTCCCTCTCCGGGCTCTCGATGGACTACCACGTCTTCCTGCTCAGCAGGATCCGCGAGCGCTATCTGCGGACGGGGCTGAACGAGGAGGCGGTCGCGTACGCGGTGGCCACGACCGCGAGGGTGATCACGGGCGCCGCGCTGATCATCATCGCCGTCTTCGTCGGATTCGCAAGCGGCCAGATCGCGGAGATCCAGCAGGTCGGCTTCGGCGTCGGGATCGCGCTGCTGATCGACGCGACGGTCGTTCGCTGTGTGCTCGTTCCGGCGAGCATGAAGCTCCTCGGGCGCTGGAACTGGTACCTGCCGAGCTGGCTCGGCTGGCTGCCGGACCCGCACGTCGAGCACGAAGCCGTGCGGCCATAGCTTCCCCGGTCGGCCCGCAGGGCTAGAAGCCGTCCTTCCGAGGCCGTTTCGCGACGAGCTCGTTGAGGTGCTCCAGGCGCTGCTCGTTCCACTCGCGATTACCGCGCAGGAACTCGTCCAGGAGCTCGAGCTCCGCGTCGCTGTAGCGCTCGAGCGCCTTCGTCGCCTCGTCGGGGGACGGGTACACGCCCGCCGCCATCCGTCGTAGCTTCGGAGTGACCTCGACGAGGACTTGCCTCCGGTCCTCCGTGTCCCGCCGGCGTTTGGCGAAGCCTGCGCGCTCGATCCGGTCGAGGAGCGTCGTCATCGCCCCTGGGCTCAGGTGGGCGAGCTTCGCCAGGCGGCCGGCGGTCAGCGGCCCCTCGCGGTCGAGGATGTCCGGGCAGCGCATGTCCGTCCGGTGGAGGCCCAGGTAGTCCGCGACAGCCTGGTCGAGAGCGTCCACGGCGTTCTGGGACGCGCCCTGATCTCGTAGAAGAAGGTGTCGAGCAGCTTTGTTCGCGCCTACCAGCGGTCGATCTGAGCCGTTACTTCTGCGGGTCGCCGCCCGAGGTGAGCTCGTCGACCGAGAACGTTCGGGTCGGCTGGACGGCGACTCGCTCCTCCTGCACGTGGTGGCGCGCGTTCGCGAGCGCCGCCGCCCGCACCCGTTCTCGGCTCTCGAGCCCTTCGTCGATCTCCCGCAGCCGAGCCCGCGTCGCCTCGACGACGGCAGCGTCTTCGCGATAGACAGCCTCCCCGAACGTCAGCACCGCTCGCTTGCGCTCGGCGCGGAGCGACTGCGACTCGCGACGAAGCCTCGCAACGTCGCGTGAGGCACGCGTCCACGCGACAAGCGACTCCCGGCCGAAGACCGTCCAGCTGCGCACGCGGCGCCCGGCGGTGAGGAGGGCTCGCGCCACGGGGTTCTCCGGATCGCGCTCCACGGCTCCGTACAAGAGGACGAACGAGGCTGCGGCGAAGGCTGCGAGCACGATCGCCGCCACGGGGCTCCCGGCGATCAGTGCGAGGATCGCGCCGAGAACGAGCAGGCAGGCGAGGACGAGCGTCGGGCCGGGCACGAGGACGCCGAATAGGCGCCGCGAGCCGCGGTCGTCCGCGAGCGCATGACCGCAACGGGAGCAGAACCGCGCCTCCGGCGAGACCGCGAGACCGCACGCCGGGCAAGCCCGTACTTCCAAGCTCATCACTTCCTTCGAGCTCACGGACGAAGTGGTACCCGGTGGCTGCGTGCCGTAACCGCGGCTGGCCCCGAACGTTGCTCCAGAGGCGTGCAGCTCGAGCTCTCGGGTACCTCCATATCGCGCTCCAGAACCCGTTCGGCGCCAACTTCGGAAGCGCCGTGAAGCTCGTCTGGTCGTCGCCGCTCGAAGATACGACGCGAGTCGCATACACGGCTGCGAGCCGAGCAGACAGGAGCTCGCGGCGTCCGAGCGGCCCGGGCAGACTTCGGCGCGATGACCAACGCTCGCCTCCGGCTCGCGTTCGGCCAATGAGCGAAGCCGCCGCGATCCCACAGCTGCGCCCGCTCGGGATCGGCGAGATCCTCGACGTCGGCATCAAGATCACGATCCGCCACTGGTGGACGCTTGCGCGGGCGGTGCTGGTCGTGGTCGTCCCCCTGCAGCTCGTCGCCGCGATCGTCGACGTGTCCGCTTCCGGCGGAGTGGTGACGACGACGGGCGACACGACCACGATCAACGAGAGCCAGATCTGGACCGTCGTCGCCGGGGCGCTCGTCGCGGTGATCCTCACGCTGCTCGCCCAGACGATCGCGACCGGCGCCTGCTTCAAGGCCGTGGCCGACGCGTACCTCGGGCGCCAGCCGTCCTGGAGACGCTCGCTCGGCGAGGTCCTCCGACGGTTGCACTCGATCATCTGGGTCTCGATCCTCGCGGTCCTGCTCGCGGGTCTCGGGTTCCTCGCCTGCATCCTGCCCGGCTTCTGGCTCTACATCTCCTGGGCGGTGGCCGTTCCCGCACTGCTCACCGAGGGAGTGAAGGGCCGCCGCGCTCTCGGGCGCTCGTTCCGGCTGGTCAAGGGATTCTGGTGGCGGACGTTTGCGATCGTGCTCCTGGGCTCGATCCTCGGCGGGATCCTCCAAGCCGCGATCGGAGGCGTGCTAGGCGGGCTGGCAATCGCCGCCGACAGCGAGATCGTGGATGTCGTCACGAGCACGCTGTCGGCGGTGATCGCCGGAGCGCTCACGACACCGTTCATCGCAGCGGTCACGATCGTGCTCTACGTCGACCTGAGAGTCCGGAAGGAGGGATTCGACCTCGCGCTCCTCGCCGGGCGTCTCGGTGACGTCGAGAGCGGCGAGGTCTTCGTTCCCCCGCCGCCGCCGTACCTCCCGAAGCCGCTCCCGCCGCGCACAGGGACGCAGCCACCGTACTGGCCGCCGCCACCCGGCTGGAAGCCGGACGGTGAGGCATGACGCCGTCGGCGGAGCAAGCTCGCGTCGAAGCACGGCAGATCCTGTCCGAGCGCCGATTCAAAGAAACGAAGCTTCCTCGCCCGTTGCACGCACCGCTCGAGTGGCTCGGCGACCGGCTGCGCACGATCGGACACTGGCTCGACGTCGTCCTTCCAGGCGGTGGGAACGTGGTGTGGCTCGTACTTGCGACGCTCGCTCTGCTGTTCGCGCTCGTCGTCGCCCGTCGCCTGGCGGGGATGCGAGGCCCCGGCATGGGTCGCCAGCCGCGCCGGGGAGGCGAGCCGGCGATCGAACCGGACGAGCTCGAGCGCCGAGCCGACGACGCGGAGCGGGCGGGCGAGCTCGAGCGCGCGCTACGACTCCGGTTTCGTGCGGGGGTGCTCCGCCTTGCCGCGCGGCGTGTGCTCGACGATCCTGCGTCCGCGACCACGGGGCTGCTCGTCCGCCGCCTGCGCTCGGAGCCGTTCGCCCGTGCAGCTCTTTCGTTCGACGAGGTCGTCTACGGCCGGCGTGCTCCCACCGCGGACGACGCTCGCCTCGCGCGCGAAGGCTGGGAGGCAGTGCTCGGGCGGTGAAGATACGCCGGTCCCCGTGGCTTGCCGTCGGCGTCTTCGTCGCCGCAGTCGTCGTCGTGAACCTCGGCCTGCGCGCGCTGGACGAGCACACCCACTCGCCCGGCGGCCCCGCGTCGTCGTCTTTCGCGACCGCGCCCGACGGTGCGGCCGGGTACGCGGAGCTCCTGCGTCGATTCGACCGTCCGGTGGTCGAGCTACGGGATCCACTCGACACGGCCTTGCTCGATCCACGCTCGACGCTCGTCGTCCTCGATCCCGGACCGACGCTGACGGGAGACGACGGCCGCGCGCTCCGGAGCTTCGTCGAGTCCGGCGGGAGAGCGGTTGTGGGCGGAGATCCGAGCGGGTGGCTGGGAAACGTCGTCGTCCCGCCTCCGGGCTGGCGGCCCGATGCGTCACCGGCGGCGAGAGCGGTGGCGATCCCGAACGCCGGCCCGGTACGCACGGCGGGTGAGGGTGCGTGGGTCGAGCCGAGAGGCCGGGCCCTCGTCGTCGCGGGCGATCGTCCCGTGGTCGTCGAGCAGAAGCTGGGCACGGGCACGATCGTCCTCGTCGCGGATGCTTCGCCGCTGCAGAACAGGCTGCTCGGCCACGCCGACAACGCCGCGCTCGCGCTGGCGCTCGCGGGCGACCGTCCAGTCGTGTTCGCCGAGAGCGTCCACGGCTACGGGCCGGCGAGCGGCCTGGGCGCGATTCCGACCCGCTGGTGGTGGGCCTTCGCCGTCCTGGCTCTCGCCGCGGTCGTCCTCGCGCTCTCCCGCGGACGGCGGCTCGGACCTCCGGAGGTCCCCTGGAGAGAGCTCCCGCCCGCGCGGGTCGAGTTCGCGGAAGCGCTCGCGCTCCAGCTCACGAAGTCGCGTCCGCGCGAGGACGGCGTGCGCAC
This sequence comes from Actinomycetota bacterium, assembly GCA_005888365.1. Taxonomy (GTDB): domain Bacteria; phylum Actinomycetota; class Thermoleophilia; order Gaiellales; family Gaiellaceae; genus GMQP-bins7. Next base: position 19,002 of record VAWZ01000078.1, read on the forward strand.
GGCGCGCCGGATCGCACGTGTCCGGCTCGAGCGCGCGCTTCGACTGCCGCCAGGCGCGGGTGACACTGCACTCCGCGAGCGCGCGAGGGCGAGGCAGCTCGACTCGGCGGCCGTCGAGGCGGTGCTCGGAGACGGGGTGGGGGAGACTGACCTCCTCGCCGTGGGGAGAGCGCTCGTAGCGACGGAACGGGAGGAGGCGGTCGTATGAAAGAGCTGTCGGCGCGCGTTCGAGAGCAGGTCGAAAAGGTGGTCGTCGGGCAGGAGCAGGCGGTCGAGCGGCTCCTCGTCGCCGTCGTCGTAGGAGGTCACGTCCTGCTCGAAGGACCGCCGGGAACGGCGAAGACGTTGCTCGCGAACGCGCTTGCGCGAGCACTGGACGCCGAGTTCCGTCGGGTGCAGTTCACGCCGGACATGCTCCCGTCGGACCTCACGGGGACGACCACGCTTCGCGGCGGGGAGCTCGCCTTCCGCCCGGGCCCGGTGTTCACGAACGTCCTGCTCGCGGACGAGGTGAACCGGACACCGCCGAAGACGCAGGCGGCGCTGCTCGAGGCCATGCAGGAGCGGCAGGTGTCCGTCGACGGCCGGACACAGGCGCTCCCGGAGCCGTTCCTCGTCCTCGCCACGCAGAACCCGATCGAGTACGAAGGGACCTATCCGCTACCGGAGGCGCAGCTCGACCGGTTCCTCTTCAAGCTGGATCTGGGCTACCTCAGTGCCGAGCAGGAGGTCGGGATCCTGCGGTTGCGGCACCAGGGAGTGGCGGCGCCATCGCTCGACGTCGTGGAGGCGGTCGTGCGCCGGGACGAGCTCGAGGACGCCCGCCGCGTGGTCGAAGCGACGTCGGTCTCGGACGAGGTCGCCGGGTTCGTCGTCTCGCTCGTCCGGCAGACGAGAGAGCTTCCGGCGGTCGAGCTCGGCGCGAGCCCGCGGGCTGCCGTCCACCTGCTCGCCGCCGCACGCGGGCTCGCCTGCCTGGCCGGCCGCGACTACGTGACGCCCGACGACATCGTGGACGTCGCGCGGCCGGTCCTGCGCCACCGGCTCGTCCTGAGGCCGGAGGCGGAGCTCGAGCGCTACTCGGCCGCCGACGCTGTCGAGGCCGCCCTCGCCGCTGTTCCCGTCCCCAGGTGAACATCTGAGCCCGACGCCGCGTACCTCCGCGCTCGTTGCGCTTATCGGCATCGCCGGACTGGCGCTTGCGCTGCCGCTCGTCGTCGTCCTGCTCGCCGTTCTCGCGGGCGCGGTCATCGCCGATCTGCTGGCCGTCCGCGAGCCGCCTGCCATTCGCCGAGCCTCGCCACGGTCGACGTCGCGAGCGACTCCTGCCTCACTCTCGCTTCGTCAGGTCGCGCCGCTTCCGGGAAGCCTCCGCCTGCGCCAGCCCGTGCCCGCGGACGTCGAGCTCGAGCCCTCCGAGTCGGACGTGGAGCTCGAAGCAGCTCTCGTCGCCCACCGGCGCGGGCGCCACACCCTCGGGCAACCGGCAGCGCGGCGGACGGGGCCGCTCGGTCTCGGGCGTCGTGACTTCGCGCTGCTCCAGGACGAGGAGCTGCTCGTCTACCCCGACCTACCGGCGGCGAGCCGGATCGCGGAGTCGGTGCGGCTTCGCGGGCGACTCGGCCTCGGCACCGAGTTCGAGTCGGTTCGCGACTACCAGCCGGACGACGACATCAGGCGGGTCAACTGGGCCGCGACCGTTCGCGTGGGAAGGCCGATGTCCAACCAGTACCGCGTCGAGCAGGACCGGGACCTCGTGTGCCTGCTCGACTGCGGTCGCCTGATGGGTGCCCCGCTCGCGGGCGCTACTCGACTGGACTTCGCGGTCGACGCCGTCACCGCGATCGCGGCGGTCGCGGACGAGCTCGGAGACCGGTGCGGCCTCGTTGCCTTCGACTCGGAGATTCGTCGCCTCGTCCGCCCGACACGCCGTGCTGCGCGCGGCATCGTCGCCGCGCTCTTCGATCTCGAGCCGAATCCGGTACAGAGTGACTACACACGCGCGCTACGCGAGGTCGGGAGCGCAAAGCGCTCGTTCGTGCTCGTCCTCACCGACCTCCTGGAGCCGTCGGCCGCGAGGCCGCTCGTCGACGCGATCCCGACGGTCGCGCGCCGGCACCACGCGGTGGT
>VAWZ01000078.1:21147-40750 GCA_005888365.1 Actinomycetota bacterium
GTCGCGAGCGCAACGGATCCCGAGCTCGAGGCCATGCTCGCGCGGGATCCCCGCACCGGGCTCGACGTCCAGCGCGCGGTCGCAGCCGCGGAGGTGCTCGAGTCGCGGGCGCGCGCAGTCGCCGCGTTGCGTGGCGTGCGGGCGGCCGTCGTCGAAGCGGCTCCGGAGAAGCTGGGCGCCGCCTGCGTCCAGGCGTACCTCAGAGCGAAGGCTCGCGCCCGTCTGTGAGCGCCCCGCGCCAGAGCACCAGAGACCAGTAGACGGTCCCGAGGCAGGCTCCGATGGCGATAGCCCTCGCGAGCCCGAGCCCGGAAGGTGTCAGGAACCCTTCGACGAGCCCGGCGACGACGAGCCACGGTGCCGTTCCGAGGGCGATCAGAACCGCACGCCGTGCCTCCTGCCCGACCGCCAGCCCTCGCGGTAGTCGCCCGGGTGCGATGAGCGCCCAGCCCAGGCGGAGGCCGGCAGCGCCCGCGACGACGATGCACGAGAGCTCGAGAACCCCGTGCGCGACCACGAGCTCGACGAACGGGCGGCTGTTCCCCGCTCCCCAGGCGAGTCCGGCTACGGCGCCAAGGAGCACTCCGTTGAAGAGCAGAACGGCAGCCGTCAGGACGCCACCGGTGATCCCGCCGGCGAACGCTCCGAAGGTCACGCGGATGTTGTTCGTGAAGATCTCCGCGGCCGTTCCCGCCTCCTCGTCCGCCGAGAGCCCGAGGTCCGTGCCCTGCGTGCGGGGCTCGGCCACGGAGCGATACTGGGCTGGGACGAGCCCGCCTGCCGCACCGGGATCGTCGACGGCCCAGCCCGCCGCGAGCGCCGCCGGAGCGAAGAGGAGCAGCGCCGAGACGGCAAGCATCAGCGGCCGGGCTGCGACGAGGCGCCAGTAGCCGGTCGCGAAGAAGCCCAGCGCCGAGAGCCGCCGGTGGGGGGCGGCGTAGACGAGGTGCCGCGCTCGCGCGACGAGCTCGTCGAGTCTGCGCACCGCCGGATCACCGGGCCAGCGCTGGCGGGCGACCGCGAGATCGGCGGCTGCGCTCCGGTACAGCTCGCCGAGCCGAAGCACGCGGTCGGAGTCGAGGCCTCGCGAGCGCCGCCCCGCCGCACGGACGAGCTCCTCGAGCTCTCCCCACACAGATGCCCGCTCGTCGAGAAAATGAGTCAGGGTCAACGGATGTCCCAGTACGAGGATCGAATGACGATCGAGACGCCCGAGGGGCTCGTCGTCACGCTGCCGCTGGCAGGGGTCGGTTCGCGCTTCGTGTCGGCCGCCATCGACTTCACCATCCAGATTCTGCTGACCGCCGCGGCGTTCACGGTGTTCGTCGGCTTCGGCGTCGGAGGAGGCGTCGGCCCGGGTCTGTTCGCGATCTCGGTGTTCGCGGTCTTCTTCGTCTACGACGTCTCCTTCGAGGTCCTCGCGGGTGGCAGGACGCCCGGGAAGCGCTGGACCGGCCTGCGCGTCGTGCGCTCCGGCGGCCAGCCGGTCGGCTTCGTCGCCAGCGCGATCCGAAACCTCCTCCGGCTCGTGGACTTCCTGCCGAGCATGTACCTCGTCGGCATCACCTCGATCCTCGTCACCCAGCGAAACCAGCGCCTCGGCGACCTCGCCGGCGACACCGTCGTGGCGCGCGCCTCTCGGAAGCCGGTCCGGGTAGTGGGAGCCGTGCCAACCGCGCCACTCGCCGGAGCGCTCGCGGCGTGGGACGTGAGCGGGATCACCGCGGAGGAGCTCGCGACCGTACGCACATTTCTCGAGCGCCGCGACTCTCTCGAGTGGGGTGCGCGCACCGCGCTTGCGCGAACGCTCGCGGAACGGCTGCGGCCACGAGTTGGTGGGGTGTCGACGCAGGATCCGGCCGGCGACGCCGCGAACGACGAGGTGTTCCTCGAGCGGCTGGCTCGGGTGAAGGCGGCACGTATGTGAACGGTCACCTCGGTTATCGCATCAGGCTGGACGATCCGGACCTCAGGCTGGGTGCCGGCTTCCTCCTCGGAGCGGCCGCCGCGCGCGCCGCGCTTCCCGGCCACGCGGGGCTCCCCTGCCCCTTGCGCACTCTGACGGGGATCCCCTGCCCGCTCTGTGGGATGACGACGAGCGTGACGGACACGGTCGAGCTCGACGTCCGTGATGCCGTCGTCGCCAACCCCGCCGGCATCGCCCTCGTCGTCCTGGCGCTGGCCGTTCTCCTCGGTCCGGGGCGTCGCTTCGCCGTCCGATCCGGTCTTGTTTACTTCGCGCTGGCAGCCATGTGGCTGTGGGAGCTCCATCGCTTCGCGCTCATCTGAGGAGGCAGGCAATGTCCGAGCAAGACCCGAACGTTCCGCAACCTCCGCAACCGCCGACACCCCCGCAGCCGCCCGCCGGCGCGATGCCGCCTCCGCCGCCTGCTCCCGCGCCGCCCGCTCCTCCCGCGCCTCAAGCCTGGCAGCAGGGACCGAGCGGCCCCCGGTCGAGCTTTGGGCGCAGGCTCGTCGCGTACCTGCTCGACTACATCCTGTTCATCGTGGTCTTCGGCATCGTGGTCGCGATCTTCCACAGCATCGGCGTCGCGTACGGGATCACGGGTCTCTTCGTCCTCCTCTACTTCTCGCTGCTCGAGGGCGGTTCGAGAGGACAGACTCTCGGGAAGATGGCGGTGGGCATCCGCGTCGTCGACTTCAACACCGGTGGCCCGATCGGCTACTCGCACGGGTTCCTTCGCACCCTTGGGAAGATCCTGTCGGGCATCCCGTGCGATCTCGGCTACCTGTGGATGCTCTGGGACCGCGAGAAGCAGTGCTGGCAGGACAAGATCGCGACCACGGTCGTGGTGCCCGTCCAGTACTACCCGGTCACCTAGCGCCCACGAGCTCGGCGAGCGCGGCGACGGTTCGCCAGTTGCGCATCGTCGTGGCGACTCCGAGCTGCTTCTCCAGGTAGTCGTTCGTGAGCTTCGAGCGTCCGTAGCCTTTCGGGTAGTGGAGGTACACCTCCCGGCCGACGAGCCTGAACTCGTCGGGCTCGACGCGCACCGGGTCGAGGCCGCGCACACGTGTTCGGTTCGGGGTCGTCGCGAGGAAGGCCACGTGCAGCTTCCGCGGATCGCCTTCGGCCGAAAAGGGGTTTCCGGCGAGCACCTTCGCGAGCTGCGTTCCCGTACGGATCACGACGGTAACGCGCAGTCCGTGCCTGCGCTGGAACTCTCCCTCGACGCCCTCGGCGAGCTCGGCGCCGTTCGCCGAGCTCGTGAAGACGACGTTTCCGCTCTGCAGGTAGGTCGAGACTCGTTCGGCACCGTGATCCTCGAACAGCGCGCGCACGGCCGTCATCGAGATCCGGTTGTGCCTGCCCACGTTGATGCCTCGGAGCAACGCGACAGAGGTCGAGCTCTTCTTCACCGCTCGATTGTCGCCGGTGTCAGTACGCCGTTCCGGTGACGAGGTGCGTGATCACGTAGGCGAGAGTGATCGTCGCTGCCACGAGCAGCGCGATCATCGTCAGCAAAGCGGCGATTCCCTGCCACAGCGGGCGCTCGGCCATCCGTCTCGGCGCACGTCTCGGCTCGGACGGCCGGTACGGGACGTGCCAGAGATGGCGCGGGCGCGGCGTCACATGCAGCGACGCGCCCGTCGTCGCCCACGAGGCCGCGACCTTGCCCGGCTCCGTCGGAGCGCGGCTCGAGGTCAGGTGAGGCGCGTCGAGCTCGAGAAGCCTCGGATCCTCGGGGACGACGATCCAGCGGTTGTCGCGGTCGACCGTGACCACGTCCTCGCCCAGCAGCAGCCCGTGCTGGCCGTCTCCGGTGCGGACGGCCACGGCCTCCGGCTCGCCCTCTTCGCCGAGCCACACCTCCTCGACCCAGCCGACGTCGCCCGCAGGCGACTCGACGACGAAGCCGTCCGTGTCGAGAAGCCGCTCGTGTTCCTCGGAGATCGTCGCCATGCAGCACAGACCTTCTTCCGATCGCTTTCCGTATGCCCGCTCCGGCAGGCCCTGAAACCGTCTGGCGAGGAGACCGCGAACTCAGGCGGCGAGTCGTGCGGGCACGGGTGCGAGCCGTGAGGCGGCGACCAGCAGCGGTGTTGTGGTCAGCCGGACGGAACGCGCCGCAAACGGGAGCGCCAAGGCTCTGAGTGCGCCCCAGTGGAGGCCGTACTCCGCCCGCAGCCTGGGCGGGAGGAGCCCCGCCGTCGCGAGCCGATGGGCCGGGACGAGCACGCGCATCGGTGTCGGGAGCGAGGCCCGCAGGATCACCTGTGCGACCTCCCTCGCCGGGGCTGTCACCGAGATCGTGTCGCTCGCGATCTGGGTAGAGAAGTAGTCGCGGAATTCCGCAAGCGAGCGAGGGATCACGAAGGCTGGTGTACCGAAGAGGCGGGCGACGAGCGCCATCTCCCGGTAGTAGGCCTCCTGCTCCGCGCGGGAGAGCGCCGCGACGAACCGCTGGTAGACGTCGAGCGACGCTTGAACGAGGGTTGCGTGTACCCACAGCATCAGGTCGGGATCCGACGCCGAATAGGGCGTTCCGGGCGGAAAGCGGCCGAGCTGCACGTCGGTCGTCCCGTGTACGTGAGCATGCACCGCCTGCACGGCTTCCCCTGCACGATCGGCTTCTTCTTTCGTGCCGTAGGTGATGAGGTAGAGGGCTCGCAGCGTTCGCCCGAGGCGCTGCCAGAGGTCGCGCTCGTAGTCCGAGTGCCGGACGACGCCGATCGCGACGAGTGGATGGGCGACCTGGAGGAGCACCGCCGGCCCGCCTCCGAGAAACGGGGTGAGAGGAGAGTTTCCCATCCTCCGGATGACGCTCTCGGGGGCGAAGTACCCGTCCCTGGCCGCAAGCCGCTGAGCGTGGGTTCGCCGGATCGAGTCGCTTCGCTCACCACGTCTCATGAGACAAGAGTGCCCGAGCCCGCCTTCCGGCCGACGCGCGACCTCTGCGGAGGCGGGTCACCTGGGTACCGTCTGATAGACAGAGATGACAAGTCTCGCGAACGACGAGTCAGAGGAGGATGCTGATGGGTCTACAGATCGGTGATACCGCGCCCGATTTCGAGGCGCAGACGACCGAGGGCTCGATCCGGTTCCACGACTGGATCGGTGATTCCTGGGCTGTCCTCTTCTCGCATCCGAAGGACTTCACGCCCGTGTGCACGACCGAGCTCGGGTACATGGCGAAGATCAAGCCCGAGTTCGACTCGCGGAACGTCAAGATCATCGGGCTGTCGGTCGACACGACCAGCGACCACGAGGCGTGGGCCAAGGACATCGAGGAGACGCAGGGCACCGCACCCAACTACCCGATCATCGGCGATGCCGACTTCAAGATCTCGAAGATGTACGGGATGCTGACGGCGGACGTCTCCGGCGATCCGAAGGCACGAACGCCGGCCGACAACCAGACGGTTCGCAACGTCTTCGTGATCGGCCCGGACAAGAAGGTGAAGCTGATCCTCGTCTACCCGATGACGACCGGACGCAACTTCGACGAGGTGCTGCGCGTGATCGACTCGCTCCAGCTGACCGCCCAGCACAAGGTCTCGACCCCGGTCAACTGGAAGCAGGGAGAGGACGTGATCATCGCCGGCTCGGTCTCGAACGAGGAGGCGAAGGAGATCTTCGGCGATTGGGAAGCGCCGAAGCCGTACATCCGGATCGTGCCCGACCCGGCAACGCGGGAGCGGGTTCCGGCGTAGCACTGGGTGAGCGGCGGTCGGTCCCGCGTCGGGCCGGCCGCCCTCCCTTCAGCGCTCAGTCCAGGCGTTCGGGGAGGCCGAAGCGCTCGAAGGCCGCGGCGAGCCTGAGCGGGTCGTACGGCTGCTCCGGCAGGCGTGCGAGCACCCGCCGGTCGGGGTCGTCGGCGGCACGCGCGATGAACGCCGTTACGTCGCTGATCCGGTCGTCGCGCAAGGTCAGCACGTTGAGCGCGAACGGGAGGTAGCTCTCGACTTCTCCATCCCACGCGTAGAAGGCGAGCGCAGGCTGGCCGTTCGAGCGAACAGGCAGGTGCCGCCAGCGCCAGATGCCTGAGAGCGGCCAGCCCGCGAGGAAGATCCGAATCGCCTCTCGCCCGCCGAACCAGCTTCGGAGCGGCGGCATGGAGAAGCTCGCGTCTTCGGTCAGCATCGCGACGACTCCGTCTACGTCGCCTCGGTCCCATGCGTCGACGTAGCGGCCGACCACCTCGCGCAGTCCGTCGTCGCCGAGCGAGCGCAGGGTCGCCTGCTGGCTCTGGTCGGGGAGGCGCGCATCGACGGTGGCCCGCGCACGTTGCAGCGCGCTGTTCACCGACGCAACCGTGGTGTCGAGTGTGGCCGCGACCTCCTTGGCTGAGTAACCGAGAACCTCGCGCAGGATCAAGACCGCCCGCTGGTTCGGAGGAAGGTGCTGCAGAGCTGCGATGAAGGCGAGCTCGATGCTCTCGCGCTGCTCGTAGCGTGCCTCGGGCGCGGCGAATCCGTCCTCGAGGCCGAGCCGCTCGTCCGGATACGGCTCCAGCCACACCGATTCGACGATCGGCTCGCCCGGGCCCAGATGCGGATCGGAGGCCTGCGCGTAGTCGATCGGGAGGACGCGCTTGGGCCTGCGGCCGACAACGTCCAGGCAGGTGTTGGTCGCGATCTTGTACAGCCACGAGCGCAGCGAGCTCCGTCCCTCGAACCGCGGAAGCGCGCGCCAGGCCCGGAGCAGCGCTTCCTGCAGCGCGTCCTCGGCGTCGTGCACGGAGCCGAGCATCCGGTAGCAATGCGCGTGAAGCTCGCCCTGGTGCTGCTCCACGAGCCGGCGAAAGGCGTCCTCGCCGCCGGCCTGGGCGGCGGTCAGCAGCTCCTGCTCCTGCACGGTCGAGCTCATGCATCGAGGAGACTAGTCCGGACTCGCGGGCTGACGTCGAGCCGACCGATGAGTTCCGGGCCTCGCGCCGGTCCAAGTGAAGAGCACTGATGCGGCCTCCGTCCAGACCTGTCGTCCATCTCGAGCTGCACACCGGCGATCTCGCCGGTGCCTGCGCCTTCTACGGGCTCCTCTGTGGGTGGAGGCCGGAGCGGATCGAGGCCGGCGGAGGCTCGTATCTCTCGCTCGAGATGGGCGGCCGGTTCGGCGGCGGGATCGTCGAGTGCTTCCCCGAGCATCCGCTCTGGGTGCCGTACGTGGAAGTCGAGGACGTCGCTGACTCGACGAAGCGCGCGCATGCGTTCGGGGCGTCGGTCCTGCTGGAGCCGAGAGAAGGGCAGGCGGGGTGGCGCAGCGTCGTCGCGGCACCCGCAGGAGAAGAGATCGCCTTCTGGCAGCCGAAGAAGCGCCGGCGATGAGTTTCGACTCGAGCCTGGGTCTCTACTCTCGAAGACCGAATACGAAAGACCGTGGAAAGGGGACACGATGAGCATGGAGGGCCGGAATCGTTGGATCGCACTCCTCATCCTGTGCCTGGGGGATCTGATGATCGTCCTGGACGTGACAATCGTCGGCGTAGCCCTGCCGTCGATCCGCGCCGACCTCGGCTTCACGGAGACGTCACTGGCGTGGGTCGTGAACGCCTACCTGCTGACGTTCGGCGGTTTCCTCTTGCTCGGAGGAAGGCTCGGCGACCTGTACGGCCACCGGCGCCTGTTCCTCGTCGGGATCTCCGCCTTCACGCTCGCGTCGCTCGGGTGCGGCCTCGCCACCTCGCAGGCGCTTCTCATCGGCGCCCGGGCGGTGCAGGGGGTCGGCGGGGCGATCGTGTCGGCAGTCGCGCTCTCGCTGATCGTGACCTTGTTCACCGACCCGGCCGACCGCGCGAAGGCGATGGGAGTCTTCGGGTTCGTCGCGGCCGGCGGCGGGACGATCGGCGTGCTCCTCGGAGGGGTCCTGACCGACGTGCTCAGCTGGCACTGGATCTTTCTCGTCAACGTTCCGATCGGCGTTTCGGTGCTGGTCCTCTCGCTGCGGCTACTGCCGGGCGGCCGCCTGCCCGCGACCGAGGCGCGGCTCGATGTCGCCGGTGCGGTCACGGTGACCGCGTCGCTCATGGTCGCCGTCTACGCGATCGTGAATGCCAACCAGAAGGGTTGGGTGTCTACGCAGACGCTCGGTCTACTCGCGCTGGCAGCGGCGCTCCTCGCGGTGTTCCTCGGTATCGAAGCGCGCGTCCGGTCGCCGCTCGTGCCGCTCGGCCTCTTCCGGCTCCGGAACGTTGCGACCTCGAACGTCGTGGGCGTCCTCTGGGCGGCGGCGATGTTCGCCTGGTTCTTCCTCTCCGCGCTCTACCTGCAGCTCGTGCTCGGGTACAGCCCGCTGCAGGTCGGGCTCGCCTTCTTGCCCGCGAACCTGATCATGGCGACGTTCTCGCTCGGCCTCTCCGCGAAGCTGGTCATGCGCTTCGGCCTTCGCGCGCCGCTCGCGACGGGGCTCCTGCTGGCGTCCGCCGGGCTCGCGCTCTTCGCGCGGGCTCCGGTCGACGGCAACCTCGCCCTCGACGTCCTACCGAGCATGATCCTGCTCGGACTCGGCGCGGGCATGGCGTTCAACCCGGTACTGCTCGCGGCAATGAGCGACGTTGAGCAGAGCGAGGCGGGGCTCGCCTCGGGCGTCGTCAACACCTCGTTCATGATGGGCGGCGCACTCGGGCTCGCCGTGCTCGCGAGCCTCGCCGCCTCGAGGACCGACACTCTGCTCGCCTCGGGCAGCGGCCAGCTCTCTGCGCTCACCGGTGGCTACCACCTCGCGTTCCTCGCCGGCGCGCTCTTCGCTCTCGCCGCAGCCGTGACGGGCGCCGTGTTTCTCCGTGCCGAGATACCCGCCGCCCACGAGCCGGAGGACGCGATCGGTGGCCCGGCTACGGCACCGGCAGACTGAGCCGTCGTGTCGTCGCACGAGCCGATACCGGTGCCCGAGCTCGCCCGCCGGCGCGAGCGGCTCGCGGAGCGCCTGGAAGAACACGGCCTCGACGCCGTGTTCCTCCCGCCTTCGTCCGATCTCGAGTACCTGACCGGCCTCCAGCGGGACGTGCCCAGCTTCGGGCAGGTCGCGTATGCGAACGGCTGGGTGGCGGGCGCGTTCTTCGGGCCCGGGGACGAGCCGCTCTTCGTCCTCCCACGGATGGTCGTCGCGTTCCACCTCCACGATCGCGCTCCCGATCGCTGCCTGATCGTGGACGAGTCCGACGACGGCGAGGCGCTCTTTGCGGACGCCGCCCGCTCGCTCGGCGCTGTCGAGCGGATCGCGATCGGCGGACGAACCTGGGGGCAGACGGTTCTCCACCTGCGGCGCGTGCTTCCGAGCTCCGAGGTCGTCGACGCGACTCCGATCGTCAACGAGCTCCGGCGGGTGAAGTCGGAGCTCGAGCTCCAGCTTCTGACCGAGGCGTGCCGGATTGCAGAGGACGCGATGGCGGAGACCGCCCCACGCGTGCTCCCGGGCGTCTCCCCGCTCGAGCTGAGCGAGGAGATCGAGCACCAGCTCCGCGTCCGCGGCTCGCGGACCCCCTCCTTCCCGACGCACATCTTCACGTTCGGGCGCGTCGACAGCCGCGACTCGACGCTCGCGAGCGGCACACAGCCGATCCGCGACGGCGAGCCCCTTCAGTTCGACTTCGGCGCGGTGCACCGCGGCTACTGCTCGGACTTCGGGCGCACCGTGGTCTGCGGCGAGCCTCCGGACGGCTACGAGTGGGTCTACGGGGTGATGCTCGAGGCTCAGGAGGCCGGGTGCTCGGCTGCCGTACCGGGGGCGCTCGCGTCGGACGTGAACGCAGCCTGCCGGCGCCCGATCGAGGAGGCGGGGCTGGGCGAGTACTTCCGGCACCGGATGGGCCACGGGATCGGGCTCGACGTGCACGAGGAGCCTTTCAGCTCGGTCGAGGACCGGACGCCGCTCGAGGAGGGCATGACCTTCACCGACGAGCCGTCGATCGAGTGGACGGGACATTTCGGTGTCCGCATCGAGGACATCGTCGTGTGCGCCGAGGGCGCCGTGGGGCGCCTGACCGCGATGTCGACCGCTCCCCTCCTCAATTGGAGTCAGTGAGCTCCCCACGAAGTGCTCGTGAGCGACGAGGCGAAACAGAGCTCGACCGCCACGGACGTCGCCTTCGAGCTCGTCGGAGACGTCTCACTCAGGGGCCTCTCGCGCTCGGTCCGCCTGCACAAGGCGATTCGCTAGTAGTAGTTCACGCCGCTTCCTGGAGCTCGGCGAGCTCGGGAGCCGGAGCCTCGGCAGCACGCCGCGGCGTGAGCACGGCGCCGGCAAGGATCGCGCCCACGATTCCCAGCACGGCGAGGACCGCGAACGAGACACGGAAGCCATGCGTCAGCGCGGCTGCATCTGCGGCCGTCGTCGCGAGCCGGCCCGCGTGCGTGGCCGCCACGGTGCTGACGACAGCGAGCCCGACGGCGCCCCCGATCTGGCGGCTCGTGTTGACGAGGCCGGAGGCGATGCCGGCGTCGGCCGGTGGCACGCCCTGGAGGGCGGCGATCGTGACCGCGACGAAGGACACTCCCAGCCCGAGCCCGATGAGGATGAACGAAGGCAGCAGGTCGGTCACGTAGTGCCCGTGCACCGGGAGCCGTACGAGCAAGGCCTCCGAGCTCGCGGCGAAGAGGAGGCCGCCGGTCAGCACACGCCGCGGCCCGAAACGCGTGACCAGCCTCTGCGCGACGTTCGACATGACCGCGACCGTGACTGCGATCGACGTGAAGGCGACGCCGCTCCTGGCGGCCGAGTAGTGGAGTACCTGTTGCAGGTACAGCGTCAGCAGGAAGAACTGCGAGAAGGCGATCGCGGCGATGATGCAGGTGATCAGGTTGGCGGCCGCGAGCCTGTTCCCCCGAAAGACCCGGAACGGGAGGAGCGGCGCCGCTGCGCGCTGCTCGACGACCACGAACGCCGCGGCGAGCGCAGCGGAGGCGAGGAGCAGCGAGACGGTCTCCGTGCTTCCCCAGCCGACTTGCGTCGCACGCGTGAGCGCGTACACGAGCACCATCAGCGAAGCGGTGATCGAGGCCGCTCCCGCGAAGTCGAAGTGCCGCTGCTCGGAGAGCTCGACGCGGCTCTCGGCGAGGTATCGCGGCGCGAGCGCGATGATCGCGAGCCCTACCGGCACATTGATGAAGAAGATCCACGGCCAGCTCAGGGTCGACGTGAGGACGCCGCCGAGGAGCACGCCGACGGCGGCACCGCTGCCGGACGCCGCGCCCCAGATTCCGAGCGCGACGTTCCTCTCGCGGCCTTCCCGGAAGGTGGTCATCAGAAGCGAGAGGCCGGCCGGCGCGAGGAGCGCGCCCCCGAGCCCCTCGAGCGCGCGAAAGGCGACGAGCGAGCCCGAAGACCAGGCGAACCCGCACAGTACGGAGCTCAGGGTGAACAGTGCGACCCCCGCGATGAAGATCCGGCGCCTGCCGAGCACGTCGGCAAGGCGGCCGCCGAGGAGCAGGAAGCCGCCGAAGACGATTGCATAGGCGGTGATCACCCACTGGAGGCTTGCCTGCGAGAAATCGAGGTCGGACTTGATCGTCGCCAGCGCGACGTTCACGATCGCGAGATCCAGCACGACCATGAACTGCGCAGCCACGACGAGCGCGAGAGCCGTCCAGCGGCTTCCCGCGAGTGGGAGAGTGATCGAGGTATCGGACATCTATCTCCTCTCTAAATCGTGGAGCGACTCTACGATAGCACGCACATACTCTAGGACGAGCTACACTTCTCCACATGACCACAACCTCTAGTCCAGTCGTGAAGCTGGGAGTAAGGCCGCCCCTCGAGCTCGTCGAGAGCACCGCGTTTCTCCTCAAGCGGCTCGGCTGGGCAATCAAGGACCGCACGTTCGAGGCCTTCGAGACCGCCGGCGAAAGCCCCTACCATCACGCGGTGCTCGCAGTTCTCGACGAGAGCTCGGTGGAGACTCAGGCGACGATCGCCGACGCGCTGGGCTACGACCGCAGCTGGCTCGTCGGTCTACTCGACGAGCTCGAGGCGGGCGGGCTGATCGAGCGTCGGCGCGATCAGGCTGATCGCCGGCGTCATCTCGTCAGTCTCAAGCCGGCGGGAAAGAAGAAGCTCCTCAAACTACGGGACATCTCACATCGGGTGGAAGACGAGTTCTTCGCTCCGCTCGCGCCCGGGCAGCGAGACGCGCTCCACGCACTTCTCCTCGAGCTCGCGGCTCATCACGATCCGCGCTGCGCGCCTCCTCCCGTTACCAGCGAATCGGCCGAGGCGGTCGGTTGAGCGTCCGATGCCGAAGGATGATCCCGCTCAGGTGATTCGTTTGCTGACGACGTGACACGTCGGCAGCGGCTGACCCTCATCGCGGCGATTCTCGGCTCGGCGGTCGTCTCGATCGACGGCTCGATCATCTCCGTGGCGTTACCGGCGATCCAGCGTGACCTCGGGGGTGGCCTGTCCGGACAGCAGTGGGTCTCGAACGCCTACCTCCTGGCTCTCGGCTCGCTGATCCTGATCGGCGGATCACTCGGCGACATCTACGGGGAGCGCCGGGTGTTCGCGGCGGGCGTCGCGGCCTTCGGCGTCCTCTCCCTCGGGTGCGCGCTCTCGCCCACCATCGGAGCGCTCATCGTCGCGCGGGCGTTGCAGGGGGCGGCGGGAGCCCTCGTCATGCCGAGCTCACTGGCGATCATCGTCGCCGCCTTCTCCCCGAAGGAACGAGGGGCGGCGATCGGGTCGTGGACGGCCTGGGGCGCGATTGCAGTCATCGTCGGACCGCTCGCCGGAGGCTGGATCGTCGACCAGGTGTCCTGGCGCTGGATCTTCGCGCTGAACGTCCCGCTCGTGGTCGCGACGCTGGCTCTGATCCTCGTTGCGGTGCCGCGATCCGCGGGTGCTCGTGGACGCAGGGTGGACTTCCTCGGCGCCGGTCTCTGTGCGCTCGGGCTCGGCGGCTTCGTCTTCGCCCTGATCGAGCAGCCGCACTACAGCTGGACGAGTCCGGTCATCCTCGTTCCGCTGATCGGCGGCGCTGTGTCCTTCGTCTCGTTTCTGGCCTATGAGCGAAGAACGGCCGAGCCGATGCTGAAGCTGGAGCTCTTCGCGCGCCGCAACTTCGCTGTCGGTAACGCCGAGACGCTCTCCATGTACGCCGGTCTCTCGGTTCTCTTCTTCTTCCTCGTCATCTTCTTGCAGCAGGTCGCCGGATACAGCGCGCTCCGCAGCGGACTCACCACCCTGCCCGTGACGATCGTGATGTTCACGCTCTCCCGACGCTTCGGCGCGCTCGCCGACCGTCACGGCGCCCGGCTCTTCATGGGCGCGGGGCCACTGATCGCCGCGGCGGGGATCCTTCTCTTGCTCCGGACGGGGATGGACACGTCGTACCTCCGCGACTTGCTTCCCGCTCTGCTCGTCTTCTCCCTCGGGCTCACGCTGACCGTCGCCCCGCTCACTGCGACGGTCCTGGCCGACGCGGACGAGCACGACGCCGGGATCGCCTCGGCGGTCAACAACGCCGTCGCCCGCGTCGCCGGGCTCGTTGGAGTTTCCGTAGTCGGCGTGGTCGTGGCGAGCACGCTCGTCGGCGACACGTTCGCAGCGAACTCGGAGTCGGTCCGCGCCTTCCACCAGGTCGTCGTGATCTGCGCTGTGCTGGTCGCGGCTGGCGGCGTCGCAGGCGCGCTCGGGATCATCAACCCGCGGCGTGCCGTCGAGGCGCAGAGATGTCCGGGCGGCCAGCTCGTCGGCACCCCGCAGCCTGCTGTGAGCCAGTCGAACGGCGGCGTGACCGTGTCCAAGGAGCCCATGCCTCAAGAGGTGTGATGTCGAGCAGCAGCGTCTCGGATTGCGCGGCGCCGCAGCTCAGGCGGCGGCGAGCCGCTCGGCGATCCGGTCGAAGAAGGACGCCCAGCCTTCCCGCGCGCGCTCGTATGTCTCGGGGGGCAGCGATCCTCGTTGCTCGAAGCGCATCTCGGTCCTGCCGTCTCCGAGCTCAGTGAGGACCACGCTCACGAGCTCGTACGAGTCCTCGCCGGGCTGGTCGGAGACCGTGAACACGAGCCGTTCCGGCTCGACGACCTCGCGGTACTCGCCCTTCCATTGGATCTCGCGCCGGCCCGGGCTCGCGAACATCGTCGCTCGCCACTTCCCTCCCGCCCGGACGTCCATCGAGACGCTCGAGATGGGCACCTCCGACTCCGGGCCTCCGAACCAATCGGCAAAGGCCGCGGGTTCCGTCCACTCTCTCCAGACGCGGCCGCGGGGCGCGTCGAACACACGCGTGATCGACATCCCGTACTCGCTCGTGCCCGGCCCGTCACCCATCGCTGCTCACGTCGTCCTTTCGTAGCCGACGCTCGAGGCGGTCGAAGCCCTCGTCCCAGAAGCGACGGTAGCCACCGAGCCACTCGGTCGCGTCTTTCAAGGGCTCTGCGCGCAGCCGCGAGGGACGGAGCTGTGCCGCGCGTCCGCGCTCGATGAGCCCGGCGCGCTCGAGCACGTGCAGGTGCTTGGAGACGGCCTGCACGCTGATCGGGAACGGCTCGGCCAGCTCGCCCACGGTGGCCTCTCCGCTCGCCAGCCGCTCCAAGATCGCCCGCCTGGTCGGGTCGGCGAGTGCCGCGAAGGTCGTGCTGAGCCCGTCGACCACCACGTATTCACCTACTTGATTGAGCAACCGAGAAGTTGAATATAGTACTCCCTTCGGATGTTGCAGACTCGACGGGAGGTGAACGGGATGGGACGTGTGGTCGTGACCGAGTTCGTGTCGCTCGACGGTGTGATGGAGGATCCGGGCGGCGCGGAGGACTTCGAGCACGGAGGGTGGACGTTCGAGTTCGAGAACGCAGGAGGCATGCAGTTCAAGCTCGACGAGGCTCTGGCGACCGAGGCGCTGCTGCTCGGGCGGGTGACGTACGAGGGTTTCGCGGCGGCGTGGCCTTCGCGGGACGGCGACTTCGCGGACAAGTTCAACTCCATGCCGAAGTACGTCGTCTCCTCGACGCTCCGGAACCCGGAATGGAACAACTCGAAGGTGGTCGAGGGTGAGCTGGCGGAGGGGGTCTCGAAGCTCAAGCAGGAAGTCGACGGGGACATCGTCGTCCACGGCAGCGCCCAGCTGGTTCAGGGTCTGCTCGAGCGGGACCTCGTGGACGAGCTCCGGCTGATGGTGTTCCCGGTCGTGCTCGGAAGCGGCAAGCGCCTGTTCGGCGAGTCTGGGAAGAAGCGTCTGCGGCTCGTCGACTCGAAGGTCGTGGGCGACGGGATCGCGATCCAGGTCTATGAGCCCGACCGCGCCTGAGGTGACGGGCGGCGTGAACGTCGAGGAGCTGCGCCGGGCATTGTCCGGGCCGGTTCTCGGGCCGGACGACGACGGGTATGACGCTGCGCGGCGCTGCTTCAACGCCCTCGTGGATCGCCGGCCGAGTGTGATCGCCCGCTGTCTCGGTGCGGAGGACGTCGCGACCGCGCTCGGCTTCGCACGGGCGCACGAGCTCGAGGTGGCCGTGCGCGGGGGTGGACACAATCCGGCTGGGCACTGCGTCTGCGACGGCGGCCTCGTGGTCGACCTGTCGCTTATGCGGCAGGTCGACGTGGACGGCGACGCTCGTCTTGCGCGGGCGGCCGGAGGCGCGACCTGGCTCGACTTCGACGCCGCGACCCAGACGCACGGTCTGGTGACCCCGGGCGGGATCGTGGGCTCGACGGGCGTGTGCGGGCTGACCCTGGGAGGCGGCATCGGACATCTGACCGCCCAGCACGGCTTGACCTGCGACAGCCTCGTCGGCGCGGAGCTCGTCACGCCGGACGGGACGATCGTCCGCGCGAGCGCCGACGAGAACCGGGAGCTCCTGTGGGGGCTTCGCGGGGCAGGCGGCAACTTCGGGGTCGCGACGCGACTCGAGTTCCGGCTCTATCCGCTCGAGACCGTCGTCGGTGGAACGCTTTCGTTCGCCGGAAACGGCGTGCTCGACGCACTCCGTCGCTTTCGCGATGTCGTGGCGGGTGCTCCGCGCGAGCTCAGCTGCCAGGCGGTGATCTCCGTGGACGAGTTGCTGCGGCCGGCGCTCCTCGTGGCTCCTTGCTATTCGGGCTCGAACGGAGTCCCCGAGGAGCTGCGCGAGCTTCGCGCGGGGTCAGGTCTCGTCGACGATGGGGTTCGTAGGCGCACGTTCCTCGAGCAGCAACGGGTCTTCGACTCGCCGTACGGCGAAAATCGCCACTACTGGAAAGGCCACTTCGTGCGCGATCTTCCGGACGAGCTGATCGACGAGCTCCTCAGGCGGATCGCCGCGCTGGGCCGGCCGCCTGGAGAGATCCTGATCGAGTCGCTGCACGGCGCGCCGAAGGACGACGGCGCACCTGCGGGCGCGGTCGGCTTCCGCGGTGCCGCGTTCAACATCAGCGCGATGGCGAGTTGGCAGGACTCTGCTCTCGACCAGGAACACATCGCCTGGGCACGCGCTACGGCGGCGGCGATCGAGCCCTGGTCGTGGAGCGGCGGCGGCTACGTCAACTACATGCAGGCGGACGAGCCGATCGAGCGAGTGCGAGCCGGTTTCGGAGACGAGACTTTCGAGCGGCTGCGAGCGCTCAAGCTTCGCTACGACCCAACGAACCTTCTGCGTCGAAACCAGAACGTGCCTCCCGGCTGAGACTGCCTCGGCGGGCTGCTGTCGCGGCCAGAGTGAGCGCGTAGATCCCGACGGCGGCGCCGACCACCATCGAGCTGGGAGGGAGCGTCGGGAAGCGATAGCTGAGTGTGAGCCCGAGCCAGACCGAGCCCACGGCGAAGACCGTCGAGAGGAGGAGGCCGCGGTAGGGACGGGCGGTGAGCCGGTGCGCGGCGCCGGCCGGGGCGGCGAGAAGGCCGAGGAGCAGGAGAGCGCCGACCGCCTGACTTGCCTCGGCGGCGACGAGACCGAGGAGTGTGAGGAACCCGAGCCCGAGTACGCGGACGGGCACCCCCTGGGCCGCGGCGACCGCCGCGTCGAGGGATGCGTAGAGGAGAGGCCGTGCGATCGCGAGCAGCAGCGCGCTCGCGAGGAGCGCGAGCAGGACCGACGTTCGGACGGCAGCGGCGTCGAGCCCGAAGATCGAGCCGAAGAGGACGCGCACGCCTCCGGTTCCGTTGCCCGCGCTGTCCCCACGGGCGAAGATCGAGAGGAAGAGGACGCCGAGGCCGAGGGTCCACGCGAAGAGCGAGCCGATGGTGACGTCGTCCGCGCGAGCACGGTCTCCGAGAAGGCCCATGACGATTCCGCCGAGAATCGTCACGACGAAGAGCCCGGCGAGGGTGTCGAAGCCGAGCACGGCCGCTGCGAGCGCGCCCGTGAAGGCGATGTGGCTCAAGGCGTCGCCGGCGAAGACCTGCGCTCGCAGGACGACGAAGTAGCCGACCAAGCCGCAGGCGACTGCCACGAAGGTGCCGGTGATGAGCGCGTTGCGCATGAACTCGTGGGCCAGCATCATGCGACCTCGGGAGCAAACCGGGCGGTCGCTCGCCGCCGGCCGACGGCTCCGCGGCCGAGCCGCACGAGGACGTAGAGCGCGAACGACAGCGACGTGACGTAGAAGCCGACGGGGTAGGTCGAGAAGTAGGCGAGCGCGAGCCCGAGCCAGGTGACGCCGAGCGCGAGACCGACCGAGAGCGCGATTCCGAGCCCGGGCCGGGACGTGAGCTCGTGCGCGGTTGCCGCCGGTGTCACGAGGAGCGCGAAGACGAGCAACGCACCGGTGATCTGGCTCGTCTCCGCGACCGAAAGCCCGAGCACGAGCAGGAAGCCAAGGCCGAGGAGGCGGACCGGCACGCCTCGAGCGCGCGCGACGTCGGCATCGACCGAGGCGAAGACGAGGGGTCGGGCGACCACGGCGACGAACGAGACGGTGGCGACAGCGACGACGAGCAGCAACAAGACCTGCCGGCTGGTGATTCCGAGGAAGGTGCCGAAGAGAAGGGAGTCGAGGCCGCTGAGGATGCCGTGATACAGGCTCACGAAGAGAAATCCCAGCGCGAGCGCAAGAGCCTGCAGCGAGCCGATCGAGGCCGACTCGGCGCTCAGTCCCCTCCGCGACCCGCCGATCCCTCCGAGCGCCAACGCGCCGCACGCGCAGAACCCGAAGTACCCGACCGCGAGGGGGAGGCCGGCGAGTGTCGCGGCGGCGGCTCCGGGGAACGCGATGACCGAGAGCGTGTGCCCGACGAACGTCTGTCGGCGCAGGACCACGAACCAGCCGGTGACGCCGGCCATGAAGGCGACGATCGTGCCCGCCTCGAGCGCATGGACCATGAACGGGTAGGAGACGAGCCGGTCGAGATCCGTGAGCGGGTTCCAGGAGAGGCCCTGGAAGATCGCCGCCTCAGGCATGGCGGTCCCCGTGCACGAACGGGGCCTCCGGCTGACCGACCACCACGAGTCTCCCATCCGAGGCGCGGAGCACCTCGATCGGAGCGCCGTACAGGCGGCTGAGGGTCTCGCTCGTGATCACATCTTCGGGGGTGCCTTCGACCGCTCCTCCGCCCGCGAGGTAGAGGACCCGGTCGAGATAGCCGAGGATCGGGTTGATGTCGTGCGCGACGAGCAGCACCGCGACCTGCTCCCGGCGGCAGATCTCGCCGACGAGCGCGGCGACCGAGACCTGGCTCGGAAGGTCGAGGCTGTCCAGGGGCTCGTCGAGCAGGAGCAGGCTCGGTCGCCGCACGAGTGCCTGCGCGATCAGGAGCCTCTGCTGCTCTCCGCCCGACAGCTCGCCGATCGGCTCGCGGGCATAGCGCGTCGCACCCACGAGCTCGATGACCTCCGCGACTCGCGCCGAGGACTGCCTGCGCTTCCTGGTTCCGGGAATCGGAATGCCCCAGCGGTCGCCGTCGAGCCCGAGCTGGACGAGGTCGACGCCCCGGATCCGCGCTGCAGCGTCGAAGCTTCGCCGTTGCGGGAGGTAGCCGATCGCCGCGTTTGCGTCACCGGGCTCACGGCCGAGCACGGAGACAGTCCCGGCTGCAACGGGGAGGACGCCGAGGAGGGCCTTGACGAGCGTCGACTTGCCGGCACCGTTCGGGCCGAGCACGGCCACGAAGTCGCCTCGAGCGACGGTCAACGAGACGTGGCTCCAGATCGTTCTCCCGCCGAGCCGCACGGCGGCACGATCGAGAGTCACGGCCGCTCCGTCCGCGGCAGGGCCCGGGCGGCTCATCGCCCGGTTGCCCGCGCGAGCGCGGCGGCGAGCTCATCGAGCTGGCGCGTCTGCCAGTCCTGGAAACTGGCCGAGACGGGCACGAGCGTCTCGGTGATCGTCGTGACCGGAATGCCCCGCTTGCGCACCGCCTCCGTGATTCGCTCGACGTCGGGCGTGCTGTTCTGACGGTTGTAGACCCACACCTCGATCTCTCTGCGGGCGATCTGGCGGTCGATCGTCGTCCTGTCGGCAGCGGTCGGCTCGGTTCCTTCGCTGATCGCCTTCTGAAAGGAGTAGGGCGTCAGCAGGTTCAGCCCGAGGGCCTTCGCCAGCGGCTGGAAGATGCTCTCCGAAGCACCCACCGGGACGCCTCGGTACTTCTGCTCGATGGACGTGAGCGAGCGCTTGTAGCGCGCGAGGCCGTGCGTCTCGAGATCCGTCTTCCGCCGCGCGAAGTAGCCGGCGTCCTTCGGGTCGAGCTTGCCGTAGTCGCGTGCGATCGTGCCGATCACCCGCTGCACGTCC
>VAWZ01000119.1 GCA_005888365.1 Actinomycetota bacterium
CCTTGCCTCCTTCCTGTCTATCTGTGCGCCAGCCCGGAATGCGCTCGCGCGGATCCCGGGCGCGCAAGACCCCTGAAGGCAGCCTCTTCGAGGCCGCTGAGTGATCTGTCATCCGTCAAGCCGTCCCTCTCGCCGCAGCTACCCGCTCGCGGGCGACCTGGGTGACGGCCTCCGGGGTGAACCCGAACTTCTCGACCAGCATCTTCAGCGGCGCCGAGGCTCCGAAGGTGTGCATGCCGACGATCGCGCCGCCGTCCCCGACGTAGCGGTGCCAACCGAGCGTCGACGCCTGCTCGATCGCGACCCGGGCCTTGATCGCGGGTGGGAGCACTTCATCGCGGTAGGCCTGCGGCTGGCGGTCGAAGAGCTCCGAGCAGGGCATGCTCACGACGCGTGCGCGGACTCCCTCGCCCGCGAGCTCGTCTCGGGCGGAGAGCGCAAGTCCGACCTCGGACCCGGTCGCGATCAGGATGACGTCGGGCTCGCCGTCGCCCGCGTCGATCAGGACGTACGCACCCCTCGCTACCTCGGAGGCCGGTGCAACCACGGACCTGTCGAGCGTGGGTAGGGCTTGCCGCGAGAGGATCAGGACCGCCGGGTCCCGACGCAGCTGCATCACGTACCGCCACGTCTCGGCGACCTCGTTCGCGTCCGCCGGGCGGAACACGAGCAGCCCCGGAATCGCCCGCAGCGAGACGAGCTGCTCGACCGGCTGGTGCGTCGGGCCGTCCTCCCCCACCCCGATCGAGTCGTGTGTGAAGACGTGGATGACCGGGATCTCCATCAGCGCGGAGAGCCGAATCGCGCCCCGCGCGTAGTCGGAGAAGATGAGGAAGCCCGACCAGAACGGGCGGAGCTTGGAGACCGCCAGGCCGTTCGCGATCGCCGCGGATGCATGCTCGCGGATCCCGAAGTGGAAGTTCCGGCCGCTGCGGTTGTCCGGCTCGAAGTCGCCCGCGCCGTCGAAGGTCAGGCGGGTCTTCGTGGAGGGCGCGAGATCGGCCGCGCCGCCGAGAAGCCAGGGAACGTTCTTCGCGACCGCGTTCAGGACCTGCCCGGACGAGTCGCGGCTGGCGATCCCCTTCGGATCGGCGGGAAACTCCGGGATGTCCGCATCCCAACCTCGCGGGAGCTCCCGGCGCTGCATGCGCTCGATCTCGTCTGCGAGCTCGGGATAGGCAGCCCGATAGTCGTCGAGCAGCGCCCCCCACGCCTCGCGGGCCGCGCGGCCGCGAGCCCCGATGCCGTCGGCGAAGTGCTCGTAGACGCCGTCCGGCACGAGGAACTGCGCGTCCTCGGGCCAGCCGAAGAAGCGCTTGGCCGCCTTGACGCCCTCCGGGCCGAGCGGCTCGCCGTGGGCCTTTGGCGTGTCCTCGACGTCGGTTCCGTACCCGATGTGGCTGTGCACCACGACGAGCGTCGGCCGCTCGTGCTCGGCCTCGAAGTCGTGGAACGCCTTCTCCACCTGCTCGAGGTCGTTGGCGTCGGAGACGCTGGT
Organism: Actinomycetota bacterium; assembly: GCA_005888365.1. Lineage (GTDB taxonomy): Bacteria > Actinomycetota > Thermoleophilia > Gaiellales > Gaiellaceae > GMQP-bins7. The sequence goes on from VAWZ01000119.1 coordinate 1,499, forward strand.
GACGTTCCAGCCGTACGCGACGAACCGGGCCGCAACGTCCTCGGTGAAGGTGATGTCGGTGTGACCCTCGATCGTGACGCGGTTCGAGTCGTAGATCCAGCAGAGATTGGAGAGCCGCTGGTGGGCCGCAAGCGAGGCGGCCTCGGAGGCGACCCCCTCCATCATGCAGCCGTCACCGGCCTGGGCGTAGACGTCGAAATCGAACAGCGTGTAGCCGTCGTGGTTGTAGCGGGCGCCGAGCCACTGGCTCGCAATCGCCATCCCGACGGACGTGGCAACGCCCTGCCCGAGTGGGCCCGTCGTCGTCTCGACGCCGCTCGTCCAGCGGTACTCGGGATGACCGGGAGCCTTGGAGTCGAGCTGCCGGAAGCGCTCGAGATCTACGAGCGAGACGGCCGGCGTCCCCAGAACCTCGTAGTCGGGGTCGACCGCCCGGACGCGGGTCAGATGCAGCAGCGACCAGAGAAGCGCGGACGCGTGCCCGGAGGAGAGGACGTAGCGGTCACGGTTCGGCCAGATCGGCTCGGCCGGATCGAAGCGGAGGAACTTCTGCCAGAGCGTGTAGGTAACCGGCGCGATCCCGACAGGCGTGCCTGGATGCCCGGAGCTCGCCGCCTCGACGGCGTCGATACACAGCATTCGGATGGTGTCGATGCAGCGGCCGTCGAGGTCGACGTACGCGTCCGTCGTAGTCATCAGGGGAGCCAGGGCTCGCGCCAACCGCGGTGCTCGCGGACGAGCGCATCGGCCGACCCAGGACCCCACGAACCTTTCTCGTAGAGCTCGACCGGGGGCGGCGCGTCGAGCAACGGCTGGACGACGCGCCAGGTCTCCTCGAGCGCATCCTGGCGTGCGAAGTGGCTCGGGTCGCCGTTCATCGCGGCCAGCAGGAGCACCTCGTACGCGATCGGCCCCTCGCCCCCTTGCTCCTTGAACTCGAGGTCGAGGTGCACGCGGCGAAGCGCCATCTCGTCGGCCTCCTTGGCCTGCATGAGGAGGCTCGCGCCGGGCGACGGGCCGATCCGGAGCACGAGCTCGTTCGGGTCCGGGCGCGGCGCGCTCTTCGGGACGAAGCCGAGCCAGGGCGTCGTGTCGAAGATGATCCGCACCTCGGTCACCGTCACGGGCAGCGCCTTTCCCGCGCGGATGAAGAACGGCACGCCGGACCAGCGCCAGTTGTCGATCTCGAGCCGCATGGCGCAGAAGGTCTCCGTCTGCGAGCCGGGCGCGACGCCGGCGGTGTCGAGGTAGCCACGGTACTGCCCGCGCACGTAGTGCGTCGGGTCGGCTTTCGCCATCGCGACGAAGACGTCTCGCTTGCGGTCGTTCAGGACGTCCGTGCCGCGCCCGGTCACGGGCTCCATCGCCACGAGGCTCAGCACCTGGAGGATGTGATTCTGGACCACGTCCCGCATCGCTCCCACCGGGTCGTAGAAGTGTCCGCGGTCGGCGATGTCGAAGTCCTCGGCCATCGTGATCTCGATGCAGGAGACGAACTGGCGGTTCCAGACCGGCTCGAGGATCGTGTTCGCGAAGCGGAGGTACAGGATGTCCTCGACTGACATCTTCCCGAGGAAGTGGTCGATCCGGTAGATCTGCGATTCGTCGACGAGGGCGTGCAGCTGGTCGTTCAGCTCACGGGCGGAGGCGAGGTCGTGACCGAAAGGCTTCTCGACCACGACCCGCGCATTCTTCGTCAGACCCTCGCGGGCGAGGCCCGAGACGACCTTCCCGAAGAGCGAGGGCGGGACCTCGAGGTAGAAGACCGGCATCCTCGCGCCCTCGATCGCCTTGGCCACTCCCTTGTACGTCGCGGCGTCGCCGAAGTCGCCGTGGACGTACGAGAGCCGGCTCGCGAAGCGCTTGAAGACCTCTTCGTCGAGCTGCTCCCCGGTCGCGACGATCGAGTCGTGGGCCCGCTCGACCAGGTGCTCGAGCGGCCAGTCGTCGAACGCGACGCCCACGATCGGACAGCTCAGGAGGCCTCGCTTCTCCAAGCGGTAGAGCGAGCGGAACGTCATCACGCGCGCGAGGTCGCCCGTGATCCCGAAGATCACGAGCACGTCGGCAGTCTTGCCTTCGCCCGCTTCCCCGGTTGACGGGCTCACGTGTCGTCCGTCCGCACGGTGATGCGGGCGGGGCGCTCGTGGGTGAATCCGGCCCACGTCCAGTCGATGACCGCCTTGGCTCGATCCTCGCCCGTCGAGAGCAGAGCCAGGTGAACGGAGCCCCAGGCGAGGGCGGCGGCCTTGCCTTTCATCGTTCGGCCGCGCGGCATCTGGATCACCGCCGCCCCACGACCGATCGTCGCCATGGTGCCCTTGTCGAAGTACTTGAACGGCTCCGTCTTCTTGCCCTCGACGAGCCGGGCGATGTTCTCTCCTGCGTGCTCTCCCGACTGGAGGGCGGTCGACCCGAGCTGCGGCAGCACCTTCTTGGTCTTCGTGTCCGTGACCCACGCGATATCACCGACCGCGAACACCTCCGGGTGTCCGGTGACGCTCAGATCCGGCTCGGCGACGACACGGTTCCCCTTTTCCAGGTCGAGACCGAGTGACAGGACCAGAGCGTTCGCCTGGAGCCCCGCCCCCCAGACCAGCGTGTGGGCCGGGATCTGGGTCCCGGACTTGAGCGAAACGCGGGTTGGTGTGATGGACTCGACGATCTCCCCCACGAGCACCTCGACGCCTCGCTGCTCGAGCGCCTTCTCCGCATACCTGCGGATGCTCGTCTTGAACATCGCAAAGATCTCCGGCCCGGCTTCGACGAGGATGATGCGTGCGTTCTCCTGGGGAATGTCCGGGTAGTCGTCGACGAAGATCGCGCGGTAGAGCTCGGCTATCGCGCCCGCGCTCTCGATCCCGGTCGCGCCGCCGCCGACGACGACCACGTTCAGCGCACCGTCGTCGACGAGCGACGGGTCCTTGTCCGCTGCTTCCCACCGCTCGAGGATGTGCTCCTTCAGGCGCACTGCATCCGGGAGGGTGTAGAGGGGGAAGGCGTGCTCCGCCGCACCTTCGACGCCGAAGTAGTTCACCTCGGCGCCGAGTCCGAGCACGAGGTAGTCGTACACAAGCGGTTCCATATCGGCGAACCGAACCTCGCTCTTCTCGAGATCGATGCCCGCGGTCGTCGCTTTGTGGACCCGCGCGTTCGACTGCTCGTGGAAGAGATCGCGAAGTGCATGGCCGACTGTGGCAGGCGGAAGCAGGTCGGTCGCGACCTGGTAGAGGAGTGGCTGGAAGGTGTGGTAGTCGTGCTTGTCGACGAGGACGACGTCGACGTCCACGTCTTTCAGCTTCCGCGCGGCCCCGATCCCGGCGAATCCTCCGCCGAGGACGACCACGCGCGGACGGGCCGGCCCTCTCGACTCGCTCACACGAAAAGCATCTCAGCTTCACCGCAGAGGTGCAGACGCCGGAACCGCTTTCACCCAGGTGAAATCGCCGAGACGAGCGCGCTTCCGCTGCCATGATTCGCCGTGATGACGCACGCTCGCCGCCAGCTCGAGACCGATCGACCAGCTGGGCCTCGTTGATCTTCCCGTCCGGGCGGCAGTTCGACCTCGCGTTCGGCGACCAGCGTGCCGTCGTCGTCGAGGTCGGCGGGGGGCTCCGTTCCTATTCCGTCGGCGGCCGCGAGCTCGTCGACGGCTATCGCGCGGACGAGCCCGTCGAGTCGGGTCGCGGGCAGGTCCTGATTCCCTGGCCGAACCGTGTACGCGGAGGGCGGTACGAGTTCGGCGGGAGGCTCCATCAGCTCGCGCTGACAGAGCCCGAGAACGGGAACGCCATCCACGGGCTCGTGCGCTGGGCCGCCTGGAACGACGCGGACCGCGAGCCGCACCGTGTCGCTATGGAGCACACGCTCCATCCCCAGCCCGGCTATCCGTTCTCGCTCGAGCTCCGCATCGAGTACGAGCTCTCGGAGACCGGCCTCGCGGTGCGGACGCGGGCCGCGAACGTCGGGGCGGCGCGCTGCCCGTTCGGCGCGGGCGCGCATCCGTACGTCACGCTCGGGACGGCGAGTGTCGATCCGCTGTTCCTGCACATCCCCGCGCGAACGGTCCTCGACTCGGACGAGCACGGAGTGCCGATCGGCACGCACCCGGTCGCGGGCACGGACTTCGACTTCCGCGAAGCGAGGCCGATCGCGGATACGAAGCTCGACCACGCGTTCACCGATCTCGAACGCGACAGGGACGATCTCGCTCGGGTGACGCTGAGCGATCCGGAGACGGCAGCCGGGCTGACCGTGTGTGTCGACGAGTCATACGGCCTCCTCATGCTCTACACGGGCGACCCGCGTCCGGACGTTGCGCGGCGCAGCCTGGCAGTCGAACCGATGACGTGTCCTCCGAACGCCTTCCAGACCCGCGAAGCGCTCGTGCTCCTCGAGCCCGGCGACACCTTTACCGGCTCCT
>VAWZ01000120.1 GCA_005888365.1 Actinomycetota bacterium
GGCCTCACGTGGCACGGGTCGGCACCGAATCGGAGCTCGAGGGTCGCGAGACGGGCGCTCGTCTCACACCTCATCCCGGTGGAGACACGCTTCCACGAGACGAACGTCGACGTGACGTATTCGCGCTATCGACGTCGAAGAGACCTCTCGCTCGACGAGTCCTTCTTCCCCGTCCTCTGGGAGGAGTCGGGCTACCGAACGCCCTGGCTCGCAGAGCTGCCGGCTGTCGAGTAGCGCGCGCTCACGGGAGCAGGTCGCGCAGGCTCTCGAGCGTCTCGAGCACGCGCCACGGCTCGAGCGTGTCCACGAGGCGGCGCGCGAGCGCCGCTGCGAAGCCCGGCAAGGCACCGGCCGTCTCGGCATCGTCGATCGCCCGGTCGAGACCCATCCGAACGGCGTCCTCCGCCTGGGCACGCGTGATCCCGTGCTCCGAGGCAAACGTGTCCAGCGACGGCTTGTCCCGTATGGCGAGCACGAGATCTTCACGGGAGACTCCGAGCTGACACGCTGCGCCGTCGAGCGCCGACAGGATCACCTGCTCCAGAACGGTCGCCACGTCGTCGGGGTGCCGCCAGTCCCGCCCCACGCAGGGATCCGCGACCGGCGCCGGCTGGTACGACGCGCCGCCGAGCGCCAGGTAGCTGAGGACCACGACGGCGACTGCGCCGAGCGCGAACAGCAGGGGCTTCGTGCGCGTCAGCTCCGTTCCCATCGCCCCAGAGCCAGTGGGAGAAGCGCGGCAAGCGCGAGCGCCGTCGCAAGCAGGAAGGGCCGCGAGAACGCGTTCGTGACGGCCCGGTCGAGCTCGTCTTGCAGGCCGGAGCGCAGGGTTCGGTACTCGTCGGTCGACGGGCGGTCCCGGAATGCAGCACCGATCTTCGGCAAGGTGCCTTCGCGTTTGGCTCGGTCGATCTCGCCCAGGATGTCCTGGGCGAGCCCGAGCTTGTCGAGCGGGGGTATCCGGCTGTCCAGCACCTCGGCCGCTCCAGCCCGTACGGCAGCTTCCTTGTTCCGCTCGAGCGCGGTCGCGAGAATCGGCGCCAAGAGGAGCAGGCCGAGGACGACCCCGGCGTGGCGGGCGGCGAGCGTCCAGCCGCCGTGCACGACCTGCTCATCTGCACCGCCGACTGCGCGTTCCGTGAGCGCAGCGAGCGCGAGGCCGATACCGACGCCGATGAGCACCTGCGGGGGAATCGTCCACACCCAGCCCGCGTGCGGGAGGAGCGCCAGAGCAGCGAGCCCTCCCGCGATGAGGACGGCTCCGCTCGCGATGCGGATCCCGATCGGGGACGACGAAGGCGTGCGCCAGGCGGTCACAGCGGCGGCGCTCGGCATCACCGTGACGACGAGCCCCGCCGCCGCGGGCGGCGTCCCCCAGCCCTCGACCAGGAGGAGCACGATGAGGAAGAGAGCCGCCACGAGGCTGCCCGAGAGCAGGAGCAAAGCGACGTTCGGGGTGATTCGCGGCAGGCCAGCACCGTGAGCCTGGGGGACCACGACGGCTGTGCGCAGCGCCGCCAACGGGAGGAGCGCGATCGGCACCTGGACGAAGAAGATCGCCTCCCAGCCGACGAGCTGGGTGAGGATGCCGCCCACGGCCGGTCCAAGAGCCGCCCCGATCACGCCGGCCGTGACCCAGATGTGCACTGCCCGCCCCTCCCGCGAGGTCGCCGACAGGAGTCCGAGCGCGGCCGTGGCGACGAGCGCAGCGCCGACGGCCTGCACCGAGCGGGCGGCCACGAGCATTGCGAACGACGTCGCGAAGCCACATGCGAGCGACGACGCCACGAAAACAAATGTCCCTGCTGCAAAAGCGCGCCGCGGGCGCCGGCGGGCGGTGTACGCAGCCGGTACCGCGACGAGGGCGAGCACGAGGTTGAAGGAGGTCAGGACCCACGCGACCGTAGTAATGCCGACGTCGAACTGCGTGCGGATGTCGGGCAGAGCGAGCGTGACGATGGACGAGTCCGCAAGCGCGAGGGCGACTGCGAGCCCGAAGAGCTGCGACCTCACGTCACGAGCCGGTCTCCCGGAACCGAGCGGCGAGCACCTCGATCAGCGCAATTGCCGCTCGCGGATCCGACCGCAGCGCAGCAACGAGCTGCCCGCGCGAGATGGCAAGGCACCGCACGTCTCCGACGGCATGGATGTCCGCGATGCGCCCCCCGCCCGGATCGAGCACCTCGATCTCACCGACGAGCTCGCCGGCTCCGAGCGTCAGGCTGCGTCCCGGCCGCTCGACGCGTACGGCTCCCTCGACGACGAGCAGGAGCTCCGTGCCCGGCTCGCCGATCCGCATGATCGTCTCCCCGTCCGCGTACTCCCGCTCGCGCCCGAGTGCCAGGATCGGGTCGAGCAGCTCCCGCGGCAGCGAGGAGAAAACGTGGGGATGATCTCGGACGAGACGCTCGTACCGGCCGCCGTGGAAGAGCAACGGCTCGCCTTCTCCGTAGCGGGCGAACTCGACCTGCCCGAGGAAGAGCGAGTGGTCGCCGCCCCAGTACGAGCGGACCACCCGCGCGACGAGGTGGGCGAGGGCCCCCTCGACGAGCGGCGTGTCGTGCACGAGCTCGAACAGCGGCTCGGATGTTCCCTCGACCGCGCGCCCTGCGAAGTGATCCGAAAGCGTCGCCTGGCCCGCCTCGAGCACGTTCACTCCGATCCGCGTCCCCTCGTGCAGCAGCTCGGACATCCGCGCGCGCCGGTCGATGGAGACGAGGACGAGCGGAGGCTGCAGGGAGACGGACATGAACGCATTCGCGGTCATACCGTGGACGCTCTCGCCCTTCAGCGTCGTCAGCACCGTGACCCCCGTCGCGAACATTCCGAGCGTCCGTCGGAAGGCGATCGCGGGATCGCCCTCGAGCCCGACGCCGAGCTCGAGCTCGGCCAGCGCCGGTGCGGCCTCGAAGGAAGATCCGAATGCCTCGGGCGCTGCGATCGCGTCGGCGATCGCCATCTCGAACTCCTCCGGTGCGGATGCGCGCTCCATCGGCCGGATTGTGACTGGCGTGGGGCGGCCGGAGCCGCCCCACGTCTTGCGCTCAGCTCGCCGGTGCCGCTGAGGTCCTCGGCGCCATCTCCTGCTCGAGGAGCGCGGCCACGTTTTCGTCCGGCATCGTCGGCGTCTCCTCGCGCCAGTGTGGCGACTCCTTGTCCTGTACCACGCGTCGGAAGAGGAACAGGAGCAGAGAGATGACCAGAACGCTGAAACCGATGACCTTGCTCTTCGTCGCTCCGTATAGGTTCCCACCGCCGGCGATCTGGAACCAGCCGACGCCGACGACCTCGAAGACGATGAACGCGCCGCAGAGGGCGTAGGCGATCGGGACCCAGTAGGACGCGAGCTTGATCGGCCGCGGCCAGGCGGGCCTGTCTCTCCGCAGCAGGATGAATGCGGAGATGGCGCAGATGTTCGCGAAGACGTAGCCGATGTTGCTGGCCACGAGGATGCCGAACAGGTTGCCGACGAAGAGGACGAAGAGGATGTTGATCACCATGTCGAGCGTCATCGCGTTCCCCGGCACGTTCCAGCGGTTCAGCCGTCCAAGCCACGTGATCGTCAGGCCGTCCCTCGAGATCCCGAAGAGGGCGCGGCTGCCGTCCGCGGTCGCCGTGTTCATCGAGATGACGAAGCTGGCGCACAGAACGACGACGAAAAAGTTCGTGAGGCTCTTCCCCACGAGGTCGTTGAGGGCGCCCACGTAGTCGTACGCCTCCACGGTTTTCGGTCCGACACCGCCGGTGAGGGCGACCGGCACCATCGAGTTCACGAAGAGGATGAAAACCGCCGACGACATAAGGGCCCGTCTGGTGTCCCGACCGGTGTCTTTGTATTCGGGGGCGAACGTCGCCGCGGCTTCGGGAGCGGTGGACCAGATCATGACCCAGATCCAGACGAGCGCAATCTGCAAGCCGCCCCAGGCGAGGCCCGGGTCGTTCAGCTTGTACGTGAGGTTGGAGGTGGTGAAGTCGCCGTTCAGGAACGGCAAGAACGTGAAGCAGAAGAGCGGGAACATGAGCAGGATGCCGGCCAGGTAGTTGAACGACACGGCGATCCGTGTACCGAAGAAGTTGAAGAGCCAGACGGCGATGATGAGGCCGATCGTGATCAGATGCTGGAGCCCGATGTAGACGTGACCGACCGGAGTTTGGAAGTAGCCGTGGTCGATCGTCGCGCCGCCGAAGGCGTACGTCCCGTAGGGCTCACCAGGGAACCACGCGGCCTGGACGAGGTAGCCGGCGAACAGCCCGATGAACGAGAGCACCACCGACCAGCCGATCCAGTACCCGAATGTCGCGACGGGGCCGACGAGCGTCGTGTACTTCCGCCAGCCCTCGTTCGCGTAGATCGAGACGCCGCCCGACTTGTGCGGGAACATCGCGGCGAGCTCGGAGTAGAGGATGGTGACAGGGACGATGATCAGGGCGGTGAGGCCCCAGATCAGCCCGGCACCCCAACCACCTAAGTCGAGCACGGAAAAACCGAGCGATCCCAGCATGAATCCCGGGTTCGCGAGGCAGATCACGAACCCGTCGTACCAGCGGAGCTTCTTGAGGAGCTGACGCTCCTCGACCTGTGCGACTGCCATTGCACGACCTCCCAGGGCGCTCGGCGGGACTGCTCGCGCGACGTATAACACCCTTTGGAGCGCGATTCAATACGCGTTGGCGAGAACGCAACTCCTGTCGAACGCGGCTCCCTACAATCGGCCTATGGGCGCCCCGCCGCCGATCAGCATCCGCTGCGAGTGCGGCGAAGCGCGCGCAGTTCCCTACGGTGCGACATGGACGTGCGAGAAGTGCGGGCGCCGCTGGGACACTCACCAGATTCCGGCGACTGAGTATCTGGCGCGCGTGCGTCGAATGCGGCGCTTCCGCGTCGAGCTGTTCGGGTTGCTCGCACTCGGGATCGGAGTGTTCGTCCCGCTGATCCTCTTCGTCAGTTCCGGGCTAATCCTCGTCGCCGGCATGATCTCCTTCTTCTTCTTCATCTGGTACATGCCGTTCTGGCGTCGGCGGGTACGGCGCGCGGCGGCAGACGCGCCGACCTGGGAACTCCACCCGGAATGACGACTTCGCTCGACAGGACCGGAGTCGGCGCGCACGAGCATGCCGTCGCTTCGTCCGCACGGCCCGTGCTTCTCGCGACCCTCGACGCCCCGCTCCTCCCGGAAGCGTCGCGCATGGCAGTCGACTCGGCGGTCGAGTCCGGGCAGCCGCTGCTCGTCGTCAACGCAGTCGAGATGGCGCTCACGCGCTGCGCATTGACGTTCGGGCAGCTCTACATCACGCCGCCGCGGGTCGAGGAGTCCCTCGAGGCGCCCGCGACGCTCGCACACAGCCTGGGCGTTCACGTCGAGCGCATCTGCCTCAACTCGCCGCGACCAGTGGACGCTCTGGTCGACCTCACCGGTGAGCGGGACGTCGGCCTGCTTGTCCTCGGGGCCGACCCCGGTTCGATGCGCCGGTGGCGCTACCGCAGATGCGTGCGCAAGGTGCTCGAGCGAGCGCCTTGCCTCGTGTGGGTCCCGTGAGCCTGCTAGGCTCCGTGTGCCAAATAGTGGAACTACGTTGCGCATGAGGCAATAGATGCCGCTTCCCAAGAAGGCCTCGTACGTCGTCGTCGGAGCCGGCATCCACGGTCTCTCGACCGCGTACCACCTGGCGAAGGAGCTGCAGACGCGCGGGGTCGGCTCGGGAGAGGACATCGTCGTCCTCGACAAGTCGCATCCAGGCGCGGGGGCATCGGGCATCGCGTGCGGAGTCGTCCGCAACAA
>VAWZ01000031.1:0-18289 GCA_005888365.1 Actinomycetota bacterium
CCCTCGTGAGCGCAGTCGAGGAGGCCCTCTTCTTCCACGCAATCGCACGCCGCTCGCAGACGCGGTTCGAGCTGAAGGGCAGGAACCCCCTCACCGAGCACTACTCGGTCTTCGGCCCCGAGGTGACCGAGGGCCCGCACGGCGAGTCGCTCGGGGAGCGGAACGCGGTGCTCGTCCGGGCGCTTCTCGATTTCGACGCCGTCGTCGTCGCCGGGCAGGCGAAGAGCCACTGCGTCGCCTGGTCGGTCGAGGACCTCGTGCGTGCCGCGCCGGAGATCGCGCCCAAGCTCTACCTGCTCGAAGACTGTTCCTCCCCCGTCGTCGTCCCGGGCGCCGTCGACTACAGCGAGGACGCCGACGCCGCCTTCGAGCGGTTCGCGTCGGCAGGAGCTCATGTCGTCCGCTCGACGGAGCCGATGCGCTCGTGGCCCGGCTCGTTGAACGCGACGCTGGCTAGGTGACGGGCTCGAGCCGCGAGTTCTCTCGCAGGCGGCGACCGACCTTCGCCACCTCGGCTCCGTCGGCGACGACGACGTCGGCTGTGTAGTCGTTCTCGCCCCGGATGAGCGACGAGCCGACCCCGTAGGCGTCGACCGGGACGTCGCGCTCCTCGAACGCCCGGATCTTCTCGATCGTGAACCCGCCGGAGACGACGATCTGCACCTCGTCGAATCCGGTCTCGTCGAGCGCTGCGCGCACCTTCCGGACGAGTCGCTCGTTCACCCCACGCGGGTCGAAATCGCCCATCTCGCCCCACAACGCCCGGTCGACGAGGCTCTCCGACGTGTCGAGGCGAACGCCCCACAGCCTGGGGCCGAGCGCACGCGCAACCTCGAGCGCGGTCCCGACCGAGTCGTTCTCGAAGTCGACGAGGACCGTGACGTTCATGTCCTCGGGCGCCCAGTCCGCGAAGGTGCGAGCCGCGAGCACCGTGTCGCCGCCGCACGCGGCGATCAGCGAGTGCGGAACGGTTCCGATCGCGCTCCCGCCCCACCAGGAGGCCTGAGCGTCGGAGGTGACGCCGATCGGCGCGCCCAGGACGAGGCCTGCAACGTACGCCGCATATCCGTCGCCCGTCTGGACTCGGTGATGGTCGTGGCGCGCCGGCATGAAGATGACGGGCTTCCCCCTTGCCGCCTCGAGCACACGGGCGACGTTCGTCGCGACGACAGTCCGGCGTGCGAGCACGCCGAGGTACACGGTCTCGAGATGTGCGAAGAGGGTGTAGTCGCCCTCGATCGTGAGGACCGTCTCCCACGGCTCGATCCAGTCGCCGTCGTGGAGCGCACGCACGACGAGGTTGTCCCAGCCGTGCGAGCAGAGCTTGAGGATCGCGACCGCCTCGTCCATCCCGCCGAGCAGGGCCCTGTTCTTCTGGAACACCTGCATGAGCACCCGCGGATGCAGACCGGCGGCGAGCAGCGCCGACCTCGAGTGGTTGAAGTAGGCATCGGTGTAGTAGCCGTCCCGCATCTTCTCGACCGGGAGCTCGAACACCTCCGGGTCGAGACGCTCCCTCCCGAGGACGACCGTCATCTCTCGAGCGCGAGGCAGGCGTCGCGGGCCGCATCCGCGACCTCGACCTGGTCCGCCGACGGCTCCGCGGTCGAGAAGCGCCGCTGGAGCTCGAACCCGGGACGCGCCAGAGCTTTCGCCAGCGGGTGCTCGGGATTCCGCGACATCCAGGAGAAAAGCTCCACCGAGGCGCCGACCGCGGCGGTCGTTCCCGCCAGCCGCCCCACACCCCGCACGACGCGCGGAAGACGCGAGACAGCCAGGTTCGCGACCAGCGAAGACGCGAGCAGCGGCGCGATCAGCTGGGACCCGCAGCGCGGATGCTCCTTCGGGGCACGAGTGCCGGTCTCGTACGTGCCGATGGAGACGTGCTCGGCACCGTGATACGCGGCCAGATCGGGGCCGCGCAGAGCCAGGGCTGCAGGGATCAGCGACACGGCACCCGCGGCGAGCTCTCGCCTGCCGGCGGACAGCGAGCGCGAGCGCCGGACCGTGCGCGCCGCGAAGCTCGAGACGAGAATCGAGCCGAGGACCGCGGGACGCTCGAACGGGAAGCGCGCCTGCGGCAGCGCCCTCCGCACGACGGGGAGCACGGCGAATGCCTCGGCGAGCCTCAGCGGTCCTCGCAGGACCGGCGTGTGAATGCGGTCCGCGAAGCGAGGCTTGCGCCCGGACGCCACGCGAAGGGCCCCGTCCTGGTCGCGGACGGCACACCCCCACGACGTCGGACCGTGGACGAGGACGCCGTTCTGGAGCGCCATGCCGCCGAGTCGCACCGTTTCCACGAACGAGAGGGTAGCGGCGAGGTGGGCTGGATCAGCCCGACTCTGCGAGGGAACGCAGTGCCCTCTGCAGAACGTCGGCGGCAGGCCCGCGACCGAGAGAGCGTCCGTCGAGCTCGACGACGGGCATGAGCTCCCGGACGGAGGAGGACGTGAACACCTCCTCGGCGCCGAGCACCTCGGCGAGCGGGTAGACGCCCTGCTCCACTCGATATCCGCAGTCCGCCCCGAGCTCGAGGACGGCGGCGCGCGTGACCCCGGCGAGAATCCCGAGGTCGAGCGAGGGCGTGTGGAGCGTCTCTCCGATCCGCCACCACACGTTCGTCACCGTCCCTTCGAGAACGACGTCGTCGGCGTCGACGAAGATCGCGTCGTCCGCGCCTCGCCGCTTCGCCTCGGTCTCGGCGGCCATGTTCACCGCGTAGCTCGTCGACTTGACTCCCGGCAGCAGCCACGGGACCGCGGCGCGTACCCCGAGAAGCGCGACGATGCGGGAGCCCCGCGCGCGGACCTGCTCGATCCAAGGGGGGACCTCGCTCACCAGCGCGAGACCGGTCGCGGGCCCGCGCTCCGGGCCCGCGGTCCAGACGAGCCGTAGCACGACATCCGCGGTCCCCGCCTGTGGAAGGACGAGCCCGGCCAGCCTCTCGAGGTCCGCTCGGGCCAGCGGCGGAAGGCCGATCGAGGCTGCTGATCCGACGAGCCGATCGAGGTGCTCGTCGAGGCGAAAGGGTCGTCCGCCGTAGACACGGAGGGTCTCGAAGGCGGCGCGCCCGCGGAGCAGCGCCTCGTCGTCGGCGCGGACGACCGCGGTGGCCGGATCGCACAGGCCCCGATCGGTCGTGGCCATGGCGAGCAGCGTCATCTGGCGGACCTCGCGGCGGTGCCGCCGACTGCGGCGAGCAACGGCCGCGCCTTCACCCAGGACTCCTCGACCTCCGCGCTTGGGTCCGAGCCCCAGACGATGCCGCCTCCCACCCAGAGATGGATGCGGCCCTCCGCGATTGCGAACGTCCGGATGGTGAGGGCGAGGTTGAGATCGCCGTTTCCGTAGACGCGGCCGAGCGCTCCCATCGAGGCGCCTCGTCCGACGGGCTCGAGCCCAGCGATGAGGTCCACGGCGGCGATCTTCGGGGCTCCCGTCACGGAGCCACCTGGAAACATCGCTTCTAGGAGCGCGGCGAGACCGGCTCCTTCGCGCAGCCTGCCCTCGACGGTCGAGACCATGTGCTCGACTCCCGCGAGCCGCCGCGTGGCCATGAGCTCCGGCCAGCGCACGCTTCCCGGCACACACACGCGCGAGAGGTCGTTGCGCTCGAGATCGACGATCATCACGTGCTCGGCGGCGTCCTTCTGCGACCGCGAGAGCTCTCGTGAGCCGCCTGCCGGACGAGTCCCTTTGATGGGCATCGTCCGGACGCGGCGGCCTCGCTTCGCGAGGAAGAGCTCGGGAGAGGCGGAGACGATCGCCCACCCGTCGCCGACGAGCGGCTCGGGGATCAACGGATCGAGGTGGGCGAGCGCGGAGGCGAGCGAGGCCGGATCGCCGGTAAACGGCGCCGAGAGGTGCTGGACCAGGTTGACCTGGTACACGTCTCCGCGCGCAATCGCCGCCCGAACGGTGTCAATCGCCGCGGCGTACTCATCTTCACTCCAGCTCTGCTCCCACCTCCCGACCCGGATGTCCTCGTGGCGATCCGCTCCTACGCCCTGCGTCTCCTCGTCCTGGCGGACGGAGCAGGCGAGCAACGGGAGCGCCGGACAAGGCTCCGGCGGAGGAGGCGCCCCGCGGCGCCGGATGCACTGCGAGAGGCCGTAGCCGAGATACAGATCGGCGACGAGCTGCTCGCCACCACGTGCGAAGAACCCGCGCTCTCGCAGCCACGCCTCGAGCTCGCCGAAGGCGCCGACCGCCCGGTGGAGCTCGAGGGTCGCGTCGACGCTAGTCGCCGGCATCGCGCAGCTGGCGGTACCGGCGCACGAGGGCGTTCGTCGACGAGTCGTGCAGGAGCTCGCGCTTCCAGCCCTCGCCGAGCTCGGGCGTCAGGCGCAGGGCGAGCTCCTTCCCGAGCTCGACCCCCCACTGGTCGAAGGCGTCGATCTCCCAGATCGCAGCCTGGGTGAACACGCTGTGCTCGTAGAAAGCGATGAGAGCGCCGAGGGTCGCAGGCCTCAGGAGGCGGGCGAGAATGACCGACGTCGGCCGGTCCCCCGGCAGCACCCGGTGCGGGATCTCCCGCTCGTCGACGCCGAGGGCGTCGAGTTCCTCCGCAGTCCGGCCGAACGCGAGCGCGGCAGCCTGCGCGAACACGTTGGCGGCGAGCAGATCGTGCCCCTCGGAGTCGCCGGTCGCGGGGCGCGCGAGCGCGACGAGGTCGACAGGGCAGAGCACCGTCCCCTGGTGCAGGAGCTGGAAGAACGCGTGCTGCGCGTCCGTGCCCTCTCCGCCCCAGGTGACCGGCGCCGTGTCCACCTCGACCGGCTCCCCCGAAGCCGTCACGCGCTTCCCATTCGACTCCATCGCCAGCTGCTGAAGGTACGGCGGCAGGAGGCGCAACGCGTGGCTGTGGGGAACGACAGCCGTGCTCTGCGCGCCGAGGAAGTTCCGGTACCAGACGGCGATGAGGCCGGCGATCGCTGGGAGGTTCCCGCCCAGGGGCGTCGTCACGAAGTGCTCGTCCATCGCGCGGAATCCGTCGAGCAGCTCGCGAAACCCGTCCGGGCCGAGGGCGATGCACGTCGTGAGCCCGGCCGCGGAGCAGAGCGACGTTCGGCCGCCCACCCAGTCCCAGATGCGAAAGACGTTGTCCGGGGGAATGCCGAGAGCGGCAGCGGCGTCGGGATGCGCCGTAACTCCGAGGAAGTGTCGCTGGAGCTGCACCTCTCCTCCGAGCGCGTCTCGCAGCCAGCCTTCGGCGGCACGAGCGTTCGTGAGCGTCTCGAGCGTCGTCATCGTCTTCGAGACGACGACGAAGAGCGTCTCGGCCGGGTCGAGGTCTCGGATCGCCTCCGCGAGGGCCGCAGGGTCGACACTCGAGACGAACCGATACCGCACACCGGCCGTCGCATACGGACGCAGCGCCTCGCACGCCAGGGCGGGCCCGAGGTGGCTGCCGCCGATCCCGAGGTTGACGACCGTGCGGATCGGCCTTCCGGTCGCTCCCACCCAGGACCCCGAGCGAACAGCCTCGGCGAGCGCGTTGATGCGGTCCTGCTCCTCGTGCACCTGCCTGACGACATCCACGCCGTCGACGACGAGCGACCTCGACCGCGGCATGCGAAGCGCGATGTGCAGCGCCGGCCGGTCCTCGGAGACGTTCACACGATCCCCGCGGAACATCGCCGCGATTCGGCTCGGTAGCCCGCGCTCGGCGGCCAGCTTCCGCAGCAGCTCGAGCGTCTCGTCGGTCAGCAGGTGCTTCGAGTAGTCGAGGTAGAGACCGGCGGCCTCCGCGGCGAGCCGCTCGCCCCTGCCGGGATCGCCGTCGAAGAGACCCCGCAGACGCGAGTGGCGAACGTCAGCGCGGTGCCACTCGAGCCTTCTCCACGCCGACGTCTCGCGAAGCGTCTCCGCTCTCTCAACCACGCACCGGCTCCGAGACCGCCCCCACCAGCGCGCGATACGCCGCGGCGGGCGCGTCGTTCCAGAAGACCGCGCTGCCCGCGACCAGGAGATCCGCGCCGGCCGCGCGGGCCGGCCCAATCGTCTCGGCATGCACTCCACCGTCGACCTGCACGCGCATCTCGTCCGGAAGGAGCGAGCGGAGACGTGCGATGCGGTCGAGCGCCTCGGGCATGAACGGCTGGCCGGAGTAGCCCGGATGGATCGACATGCAGAGGACGAGGTCGGCTCCCTCGGAGGCCCGAACAGCGTCTTCGACCGACGTTCCCGGGTTGAACACGACGCCTGCCCCGAGGCCGAGTTTTCGCGCGAGCGCGATTGCGCGGGGCGGATCGTCGCAGGCCTCGACGTGGAAGGTCACGCTGTCACCGCCCGTCTTCGCGGCCGCCTCGAAGTGGCGCTCGGGCTCCGAGACCATCAGGTGGCAGTCGAGCACGCCACCCCAGCCGTGAACGAGCGGTGAGATCGACGCGAGCACGATCGGCCCGATCGTGATCTCGGGGATGAAGTGGCCGTCGCCGACATCGAAATGGAAGACGCGGGCTCCGGCGCCGGCGAGCTCGCCGAGCTGCTCCCCGAGGCGCGAGAAGTCGGCCGCGTAGAGCGACGGCTCCACCTCGACCCGGCGGGCCCAGCGGTTCCAGCCCATGCCGTCAAGCTAAACGAAACGCCCGGAGGGCCGACTGACGCCGCGCGACGGAGCATCGGCCGTGTACAGCGGTCGAGCGAACGTTTCCGTGACGAGCGGGTGCGGTTCCCCGGCCGCGATCAGGTGGTAGAGGTTGCTCGCCCCGCCGAGGACCCCCGCGCCGAGGCAGCGGTTGAAGTCGCGAGTGAGCGCCTGGATCGCGAAGCCCATCCCCCCGATCGCCCACTGCACGCGGACCGAGACCCCCGGCCGCCCGGGGCCGAAGGAGAGAAAGACGCTTCCGCCTTGGCGGACGGCAGCGGCAGCCCTCGAGAGGAAGAGCACGGCCCCCGCGAGCGTGTACGGCGGGTCCGTGAACGTCAAGCCAGCAACTCGCGTGCGACATGGCGGAGCATCTCGACGCCGCGCTGGAGATCGTCGACGGCGATCCGCTCGTCCGCGGAGTGGATGAGCTTCGTCGCCAGCTCCGAATCCATCGCCATGAGCGGGAAGAAGCCGTACGCGACCGTGCCGAACCCTTCGCGCAGGAAATGGCTGTCGGTGAAACCCGGGCAGGCGTCCGGAACAAGTCGCGCTCCGGGCTCGAGCTCCGATACGAAGGAGACGAGAGCATCCCAGAGGGGCGTCTGTAGCTCCGAGCGCGTCCCGCCGGTTGGCTCGATCCACTGGAGCTCGTAGTCGCCCGGCCCGAGAGCCGCCCGGATCAGCGGCTCCGCGTCGGCCGGCGTTTGCTCGGGCAGAAGGCGACAGTCGACGCCGACGTCACACAGGGCAGGGATGACGTTTCGCTTGTGCGACGCCTCGATCATCGTGGGCGAGAGCGTGAGCGCGAGCAGAGGCGCGACGAGGTCGGCGAGCCGCCGGTCGACCTCTCGTGCACGCGCGAGCGCCTCATGGACGGAAGGCGTCTCGCCGAGCACCGTCTCGAGAAACACCTTCGCCTCGGGAATGAGTGTCGGCTCCGGCTCGAAGCTCGCGAGCGCTTCGATGTAGCGCGCGGCCTTGACGAGCGCGTTGTCCGCAATCCCGGGCATCGAGGCGTGCCCGCTCCGCCCGTGCACGCGGAGGAGGAACGGAGCCGACATCTTCTCCGCGGTCGCGCACAGGTACACGGGACGTCCTCCGAGAACGATCCGCTCGCCGCCGCCCTCGTTGACCGCGTAGTCGCAGCGGACTGCCTCGGCATGCTCGTCGACGAGCCAGCGCAGACCGTAGCCCTCTCCCTCGCCGACCTCCTCGTCCGCTGTCGCGACGAAGAGCAGGTCGCCGGAGGGCCTGAAGCCGTCCCGCTGCAGAGATGCGAACGCGACAGCGGCCGCGGCGACGTGCCCCTTCATGTCGAGAGCGCCGCGTCCCCAGATCTCGCCGTCGACGACGTCACCGGACCAGGGGTCGCGCTCCCACTCGGCTGGATCCGCGAGCACGGTGTCCGTGTGACAGAGGAAGGCGAGCGAGGGGCCGTCGCCGCCTGAAAGCCGCGCGACGACGTTCGCACGCTCGGGCTCCCGGGCAATCCACTCGCACTCGATCCCGACCCGGGCCAGGTAGTCGCGGAGCAGCGAGGCCGCCCGGCTCTCGTTCCCAGGCGGGTTCACCGTGTCCACACGGATCAGCTCCTGGAGGAGCGTCGACGCCTCTCGGCGATGGCCCGTCTCCTCGACGACCGCCATCTACGAGGTCGCCTTCGAGAGCGCGGTCAGCTCGTTCCGAACCTCCCAGAGCTCGGGGAACGCCGTCTTCGAGACGAGCTTCCCGAGCAGCTCCACCGGCGTGCCCTGCGTCCCGACCACCTTGTCGCCGATCACACGGGCGACGACCTGGTAATGGCGCAGGCGCCAGAACTGCGCCTGCTCGTCGAGCTCGACGAGCGCCTCCGCGAGCTGGTACAGGTGCTCGTGCTCCCGCCCCTGCGTGTACACCTCCGCGAGCGAGAGCCCGGCCTCGCGCCTCGCCGCATGGAATGCCTGTCCCAGACGCGGGAAGACGCGCCGCAGCTCGTTCCAGCCCGGCGAGTCGAAACCAGATCCGTGCCCGAGCACCTTGCGGATCTCCTGGTACTCCCAGGGCGACATGTGCTCGAGCATCTCGAGCTGTCCGATCACGAAGCGGATGCAGAGCACGGAACGACGGAGAAGACGAAGGGCGGCCCTCAGGTCGCCCTCCTCGATCAGGCGCGCGGCCTCGTCCGCGTCGGTCCAGGCCAGCTTGAGCCAGAGCTCGGACGTCTGGTGCGTGACCTGGAAGAGGAGCTCGTCCCGGTGCACCCATTCGTCTGCGGTCTTCTGGAGCGCCAGGAGCTCGTCCGTGTTGAGATAGCGCTCGTAGTCGGAGGCGGCGTTGCCTGCGAGAACCGGCTGCGAGTAGTCCTCGGCGGCCTCGTGAGGTTCCACAGCCTGAGCATACTTCGCGTGTGGGAGACCTCTTTACGCAGGCGGCACGGGAGTTGCAAGACGAATATGCACCCCTCGCGGTGCGCCTCCGGCCCCGGACGCTCGGTGAGCTCGTGGGGCAACAGCACGTCCTGGCGAAGGGCTCGGCGCTCCGGCTCGCGATCGAGCAGGACCGCCCACCCTCGATGATCCTTTTCGGGCCTCCGGGGACGGGGAAGACGACGATCGCGAGGATCGTGGCGGAGCGGACCGGCGCGACGTTCGAGGAGCTCTCCGCCGTCTCCGCTCGGGTCGAGCGTCTCGGCGGAAACGGCGTGCGGACGATCCTCTTCATCGACGAGATCCACCGCTTCAACAAAGGCCAGCAGGACTCGGTCCTGCACGCGGTCGAGGACGGCCTCGTGACGCTGATCGGCGCGACCACCGAGAACCCGTACTTCGAGGTCAACTCGGCGCTTCTCTCCCGGTGCACCGTCGTCGAGCTGCTCGCGCTCGACGAGGAGGAGCTGGCTGAGATCGTCAGGCGGGGTGGGGCCGCGCTCGAGGCCGCTGTCCCGGACGGGGTCGTCCGCCTGATCGCGAACCGAGCGGGTGGCGACGCCCGCAGCGCGCTCCAGATCCTGGAGCTCGCCTTCGCGACGGCCCGGGCGGAAGACGCCGAGATGAGCGAGCAGCACGTCCTCGACGCCGCACGCAAGCGACCGCTTCTCTACGACCGCAAGGGCGATCAGCACTACGACTTCGCGTCCGCCTTCATCAAGTCCCTGCGCGGCGGCGACGCGGACGCAGCCGTCTACTACCTGGCAGCGATGCTGGAGGCGGGCGAGGATCCACGCTTCATCGCCCGGCGCATGGTGATTCTCGCCTCGGAGGACATCGGGAACGCAGACCCGCGCGCGCTGAGCGTGGCTGTCGCCGCGGCCCAGGCACTGGAGTTCGTCGGGCTTCCGGAGGCCCAGCTCAACCTCTCGCAAGCGGCTATCTATCTCGCGCGTGCGCCCAAGTCGAACGCGTCGGCAGTCGCGATCTGGGAGGCGCGCAAGGACGTCCGCGAGCAGGGAAACGCGCGACCGCCTGCGATGCTCCGGTCGACCGGGCACCGGAAGGCGGCGAAGGATCGGGGTCACGGAGAGGGCTACGTCTACCCCCACGACGACGACGCCGGATTCGAGCTCGAGTACCTCCCGGAGGCCTTGCGCGGGCGCCGGTACTATCGCCCGTCGGGCAGCGGCGAGGAGGCGAGCGATGACGGTGAGAACGGGTGACAAGGCACCCGAGTTCGATCTCGAGGTGACGCGCGGGGAGCGCGTGAGACTCTCCGACTTCTGTGGCCGCTCGAACGTCCTGCTCGTGTTCCACCCGTTCGCGTTCACGCCGGTTTGCGAGGAGGAGGCACTCGACCTGCAGGAGAACATCGGGTCGTTCCGCGACGCCCAGACCGAGATCGTGCTCGTGTCGTGCGATCCCTCGCCCTCCCGACAGGCCTGGCGCAAGCACCTCGGCGCCGAGTACACGTTCGCCTCGGACTTCTGGCCTCACGGCAAGGCCTCGAAGGCCTTCGGCGTCTTCAACGAGGAGACGGGCGCCCCGCACCGGGGGACCTTCCTCCTCGACCGCGAGGGGACCGTGATCTGGTCGCTCGTGAACGTGAAGGACGAACAGCGGACCGAGATGGTCCCCGACTCGCTCGAGACGCTCGAGGCCCGCGCCTGACTCTCGCGCTCCACGAGTGGGGCGATCCGACTGCATCCCGGATCGTGTGTCTACACGGGGTCGCAAGCCACGGGCGTCACTTCGCGATGCTCGCCGAGGACGCCCTCGACGACCTCCACGTGCTCGCGCCGGACCTCCTCGGGCACGGCTCCTCGCCGTACGAGCCGCCATGGGACATCGAGGCGCATCTCGACGCGATCGAGGAGGTCGTCGGCGACGAGCGGTCGGCCTTCGTCGGGCACTCGTTCGGCGGGCGCCTCGCGTTCGAGCTCGCTGCCCGAGCGCCGGACTTGGCTCGGCGGCTCGTCCTGCTCGATCCGGCGATCCACCTTCCACCCGAGGTCGCGCTCTTCGCCGCCGAGAACGCACGACGAGAGCGAGCGTACGTCTCCTTCGAGGAAGCGATCGAGCAACGCTACGTCGAAAGCCAGCTGCAGCGCGCGCCGCGAGAGCTCGTCGAGGAGGAGCTTCGAGCGCATCTCGTCTCGGACGACGAGGGGCTCTATCGCTACCGCTACTGCCAGTCCGCCGTCGTCGCCGCGTACGGCGAGATGGCGTCGGCTCCACCTTCGTTCGAGAACGTACATGTGCCGACGCTGCTCGTCCTGGGCAAGCAGTCCTACCTCTCGTACGATCACCTGCTCGAGGCGCACCGCGCAGCCCTGGGCGATCTGCTCGAGGTCGTCGTCGTCCCCGGCGGGCACACGGTGCTCTGGGACGCGTTCGAGGAGACTGCCGAGGCCGTCGGAGCATTTCTCGCCGCAGGCGTGCCGACCTAGACGACGTACTCGTCTGCGATCGCGAGCACCTCGTCCAGAATCGCCAGGCCTTCGTCCACTTCCTCACTCGTGACCGTGAGCGGGGGAACCACCATGATCACGTTCCAGTGCGTCATCAGGTAGAGGCCGCGCTCGAGCGCCGCCTTCGCCAGGCGTGCCACGGGAGCCGCCGCCTCACCGGAGGCGTTGAACGGCACGAGCATCTCTCGCGTCTCGCGGCTCTTCACCAGCTCGACGCCCCAGAAGCACCCGAGCCCGCGCACCTCGCCGATCGAGGGGTGGGCAGCCGCCAGACCGCGTAATCCATCTCCGAGATACGAGCCCGCCTCGGCCGCGTTCTCCACGACACCCTCCTCACGGAATGCCTCGATCGACGCGACCGCGGACGCGCAAGCGAGTGGATGACCCGCGTAGGTGAGCCCTCCGGGGAAGTACTTGCCCCGTACCCACTCGCGAAGGCGCGGCCCGATGATCATCGCTCCGAGAGGGACGTACCCGGAGTTGATCCCCTTTGCGACCGTGAGGATGTCCGGGACGACGTCCCAGTTGTCACACGCGAACCAGCGTCCCGTGCGGCCGAAGCCGGCCATGACCTCGTCGAGGACGAGCAGGACTCCGTAGCGGTCGCAGACCTCGCGGATGGACTGCAGGTAGCCGTCCGGCGGCGGGATGACTCCGTTCGTACCGGTGACCGTCTCGAGGAACACCGCCGCGACCGTCTGCGGGCCTTCGTACTCGAGGATCTCCTCGAGATGCGGCGCGCCCGTGCAGACTGGACAGGGATCCGGATGCCCGGCCGGGCAGCGATACGTGTACGGGTCGAGCATGCGGACGACGCCGGGCATCCCCGGCTCGTTCGGCCAGCGACGGGGATCGCCGGTGAGCGAGATGGCGCCGTGCGTCGCGCCGTGGTACGACCGGTAGCGCACGACGATCTTGTTGCGGCCCGTGTAGAGGCGCGCAAGTCTGATCGCGTTCTCGTTCGCCTCCGCGCCGGAGTTCGTGAAGAAGGACATACACAGGTCTCCGGGGGTGACCTCCGCGAGCAGGCGCCCGAGCCGCGAGCGGGACTCGTTCGCCATCGGCGGGCCGATGGTGCACAGCTTGTCCGCCTGCTCCTTGATCGCGGCGATGATCTTCGGGTGCTGATGGCCGATCGAGACGTTTACGAGCTGGGAGGCGAAGTCGAGGTAGCGCTTGCCGTCGTAGTCCCAGAAGTAGCGGCCTTCCGCACCGGCGACGGGGATCGGGTCGATCGCGTCCTGCACCGACCAGCTGTAGAGGACGAACTCCTTCGCGTCGGCGACGATCTCGTTGCCCAGGTTGGTCTCCGCCGTCGTCATCGGCGCATCGTAACCCGGCTTCGGAGCGTGCGAACGCAAGCGGAGGGCGCCGAGCTAGGGGGAAGAAGCCCGGCGCACCTCCGCTCACGCTTGGTCTGCGCAAGACCGGAAATCGCGAGCGCGGATTCCCGGTCGCGCTTGAACCCCTAAAGCGCGGGCGCTTCGCGCCTGCGCTGTTTGCGATACCAAGAACGGTACGGTCATCGGGCGGCCGCGGGTAGGAGCTCCTGCCCGAACGCGGCCCGCTCGACGAACTGGCCGATTCCCGGCTCGGCGACGAGCTCGCCGTTCTCGACGAGCACGGTGCCACGGAGGAGGACGATCTCGGGCGAGCCCGTGACCTCCGTCCCCTCGTACAGGTTGTAGTCGACCTTCGAGTGCTGGGTCGCCGCCGAGATGAGGTGGCGCTTCTCGGGGTCGAAGACGACGATGTCGGCATCGGAGCCGGGAGCGATCGTTCCCTTTCGCGGATAGAGGCCGAAGAGCTTCGCCGGGTTGGTCGAGAGCAGCTCGACCATGCGGTTCAGCGAGAACCGCCCCGTTCGGACGCCGAACTCGTGGATCATGTGCAGCCGGTCCTCGAGCCCGGGCCCGCCGTTCGGGATCTTCGAGAAGTCGTCCTTGCCTCGGGACTTCTGGCCGTCCCAGAGGAACGCGCAGTGGTCGGTCGAGATCACGGACAGGATGTCCGACCGCACCGCGTGCCAGAGCACCTCCTGGTTCTCCAGCGCACGCGGCGGCGGCGTGTACACGTACTTCGCCCCCTCGAAATTCGGCCGCTCGAGGAACGTGTAGTCGACGAAGAGGTACTGCGTGCACGTCTCGCCCCAGACGTCCCAGCCCTGCTCGCGGGCCTTCGCGATCGGCTCGACGGCCTCGCGGCACGAGACGTGGACGACGTAGAGCGGCGCACCTGCGACCCGCGCGAGCTGGATCGCGCGATTCGTCGCTTCGCCTTCGAGCTCGGGCGGCCGCGTGAGCGCGTGGAAGTGCGGCGCGGTGTTCCCTGCCGCGAGCGCCTGCTTGACGAGCACGTCGATCGCGTCCCCGTTTTCGGCGTGCACCATCACGAGCGCCCCCGTTTCGGCGGCCACCTCCATCGTCCGAAAGAGGGTCTCGTCGTCGACCATGAGCGCGCCCTTGTACGCCATGAAGAGCTTGTACGAGGTCACCCCCTGTTCCGGCAGGCGCGCGAGCTCCTCGAGCGACCCGCCCTCGCGCAGATCCGTGACCGCCATGTGGTAGCCCATGTCGATCACCTGCTTGCCGCTCGCCTTCTCTTGCCACTCTTCGAGCGCCGCTGCAAAGGACGAGCCCGGCGGCTGGATGACGAAGTCCACGTGACAGGTCGTGCCACCGAAGGCCGCGGCGGTCTGGCCCGACTGCACGTCGTCGATGGTCACCGTTCCACCGAACGGCATGTCGAGGTGCGTATGGGGATCGACGCAGCCGGGAAGCACGTACTTGCCGTCGGCGTCGATCACGCGGTCCGCCTCGACGTCGAGCGATTCCCCCACGAGCGTGACGCGCTCGTCCTCGACATACACGTCGCCGACGTAGTCGTCGGCCGCGGTGATGATCCTCCCACCCCTGATCAGAACCGACACGTCGCCTCACTTCCTTCCTGGTCCGGGCCCCGGGACCCGCCGCAGCCGGCCCGGGGCCCGATTCTCGTCCTACTTCCCCCCGGGCGTCACCTTCACGTTCGCCTTCTTCCATTTCTTGCCGTAGACGTCGGCGCCGGCTGCCTTGAGCTGCGCGAGCGCCTTCGCCGCGTACGTGTAGTTGGTCGCTCCGCTCGGCACGTTGTTGATCACGCCGTATTTCTTCGCAATGGTGGCCGTTTGCACGACGGCGCTTGCGGGCGGAAGCCCAATGCCTTTCGGACTCGGCCAGGTGAGCGCGTTGATCTCGTTCATCTGCCAGGTCTGGTGTCCCCTGCCGAGCAGGGAGCCGTTCTTCAGGACGATGCTCACGCACGCGGCCTGATGGTCACGGCAGTAGATCCAGCCCTGGAACGACGCCTTCAGGAACTTGACGGCGGTCGCCTGGTTGGCCTTGTCCTTGATCCAGTCGCCTCGGACGAACACGTTGTCCTCGAGCATCCCGGTGCCTACGGCCGGGCTCGCCATCTTGAAGACGTTCAGGTCCTTGAGCGTGTACAGCTTCCCCGTGTTCGGATTCTTCGTCTCCAGCACCTGCGCGAGCTCGTTGTAGGTCATCGCCGCGGCGGCGTCGACCTGGTGCTGGAGGAAGAGATCCATCGAGAACGGCTGGTTGACGATCGTCACGTCGCTCGTCTTGTTCGGGTCGATCCCGTTCTTCTGGAGCGCCGCGAAGAGCTCCGGCTGATTGCCGCAGCACCATACCCCGACCTTCTTTCCGCGCATCTTCGCGATCGAGTCGATGCCGCTCGACTTCCAGGTGAGCTCGGTCATCCCGCTGCGGGCGAAGACCTGCGCGATCGAGACGAGGTTGCTGCCCTTCTCGCGCGTCGCGAAGAGGTTCGGCAGCCAGTCGAGGCCGAAGTCGGCCTGCTTGCCCGCGACCACCGTCTCCGGCGTGATGCTCGGCCCGCCGACCTTGATCTTCACGTCGAGCCCCGCCTGCTTGTAGTACCCCTTCGTGAGCGCGGCGTAGTAGCCCGCGAACTGCGCCTGCGTCACCCACTTCAACTGCAGCGTGACCTTGGTCAGAGCCTGCTGTTTCGGAGCCGCCGACGCCACCGCCGCCCAAACCGCGAGACCCGAACAGGCTACGGCGAGTGCCGCTGCCGCCCAGTGCTTCATCCTCATGCGCATTCCCCTTTCCGTTTTGCGTACGACCGACGAGGCTGCGTCGCTCGCCATTCTGACGCCTGTCACTCGCCGCTGAAAGAGCGGGCGGACGGATGCCAGCTCGTCGTGAAGTGCTCGGCGAGTACGACGAGGCCGTAGAACGCGAGACCGAAGGCACTCGCCAGGACGATTCCCGCCCACGCCCGCGGGAAGTCGAAGAGCTGCGTGTCGTTCAGGATGCTCACTCCCAGAGCGTTCGTCGGGCCTCCGAAGTACTCGCCGACGATCGCGCCGATCATCGAGAGCACGGCCGAGATCTTCAGGCCTGTGAACATGAAGGGCAGCGAGTTCGGGATCCGCACGTGGCGAAACACGGCCGTCTCGCCCGCGGCATACGAGCGCATCAGCTCGATGGAGGACGGGTGCACCGACGTCAATCCGCGGAGCGTGTTCACCATCGTCGGAAAGAAGCAGAGCACCGCAGCGATCGCCATCTTCGAGAACGGGTTCAGAAGCCCGAACCAGTTGTTCGTGATGGGTGCGAAGGCGATGATCGGGATCGCGTTAGCCGCGATCGCGAACGGCATCAACGCCGCACCGACGACGCGGAAGCGGGCGAGCAGGAGCGCAGCGAGGATGCCCAGCCCGGAGCCGAGGACGAACCCTCCGGCGGCCTCCTTGAGGGTGTACACGCCGGCGCTCCAGAGTGCCGACTTGTTCTCCCAGAACGACCGTGCGATGTCGCTCGGCTTGGGGAGGAGGAACGTCTGCACGTGGAAGGCGGTCGTGAGGCCCTGCCAGAGCGCGATGGCCAGCACGAACACGACGAGGGCTGGCACCCAGTCGCGCAGACGCCCTCCGAGCTCTCGCGTGAGCCCCGACGGGACCGGCTCGACAATCGTGCTCATAGGCCAACCTCAGTTGGTCTCTGAGCGCGGAGGCGTGTGGGGAACCGGGAGGTTCCCCACGTCTTGACAAGAAGGGGGCTGCGTGGGGGAAACCTGGCTTCCCCCACGAGCGCGAGCCGAAGGCGAGCGGTGCTCGTCAGTACACCTCCCCGGTCGCGAGGCTCCGCGGCGGGGCCTCGACGCGCCCCGCGGCGAGTGCCTCGCGCACCGCCGTGACGAGCTCGAAGAATCGCGTGTCTTCGCGCGTCGCGACACCTCGCGGACGCGGGAGGTCGACCGGGATGACATCCGCGATGCGCCCGGGGCGCGAGGACATGACGACGACTCGGGTCGACAGGAAGACGGCCTCTGGAATGGAGTGGGTCACGAAGATCACCGTGCTGCCGGCCTTCTCCCAGATCTGCAAGAGCTCCAGGTTGAGACGCTCCCGCGTCATCTCGTCGAGCGCGCCGAAGGGCTCGTCCATCAGCAGGAGGGACGGGTCGAACGAGAGCGCACGTGCGATCGAGACCCGCTGCTGCATCCCGCCCGAGAGCTGCCAGGGCCGGCTCGACTCGAACCCCCGGAGCTCCACCAGCTCGAGCATCTCCTCCACGCGAGCCTTCCGTCGCGCCCGGCTCCAACCGAGCATCTCGAGCGGCAGCGACACGTTCTTCGCCACGGTGCGCCAGTCGTAGAGCACGGCATCCTGAAACACGATCCCGTAGTCGTGGTCGAGCCTCGCCCGATGCGCCGGCTTGCCGTTCACGAGCACGCTGCCCGCGCTCGGCTGGACGAGGTCGCCGACGATGCGCAGAACGGTCGACTTGCCGCAGCCGGAGGGGCCGATCAGCGAAACGAACTCACCCGGCTCGACCTCGAGGTCGATGTCCACGAGCGCAGTCGTCCCGGTCCGAAACGTCTTCGACACGCCGCGGATGGAGACCGCCTTCGATCCCGCGTCCACGCTCATACGACATTCTCCGGTGCCCGGCGCACGACGAGATGCTCCGCGATGACGACGAGGCCGAAGAAGACGAGGCCCATAGCCGCGCAGATGATGTTCGTCGCCCACAGGAACGTCGGCTGCAGCGAGTAGTACTGGTTGAAGTTCACGATCGCTCCGCCGAGGCCGTCCTGGATCGAGGCCGGCGTCTCGCCGATGATCGCGCCGATCACGCTCGCGGTGGCCGAGATCTTGAGCGCCGTGAAGATGTAGGGGAGGGAGGCAGGAACACGCAGCCGCCAGAGAATGCTCCACTGGCTCGCGGCGTACGACTGCATCAGCTCGACCGCGCGTCGGTCGGGGGACTTGAGACCGCGCAGTGTGTTGATCGCCACGGGGAAGAACGTGAGCCAGGCGGCGAGGATCGCTACCGACTTCCAGCCCTGGACGCCCTTCGAGCCGAGGCCGATAACCACCATCGGCGCAATGGCGAGGATGGGCACCGTCTGCGACCCCACGACGAACGGCAGCAGGCCACGCTCGAGCAGCCGGACGTGCGCGAGCAGCACTGCAAGCCCGAAGCCGATGACACCGCCGAGCAGAAAGCCGGCGATGGCCTCCTTCATCGTGAACCAGGCGGCATGGAGCAGCGACTGGATGAGCGGCGGGCCGCCGGTGGTGGTCGGCTGCGAGAACGCCTGGAGGATCGAGTACACGTGCGGCATGGTCGTGTCGTTGACGACGAACGGCCAACCCCAGCCGGTCGTCTGCCACAGCCACTTGTAGCCTTCCCAGAGAACGATCAGCGCCACGGGGACGACCAGGAGGGTCGCGAGCTTCCTGAGCGTGCCGGAGCCGTTTCCGCCTTGCATCCCCGTCACGGTCG
>VAWZ01000031.1:18388-38100 GCA_005888365.1 Actinomycetota bacterium
CGAGAACGGCGCGCAGCGTGTCGCTTGGACGGACATCTGGGAGACGGCGCGAGGGTGGCTCAGGGACAAGCTCGCCGCCATCGGCGCTCGCGAGAAGATCGACGTGGCCGGAAATCAGTGGTTCACGCTCCCCGGAAGCTCGGAGCGCGCCGTGCTGATCGGCGGGCACATGGACTCGGTGCCGAACGGCGGTTGGCTCGACGGCAGCCTGAACGTGCTTGCGGGCGTCGAAGTGCTACGCCGGATCTCCGAGGGCGGCGAACCGCCGGTGACCGTCCGGCTCGTCAACTGGGCCGACGAGGAGGGTGCGCGCTTCGGGAGGAGCCTCTTCGGCTCGAGCGCGGCGTCTGGCTCGATGCGCGACCAGGACGAGCTGCGCACGCTGGTCGACAAGAACGGCGTGTCCCTCCCCGAAGCCCTTGCCGCGCACGGCGTCGACCTCGACCGGGCGCTCGACGCGGGTGGCGAGCTCGAATCTGCCGCCGCGTACCTCGAGCTGCATATCGAGCAGGGCCCCGTCCTCGAATCGCTCGGGCTCCCGCTTGGCGTCGTTCTCGGCACGTTCGGGGTCGAACGGCACCGAGTCACATGGCGCGGGCAGGCCGCCCACGCGGGCTCGACGCCGATGGGAGAGCGACGAGATGCTCTCGCCGGGGCGGCGAAGCTGGCGCTCGAGATCCGAGAGATCGCCGCCCGCACGGGGGACGGTGCCGTGTGCACGTCGGGCGGTGTGGTCTGCCGTCCCGGGATCGTGACCTCGGTCGTCGAGACGGCGGAGCAGCTCCTCGACCAGCGGCACCTGGACGCGGAGAAGCTCGCCTCGATGCTCGCGCAGGCGAAGGAGGCCTCCGAGCGTTTTGCCGCCGAGGAGCGGATCGACGTCGAGTTCGAGCGCATCTGGTCGATCGAGCCGATCCTCTTCGACGAGACCCTGCTCGGCTTCTGCGAGGACGCCGTACGAGAGGTCGCAGGCACCGCCCACCGCCTTCCCTCTGGCCCGCTGCACGACGCCGCCGAGGTGTCCCGCGCGGGTGTCCCCACGGTGATGATGTTCGTCCAGAGCCTCCGCGGGCTCTCTCACACGAAGCTCGAGGACACGAAGGCAGAGCATCTCGAGCTGGCCGTCGCCGCACTCGACAGGCTCGCGGCGAAGACGATCGACTGGGTCACGGCCGGCAGCGGAGCCCGCGCCTGCGCCGATGCCCGAGGACCACTTCGGTGAGCGCGTCGCGGAGCGGTACGACGAGCGGTATGGCCACATGGCCGACCCTGCGGTCGTCGACTCGCTCGTCGGCTTCCTCGTCGACCTCGCGCGCGAGGGAGCCGCGCTCGAGCTCGGCATAGGTACCGGGCGGATCGCGCTGCCCCTCGCCCGGCGCGGCCTCCGCGTCCACGGGATCGACCTGTCGGAGGCGATGGTCGCACGGCTGCACGCGAAGCCGGGCGCCGAACGGATCGACGTCACCATCGACGACTTCGCCACGACGAAGGTCGAGGGGACGTTCTCGGTCGCCTATCTCGTCGCCAACACGATCATGAACCTGACGACGCAGGACGAGTGGAATCGCGAGCCTTTCACGAGCGAGAGCGCCAAGCACGTCTCCGTCTGGGAGAAGCCGGCCTGACCACGTGAGCCTGGCATTCGCCGGCGGATCGGCGGATAATCCGCCCTTTCCCAGATCACACCGAGGAGAGAGCGATGCCCCTGAGCTTCGGCGTCACCGTCCTGCCCGATCCCCCGTACACCCGCTTCGTCGAGCTGGTGCAGCTCGCGGAGTCGCACGGCTTCGAGCACGGCTGGACCTACGACTCGCACGTCCTCTGGCAGGAGTCGTTCCCGCTCCTGACCCTCGCCGCGCAGGCGACGACGAAGCTCAAGTTGGGGCATTGCGTCACGAATCCCGGGACGCGCGAGCCCACCGTGCTCGCGAGCGGATACGCGACCCTGCACGACATCTCGAACGGCCGCATGGCGATGGGGATCGGCCGAGGGGATTCGGCAGTCCGGTACATCGGGGACAAGCCGGTCCGGGTCGCGGAGTTCGAGCGGCGCTGCCGGATGATCAAGGACTTCATGAACGGTCGTCCGGTCGAGTGGAACGAAAAGGAGCTCCAGCTCAAGTGGGTCCGGCCCGAGCTCCCCGAGATCCCGATGTGGGTTGCAGGCTACGGGCCGAAGGCGCTCGCGGTGGCGGGCCGTGTCGGCGACGGCGTGATCATCCAGCTCGCCGACCCCGTGATCATCCAGTGGATCATGGACACCGCGCGGCGTGCCGCAGAGGAGGCTGGACGCGATCCTTCCGAGCTCAAGTGCATCGTGAGCGCGCCGACCTACATCTCGGACGACATCGCGGACGGGCGGGAGCAGGTGCGGTGGTTCCCGGCGATGGTCTCGAACCACGTCATGGATCTCGTCGAGCGCTACGGGTACGACTCCGAGATCCCGCACGAGCTCACCGAGTTCGTCCGCGTCCGCAAGTTCTACGACTACGACGAGCATTCGCGGGTCGGCGCCAAGCACGGGGAGTTCGTGACGGACGAGATCTGCGACCGCTTCTGCGTCCTCGGGTCGACGGCGCTGGCGACGGCGAAGCTGAAGGAGCTCGAGGAGATCGGCGTCGACCAGTTCAACATCTACCTCATGACCGAGGGACAGGAGTCGACGCTCGCCGCCTACGGCGAGAGCATCATCCCGCAGTTCGCGAGCGTCACGGCCTAGGGAGAGGCCGAGCCCTCCTAGACGATCGTCTGCCCGAGCGCGCTCGCGACGAGCTCGACGGCCGTCAGCGCAGTCACGTTCTCACGGTCGAGGATCGGGTTCACCTCGACCACCTCGAGGGAGCCCGCCAGGCCGGACTCGGCGACGAGCTCCAGGGAGAGGTGAGCCTCGCGGTATGTGAGGCCCCCGCGGACGGGTGTACCGACGCCGGGTGCCACCTCGGGATCGAGCGCATCCAGATCGAGCGACACGTGGACGAACGCAGGCCCCGCGACCCGGTCGAGTGCCTCGCGCATTGCGCGCTCGATCCCGATCCGGTCGATCTCGCTCATGGTGATGACCCGAACTCCGGCTTCGCGCAACAGCAGCCGCTCCCCGTCGTCCGTCTGCCGCAGCCCGAGCAGCACGACATGCTTCGGATCGACCGCCGGCAGCGGCCAGGCGGCGCTCTCGAACGCCGGCCCGCCGAGCCCGAGCGCAGCGGACAGCGGCATCCCGTGGACGTTTCCACTCGGGCTCGTCTCGGGCGTGTTGATGTCGGCGTGCGCGTCGATCCAGAGCACCCCGCCGGCGCCATGGGCGGCCGCAAGGCCGCCGAGCGTCCCGAGCGCGACGGAGTGATCTCCCCCGAGGACGAGCGGAATCGCGCCCGTATCCGACTCCTCGACGATCTTCGCGGCGATCCGCTCGCAGGTCTCCTTGATCTCCGGCAGGAAGCGTGCCCGCTCGTCGCGAAGCGCCGTTGCCTCCGGGACCGCCGTCTCGACGTTCCCGTGGTCGCGCACGCGATACCCGAGGCTCGTGAGCCTCTCCTCGAGCCCTGCGTAGCGCATGGCGGACGGCCCCATGTCTACTCCGCGGCGGCCCTGGCCGAGATCGAGGGGTGCACCGATGATCGCGACATCGCGTTTGCCGTCGCCCGCCACGGCGCGGAAGGCTATGCCATCCTCGACGCATGACGCAGACGGATCGCTGGGCGACGTGGCTTTCCGGCCTGCGCACGTGCGGCGATGTGGCGTCGCGCCAGCGCGGATTCGAGCGAATCATCGGCTGGCGGGACCGCATTCTCGAGAACGCGGAGCTGCGCGCCGGCGAAACGCTCCTCGACGTCGGGTGCGGCGAAAGGCTCGTCGGCTTCGGCGCACTCGAGCGCGGAGCCGGCACGGTCGTCTTCAGCGACATCTCGCAGGACCTCCTCGACTTCTGCAAGGAAAAGGCGCGCGAGCTCGGCGTGCTCGATCGATCGCGCTTCATGCGAGCGGCAGCGGAGAATCTCGCACAGATCGAGAGCGAGTCGGCGGACGTGGTCGCGATGCGCTCGGTGCTGATCTACGTCGACGACAAGAAGTCCGCGTTCGACGAATTCTTCCGCGTGCTCCGGCCCGGCGGCCGCCTGTCGCTGTTCGAGCCGATCAACCGGTTCGCGCAAACGGGCGGCGACACGTGGCTGGGCTACGACGTGACCGCAGTCGGCGAGGCAGCGCGGAAGGTTCGCTCGTTCTACGAGGCGATCCAGCCTCCCGATTCCGACCCCATGTTCGCATTCGACGAGCGCGACCTCGTCGATCTCGTACGGAACGCCGGCTTCTTCCCGATCCACTTGCAGCTCGAGTCGGCGATCGAGGCGCCCCTCCTCCGCAGCTGGGACACTTTCGCCGGCGTGCCGGCGAATCCACGGATTCCGGCACTGGCAGACGCGCTGGAGCAGGTACTCGACTCGGAGGAGAGAGCACGATTCGTCGCACACTTGCGGCCGCGCGTCGAGGAAGGACGCGGCGTCTCGCGCACGTGTATCGCCTTCCTGACCGGAGTGAAACCCGGCGTCGCTCGCAGCGCGTGAGGTCGCGACCTCACGTCCGCGTACTGCGTTAGGAGTGCTTCCAGGTGACGCTGAAGGCGGTTCCGCCGCTGAGCTGTGACGTCTGCGCCTTCGTCACGGTGCCGGAGACCATGTCGATCCGGTCGGGGCTGAGGTTCCCGATCGGCTGGCCGTTCACGAGCGTTCCGCTGAAGTCGGCCGTGCCGAAGTTCGTGAGCGGGAGCACGCCGCTCCGGCTCGACGGCGCCTCCGCGATCGCCTCGGCGGAGTAGTTCGAGCCATGACCCTTTTGGGTCGTGGAGAACGACAAGCCCGTCGTGTTGTTGCGCAGCGTCAGCGTGTACCGGCCGTGGCTGTCCACCGAGACGCTGCCGGTGAGCGAGTCGCCCGGCCTCACAGCGAGCGCCAGGTTGACCGGATACTTCGGGTACATCTCGTACCAGGCGTAGTAGCTCGGGGAGCCCCCGCTGCAATCCGCGGACGTACCCGTCTGCTCGACCGAGTTGCTGCCGTCGCCGTCGAGACCGACCCAAAAGCTCGAGTAGGTCGTCGCAGACGTGCACGACGCAGTCGGCTGCGTCCAACTCGATGTCACGTTCGTGAATCCGCCCCCGGTTGCCGCGACGCCGGCCCAATTCGAGCTCGTGCTTTGAGTGAGCTTTTTGATCGGCGCGAGCCGGGCCGCTTGGCCGTGCGCAGCGGCGGCAGGAAGAGCGATGAGTGCAACAGCGAGCATCGACCCAAGCATCAGCTTGCGCACGAGAACACCTCTCCGGTTCGACTGAAGGGTTGCGAGCCTACCCGGCTCACATTACGACCGCCGACGAAATCTGCCACCCCTCTCTCGCCAGAGGACGAGTGTCCGTGTGGGCGCCTGACTCATCAGGGACCTCGGTAGACTGCGGTGCCGCGGCGAGGTAGCTCAGTCGGTAGAGCACACGGCTGAAAACCGTGGTGTCGCCGGTTCGATTCCGGCCCTCGCCACTCGCCCGAAGGCATGCGCAAAGGTTGCCAACCGGGCGTTCGGGGAATCTCTTTCGTACTGCGAAGACCCGGGCCCGGACGTGTGCGCGCATGCGAGGTCGAGCCTCATTGCCAGATGTAGGCTGTCCCGGAGTGGGAGGTTGACCAACGGCAAGCAAAAGAGAAGTGGGGCCCTCGGTGACTGACAGGGAAGACACCGAGGTCGCCGAGTCGCAGATCGCGGTTCACTGGCGGGAAGAGGACTACTACTACCCGCCCGCGTCGTTCGTCGAGCAGGCCAACGCTTCGGATCCCGCGATCCTCGAGCGCTTCGGCGAGGAGAACTTTCCCGAATGCTTCGAGGAGTACGCGGAGCTGCTCAACTGGGACAAGCGCTGGGACGTCATCCTCGACACCAGCAATCCGCCGTTCTGGAAGTGGTTCGTCGGCGGCAGGCTGAACGCCTCGGTCAACTGCGCCGACCGTCACCTCGAGACGAGTGCCGACAAGGCGGCGATCGTGTGGGTTCCCGAGCCCGAGGACCAGGAGACGAAGACGGTGACCTACCAGGAGCTCCACGATCGAGTGAACGAGTTCGCCGCGCTGCTCCAGGACTTCTGCCGCGTGAAGACCGGCGACCGTGTGACCTTCCACCTGCCGATGCTCCCCGAGCTGCCGGTGTCGATGCTCGCGTGCGCGCGGCTCGGCGTCATCCATTCCGAGGTGTTCGGCGGATTCAGCGGTGCGGCCTGCGGCGAGCGGATCGCGGACTCCCAGAGCCGGATCCTCGTCACGATGGACGCCTACTACCGCAACGGCGAGCTGATCGACCACAAGGCGAAGGCGGACGAGGCCCTCGCGAGAGCGCGAGAGCAGGGCATCGAGGTCGACAACGTGCTCGTCTGGCGACGCTACGCGGGCAAGTACCACTCGGAGAGCCCGATGGTCGAGGGCCGTGACTTCTTCGTCGACGAACTCCTGGCTCAGTACCGAGGGAAGAAGGTCGAACCGGTCTCGATGCCGGCGGAAGCGCCACTGTTCCTCATGTACACGAGCGGGACGACAGGCCGACCCAAAGGCTGCCAGCACTCGACCGGGGGCTACCTTTCCTACGTCGCGGGTACCTCGAAGTACTACCAGGACATCCATCCCGACGACGTCTATTGGTGCTTCGCCGACATCGGCTGGATCACCGGCCACTCGTACATCGTCTACGGCCCCCTCGCGCTCGGGACGACGACGGTCATGTACGAGGGCGTACCCACGTATCCGGACGCCGGCCGGCCCTGGCGCATCGCCGAGAAGCTCGGAGTCGACATCTTCCATACGGCTCCGACCACGATCCGCATGCTCCGCAAGCTCGGACCCGACGAGCCGGGCAAGTACGACTACAAGTTCAAGCACATGACGACGGTGGGCGAGCCGATCGAGCCGGACGTCTGGCGCTGGTATCACGAAGTCGTCGGCAAGGGCGACGCGGTGGTCGTCGACACGTGGTGGCAGACAGAGAACGGCGGCTTCCTCGGGAGCACGTTGCCCGCACTTCAGCCCATGAAGCCCGGGAGCTGCGGTCCCGGTGTGCTCGGCATCTTCCCGGTGGTCTACGACGAGGACGGCCAGGTCGTCCCTGCCGGAAGCGGTAGGGCGGGCAACATCTGCATCCGCAACCCTTGGCCCGGGATCTTCCAGACCATCTGGGGACAGCCCGAGCGGTTCGTCGAGACCTACTACGCGAAGTACTGTCGGGACGAGTGGAGCAAGGACTGGCACGACTGGCCGTACTTCGCCGGCGACGGGGCCGTCGAGGCTGCGGACGGGTACTTTCGCATCCTCGGACGGGTCGACGACGTCATCAACGTCGCCGGACACCGGCTCGGCACGAAGGAGCTCGAGTCGGCAACGATTACCGTCTCCGACATCGCCGAGGCCGCGGCCGTCCCGGTGGTGGACGAATTGCGCGGTCGCGCCGTGGAGATGTACGTATCGCTCAAGCCGGGCATCGAGCCGAGCCCGGAGATCGCGAAGGCGGTGACCAAGGCGATCGAGACCGAGATCGGCAAGATCGCGCGGCCCAAGAATGTCTGGATCGTCGCGGACATGCCGAAGACGCGCTCGGGAAAGATCATGCGCAGGGTCATCGCCGGCATCTCGAACTTCGCGGACGTCGGCGACACGACCACCCTCGCGAATCCCGAGATCGTGGACGAGATCCGCCGCTACGTGCAGAACGAGAAGATGAATCGCGGCGAGGTCCCGCGGGAGCTCTCGGCGCAGGAGAAGGAGGAGATCGCCGCCTTCGGCCGGGCCGAGTAGCCGGGCCCGACGGAGGGACGACCTCAACGGGTGCCCTGGTAGCTTCACCAGGTGGATCTCGCGTTCGTGCCGGCCGTCGAGCAGGCACGGCTGGTTCGGGAAGGCGAGGTGAGCTCGCTCGAGTTGGTCGAGCTCTACCTCGAGCGGATCGCCCGTCTCGATCCGGAGCTCAACTCGTTCGTGACGGTATGTGCGGAGGAGGCGCTCGCACGGGCACGCGAGATCGACGCGGGGAACGGTGCCGGCGCGTTTCGGGGCGTGCCCATCGGAGTCAAGGATCTGGCGGCGACTGCGGGAATCCGCACCACCTACTCGTCGCGTGCGTTCGCGACCAACGTCCCCGACTTCGACACCGCAGTCGTCCGCCGACTGCGCGACGCGGGCTTCGTCATCCTCGGCAAGACGAACACGCCGGAGTTCGGGACGACCGCCTTCACCGAATCCGAGCTCAACGGAGCGACCCGGAACCCGTGGGATCCGTCGCGCACACCAGGTGGATCGAGCGGGGGCGCAGCCGCTGCGCTTGCCGCCGGGTTGCTCCCGATCGCGCACGGCACGGACGGCGGAGGCTCGATCCGCATCCCGGCGTCGTGCTGCGGGCTCTTCGGGCTCAAGCCCTCGCGGGGTCGCGTCTCGACAGCGCCTTTCACCTCGCTCGAAGGTCTCTCGACGGCGGGGCCGATCGCGAGGACGGTTGCCGACGCCGCCGCTTTTCTCGACGTGATCGCCGGATACGAGCCCGGCGATCCGTGGTGGACACCCCCTCCCGTAAGACCGTTCGCCGAGGAGCCCGGTGCGGAACCCGGGCGCCTGCGGATAGCGGTCACCACCACGCCGCCGGTCGAGACGTGTGTGGACTCGGCGTGCGCGAGCGCGGCTACCAACGCCGGTGTACTGCTCGAGGAGCTCGGTCACGAGGTGTTCGAGCGGACACCGCCGTGGAGCGAACCCGACGTGTTCGAGACCTTTGTCACGATCTGGCAGGTCACTCCGACGCTCTTCCCTGTCCACGATCCGTCACTGCTCACTCCGCTCAACCGCGGTCTCGCCGAGTCTGCTGCCGCGACCTCGGCGGTCGCTTATGCGCAGGCTGCCGTTCGGATGCAGCTGCTCGCCCGCCGCTGCGTTGCCTTTTGGCAGGAAGTAGACGTCGTGCTCACGCCCGCGCTCGCGCTTCCTCCGGTCCCGATCGGCTGGCAAGAGGAGGCGGAAGGCGCGATCGGCCAGCTCATGCGCTCGGTCGCGTTCACTCCGTTCACCGCAATCGCGAACGTGACCGGCCTGCCTGCCATCTCTCTCCCGCTTGGGCGCACCGGCGACGGCCTGCCCGTGGGAGTGCAGGCACTCGGCCCGCCGGTCGGCGAGGCACTGCTCCTTCGCCTCGCGACGCAGATCGAAGAGGCGCAGCCTTGGCGAGACGAGCGCCCGCCGATCTCATAAGCCGCCACAAAAGGCCCGCCACAAAAGGAACGTCCGGACCGCGTAAAGCGCGTCACGGACGTCCCTTCTGACCCCCGAGATTAGCGCACCCGGCGCGGGAGTCAAACGACCGGCGTGATGCGAATCACCTGCCCGGGGGAGGCGTGCAGCATCCGAGCCGCGCTACCTCGCGAGATCGCCACAGAGACGTTTCGATAGCTGTCCTCGTACAGGACCACGTCTCCCGCTCGCGCGTCCGCGAATGTCCTGGCCATGACGGCGTAGTAGCGCTCTCCAGCGTGCTCGAGCTCGACGCGAGTCCCGGACACGACCCCGATCCCCTCGACGTCGTCCCGCGTCAGGTTGAGCGCGATGTTGCCGAAGCTGTCGACGTAGAGCATCGTCGCGACGGCAGTCCCGTCGGAGAGCTCGGGCCTGGGCAGGTCGAGGTCGACGAGCGCGTCGACCGCGAGGGGAGGGCCCAGCTCCTCGAGGGCGACGCCGCGCGCGAGATGTGCGGCAGCGGGCGCGAACAGGTCGCGGGCATGGAACGTTCGTGAGATCGTCGGGAGCGCGTACTCCGGGTTGGCGAGCTCGTGCGCGACGGCGATCCCCGCCCGCTTCGCCGCCGGTAGCAGGAGTCCGTTGTCGGGGCCGACGAACAGGCGGCCCCGGCTGTCCCGCAACGCCAGCGGCCGCCGCGGTCCGCCGACTCCGGGATCGACGACCGCGAGATGGACGCCGACCGGCATGTAGCCGATCGTGTTCGCGAGCACGAGCGCCCCCTGCAAGACAGCCTGCGGCGGAATCCCATGCGTGATGTCGATGATCTCCGCGTCCGGCGCGATTCCCTTCATCACGCCGTGACACGTTCCCACGAAGTCGTCCTTGAGCCCGAAGTCACTCAGGAACGTGATGAACACGCGAGGAGCGTAGCGCGGTGTCCGCTGGGAGACCTAGGCGCGTCGCCGGTCGCGTGCCGGGGTGCAGCGCGGGCGCCCCCGTCTCGCATCGCCGCAGGTTCGGCGGCCGCGGGGCCGGATCCGAACGAAGGCCGTCGGGACGAGCAACGGAAGCGGTCTACCGGTGACCGGCTGGCGTGTCACCACGAGAGCCTCCTTGTCCGCAGCCCGCAACGCACCCACGCAGGATAGTCGCCGGCGCGGCCGATCAGGAGGGGCGGCGGCCCGTCAGCTCCACGAGCTCGAGCAGCTGCCGCTCCAACCGCGCGAGCTTCGCCGCAATGATCGCCACGTATGCGAGCACGACGACGAGGAAGACGCCGTAGGCGGCGGCCACGTACTGACCCTGTGTCACTGGAGGGCTTCGCGGAGCTCTCGCAGGCCGACATCGATCCTCTTCCCGAGGAGCTCGATCCGATAGAGGACGTAGGCGAGCGACGTGACGGCCGCCCACGAGACGCAGAACGTCACGAACATCGTGCCGCTCATCTGCGGACCGTCGAGATTGAAGACGACCGGATGCACGAAGTCGCTCGCGAGCCGGATCGCGAGGAAGCTGATCGGAATGAGCACGACGCCGAACAGGGCGTAGACGGCGCACGAGCGAGCGCGCCTCGGTCCTTCCTCGATCGAGAAACGCAGCATGAAGTACGCGCAGTAGAAGAGGAAGAGGACGAGCTGACGTGAGCTCCAGGTCCACCAGACGCTCCACGAGGCCTTGGCCCAGATCGAGCCCGTGAGGAGCGTGAGCGCTCCGAAGATCGTCCCCTGATGGATGGCGACGTAGCTCTCGAGGTCGTACCGCTCCTCGCCGAGCCAGAGGAGCCGAAGTGCCTTCCAGGCGCCGAGACCGAAGCAGAAGTACGCGGTGAGCGCGATCGGTACGTGGATGTAGAAGATCCTCTGCGAGATCCCTTGGTCCGCGTCTTCCGGCGCCACGAACAGTGCAAGGACGATCGCGAGGCCCGTGAGCCCGGCGGCGAGCGCGGCCAGAGCCGGCAGCGAGCGAAAAGAGGCGGCGAGGTTCAGAGGCGCTCTACTCGGTCACGACGTACTCGAAGGACGCCCACGAGAGTACAGCGAAGACCGCGTCGTAGAGCCCCAGGAAGAGCAGATACCGGCTTGGCTCCGACGAGACCGCCGACCCGACGCCGCCCACGACGAGCGGGATCGCAAGTGGAAGCAGTAGAAGCGGGAGGAGAACCTCTCGCGAGCGGGTCGCAGCGGCCATTGCCGCGAGCAGTGACCCGACCGCGCAGATTCCCACGTCCGCCAGGAGCACGCCCGCGATAGCGGGCGCCCCAAGCGGGGCGAAGAAGAGCGCGAACGCCGGGAGGGCGACGACCTGGGCAGCGGCGAGGAACGCGAGCGTCGCCAGCGT
Organism: Actinomycetota bacterium; assembly: GCA_005888365.1. Lineage (GTDB taxonomy): Bacteria > Actinomycetota > Thermoleophilia > Gaiellales > Gaiellaceae > GMQP-bins7. Next base: position 29,965 of record VAWZ01000031.1, read on the forward strand.
CTTGCCGAGCCAGATCGCGCTTCGGTCGCAGGGCGCCAGCACGAGCCCGTCCAGCACGCCGTGCTCGTGCTCCGGAACCCATGCGCGGGTGAGCCCGACGAGGGCCGTGAACACGATCGCGACCCACAGCAGGCCGTACGCGGCGTCGTCCGCGGCGTTGGTCGGAAGCGCGAAGTGGAAGACGACGAGCGTCGCGAGGACGAAGAGGAGCATCGCCGGCAGCGTGTCCCTCGTGCGCAGCTCGACCTTCAGATCCTTGCGGGCGAGGGCGGCAACGTCGGCGGCGTAGCTCATGTCATGTCAGAGCGAGCTCGGCTGTGGCAAGCGCAGCGAGACGATCCGGCTCGTGCGTCGAGGCGACGACGGTCCTGAGCCCCGCGAGCTCGGCGAGCTCGCGGTCGACGAGTGCTACCCCGGCCTCGTCGAGCGCCGAGAAAGGCTCGTCGAGGACGAGCAGGTCCGGGTCGTGGAGCAGCGTGCGGCAGAGGGCGAGTCGTTGCGCCATCCCACGCGAGTAGGCGGCGACGCGCTCGTTCCGAGCTTCCCACAGCCCGAACCGCTCGAGCAGCATGCCGATCCGCTCGCGGCGCTCGGAAACGCGATAGAGACGTCCGTACAGGTCCAGGTTCTCGAGCGCGCTGAGCTCCCGGTAGACGAGGGGCTCGTGGGCGAGCAGGCCGATCCGGCCCCGGCCGGCCTCGATGTCAACCGTCCCGCGGGTCGGCGCCACGAGGCCCGCGAGAATGCGGAGCAGTGTCGTCTTCCCGGATCCGTTTGCTCCACTGACAACGAGAAATCCACCAGCAGGCAACTCGAAAGAGATACCGCGGAGGACACGGCGCCGGCCGTAGCGTTTCTCCAGGCCGCGGGCCCGGATCACCAGAGCACGTCCAGTGCGACGAAGCCGAGGAAGACGAGGCTGATGATCCCGTTCACCGTGAAGAACGCCGCGTCCAGCCGGCGGAGGTCGCCGGGTCGCACGAGGGAGTGCTCGTAGGCGAGGAGCACGGCGACCGCGGCGACGCCGGCCCAGTAGAGGGGGCCGACCCCGAGCCCGCTACCGGCCAGGAGCAGGAGCAGGACGGTTCCGGCGTGGAACAGTCGGGCGCCGCGAAAGACCCCTCGCTCGCCGAACCGCACCGCCCATGAGTGGAGGCCTTCCTGTCGATCGTGCTCGAGGTCGTAGAGCGAATAGAAGAGGTCGAACCCTGCGACCCAGAGCAGCACCGCTCCGCCGAGCACCCAAGCCTCCCAGGGCGCAGAGCCCGAGACCGCGAGCCACGCACCGACCGGGGCGAGACCGAGGCAGGCGCCTAGCCAGAGGTGGCAGAGCCACGTGAAGCGCTTCAGGTACGGATAGGCGAAGAACAGCGCGACCGGAATCGGCCACAACCAGCGCACGATCGGGTCGAGCTGGAACACCGCGACCAGGAAGACCGTGAAGGCGAGCCCGCACAGCACGATCACCTGCCAGGCCGCCAACGCTCCACTTGGAAGCTCCCGTGAAGCGGTGCGAGGATTTCGTGCGTCGAGCTCGGCGTCGACGAGCCTGTTCAGCGCCATCGCGAGCGTGCGTGCCCCGACCATCGCCACCGTCACCCAGACGACGTTCCCGAGCCCGGGCCAGCCGTCGACCGCGAGGAAGGCGCCCACATAGGCGAACGGCAGCGCGAACACGGTGTGCTCGATGCGGACGAGGCTCGCGAGCCGGCGGGGGAGGGCGACGGTCGTGACGGTCATAGTCCAACCTCTGTTGGGCTATCAGCGTGTAGAGGGGCGTGGGGAACCGGAGGTTCCCCACGTTTTCCAAAAGAGGGGAGACGCGCGAGCCGCAGGCCAGCGTTGGTCACGTCTGCTCGTGTCTCGAAGACGCCTCGCCGGCGGCCAGCTCGAGGCCGTGCCGGAGCGCCGGTCGCAGAACTGCAAACCCGTCCCGGCAGCCGCCGGTCGAGCCGGGAAGGTTCACGACCAGGGTCGGTCCACGCAGCCCGGAGACGCCTCGCGAGAGAAGGGCGTGTGACGTGCGGCTGGCAGCGTCCGCGCGAATCGCCTCGGCGATTCCCGGCGCCTCACGATCCAGGAGCGTGCGCGTCGCCTCCGGCGTGACGTCTCGCGGAGCAAACCCGGTGCCGCCGGTCGTGAGGACCACGCTCGACTCGGCCGCGAGCTCGGCGATCGCCTCCACGATCAGCTCACGCTCGTCCGGTACGACGCGGCGCAACACCTCGAACCCGTCTTCCGTCAGGAGCTCGGCCAGGGCCTCGCCGCTGGCGTCCTCTCGCACCCCTGCGTGAACACCGTCCGAGACGGTGAGAACAGCCGCCCTCACGAGGCCGGCTCCTTCGTCTTCTCGACCAGCGTCACGTTGCCGATCTCCATCTCTTTGTCGACGGCTTTCGCCATGTCGTAGACGGTGAGCGCCGCCACGGTTGCCGCCACGAGCGCTTCCATCTCGACCCCGGTCTGGGCCGTAGTCTCCGCCGAGCCCTCGATCTCGACGGCGTCCGCGACGATCTCGAGACGGACGGCGACGTGCGTCAGGGGCAGCGGATGGCAGAGCGGAATGAGCTCGGACGTTCGCTTCGCCGCCATGATCCCGGCGAGCTGCGCGGTCGCGAGCGCGTCGCCCTTCGGGAGCGCCCGAAGCCGCGTGGCGGTCTCGGGCGCCATGCGCACCGTGGCCCGGGCAGTTGCGCGACGGCGCGAGAGCGGCTTGCCTCCGACGTCCACCATACGCACGTCGCCCGACTCGTCCACGTGTGAAAGATGCTCGGTCACGACGGGATCGTAGACGCGCCGTTTTCACGTGAAAACGCACCCACGGCGCTCGGCGCTCGGTCGGGTGCGGCTTCGCCGGGCAGGTCGAGCGTGAAGACCGTCCGACCCGGGCGTGACTCGAGCCGCACCGACCCGTCCATCAGCCGGGCGAGCTCCTTGGCGATCGCGAGACCGAGCCCGCTTCCGGACGCGACCCCGCCCTCGACGCGGTAGAAGCGCTCGAAGACGGCGCCCTGTTGAGCGGGTGCGATCCCGGGCCCTTCGTCCTCCACGGCCAGCTCAGCGCGTTCGCCGCGGCGCCGTACGCGGACCACGATGGGCGTCCCGCTCGGCGTGTGCACGAGCGCGTTACCCACGAGCGCGCGGCCCACCTGCAGTACGCGTTCCTCGTCACCGAAACACCACACGTCCTCCTCGAGCTTGGCCTCGAGCACATGACCAGACGCCGCCGCGAACGGCTCGAGCTCCGCGACGAGCGCCTGGGCGAGATCGGCGAGATCGGCGGACTCCCGGATGACGCTCAGCTGGCCGGCGTCGACACGTGAGAGATCGAGGAGGTCAGCGGAGAGCCTGGTCAGACGCTCCACCTGGCTCGGCATCGTCATCAGGAAGCCGCGCCGAGTCGTCTCGTCGAGATCCTCGTCCGTCAACAGCTCCAGGAAACCGCCGAGGGAGAAGAGCGGCGTTCGCAGCTCGTGGGACGCATTCGCGACGAACTCCTTGCGCGCGTCGTCGAGCTGCGCCAGCTGCACGCGCATGCGGTCGAACGCCCCCGCGAGCTGCCCAATCTCGTCGTCTCCGCGATCGACGACGGGCACCGCGAAGTCTCCGCCCGCGATCCGCTCGGCTGCGTTCTCGAGCCTGCGCAGGCGGTGCGCGAGCGTGCCGGCGGCGAAGAGCCCGAGCGCGAGCGCCAAGACGAGGGCGAACCCGGTGGCGAGCAGGAGCCGGCGTTGCACGAGATGGACGGTCGCGAGCGAGTCCGAGAGGTTGGTCTGGAAGAGGATCACGGGAGTCTGATCGCCGCCCCAGTCGAGCGGAACAGCGATGTCGCCGAGGTCGGATCCCGGGCTCGTGTCCCGTCCCCGCTCGATCCGGCCGCTCACGAGCGCTTGCAGGGCGACCACGTTCTTCGCCACGTTGCGCGAGCGCGGATGGCGGGAGTCGGCGTACGTGATGAGAGTCGGAGGCGTCTTGGACAGGACGTCGAAGGCGACAACACGCGCGTTCGTGCGCGTCGAGAGGAGCTCGACCTGCGGCTGCCACCTCACGTGGTCGTGCGGGAACTGGAGCGCAGCGGGACGCGCGAGCTTCTGCAGCTGGTCGAGGCGGGCCTGGACGAGCCTCTGCTCGAGCGAGGGGACGACGATTAGGTACGCAGCGCCGAGCGCGAGGGCCACGATCGCGGCCAGCGCAAGGGCGATGCGAACTCGAATGCCGCCCGGCAGGCTCATGGGCCGAGCCCCGCCTGATAGGCGCGGGGAGAGGCGTGGGGACCCGGAAGGTGCCCCACGTTCTCGAGAAGAAGGGTGCAACACGCGAGCTGAAGGCGAGCGTTGCTCACTCTGAGCGAAAGCGGTACCCGGCGCCGCGCAGTGTGAGGATCAGGTCCGGGTCGCCCGGGTCGTGCTCGATCTTCTCCCGGAGGTGGCGAACGTGCACGTCGATCGTCCGCGGCTCACGGTAGTCCGCGCTTCCCCGCAGGCGCTCGAGGAGCTCCCGCCGCGAGAACACCACTCCGGGGCTCGACGCGAGCAAGGCCAGCAGCTCGAACTCGATGAACGTCAGCTGCACCGGTTCCCCGCGAACCTCGACCGTCCGGCGAGGAACGTCGATCGTGAGCTCGCCTCGCTCGATGATCGCCTCGCGATCCCTACCCGAGTACGGCGTCACGGCGCGACGCAGGAGCGCCCGCACACGGCTCCGGAACTCCCGGATCGAGAAGGGCTTCGTGATGTAGTCGTCCGCACCGAGCTCGAGCCCGAGAACCTTGTCCAGCTCGTCGCCACGCGCGGTCAACATGATGATCGGCACCGCGCTCTCACTGCGCAGGCGCTTGCACACCTCGAGACCGTCGAGCTTCGGGAGCATCACGTCGAGCACGACGAGGTCGACTTGCTCCTCGGCGAACCGCCGGAGGGCCTCCTCGCCGTCCCGGGCCTGCACGACGCGGTACCCGTCGCGCTCGAGAGGGTACGTGAGCAGCGTCTGGATCGAGTCCTCGTCGTCGACGAGGAGGATGGTCGAGGCGTGGGGCATACGAGCGTTCGCGGCGGGCGCGCAGCTGCCTGCACGCCTACTATAGCCCCGCGATGGAAGCGGCTCGGCCCTCGAGGCGGAGGCGACGGCCGCGCCGCGGAACCGTCGAACGGCCCGTCAACACACGGCTCGTGCGTGTTGCGTTCGTGGTCGTCGCCCCGGCGCTGCTGGCCCTTTTGTTCTCCGTCTCGACAACGGGAGTCCTGCCTCGCCCGACGCTCCAGCCGCTCTTCGACAGCACCGCTGCGGCCTCGCTAGCAGCCCAGCTCGCGACCGTCGATCCATCCCGGGTTCCCGGCTCGCTCCAGGACGACGAGGCGGCGCGTTGGTACCGAGAGACGATCTCGACGTTCGGCTTCGCGACCAGCGAGGACGTCTGGCAGGAGGATCTGCCAGACCTCGGGCGGGTGCAGCTCCGCAACGTCGTGACTGTCGTTCCGGGCAAATCACCCGAGGCGATCATCGTCGCGGCTCACCGGGACAACACCGGGGTCGGGCAACCTTTCGGGGACAACGCGTCGGGCACCGCGGCCCTGATCGAGATCGCCCGCGGATTCGCTCCCCTGGAGACGGCCCCGGCGCCGCAGCCGCAGCGGACGCTCGTTCTCGTCTCCACCGACGGCGGGGCATACGGCGGTGCCGGCGCGGCACGGTTCGCTGCCATCTCGCCGTATGCCAAGGACGCAATCGCGGCAATCGTGCTCGACGGCGTCGGGGGAAGCGGCAGTCCCAGGCTCGCGCTGGCCGGAGACGAACCTCGTTCGCCTGCGCCGGCCCTGGTGAGCACTGCGCTTGCCCGGTTGCGCGAGCAGACCGGAACCGTCCCGGCTCTACCCTCGGTGCCGACGCAGCTGGTCGATCTCGGGATTCCGTATGCCGGAGGCGAGCAGGGACGCTTCCTCGCGAACGGCATCGCCTCGGTCACACTCACGACGCAGGAGAAGGGCGACCCGGCCGTCCCCGTGGGAGACTCCGAGGGCCCGATCTCGGCGCAGAGGCTCGGTGAGCTCGGCCGGGCAGCAGAGGCCCTCGTCGGCTCGATCGACTCGAGTGTCGGAGCGGCATTTCGCACGCCGGACAGCATCTTTTTCAGGAATCGCGTCGCAAGCGGATGGGCGGCCCGCCTGACGCTCGTCGTCGCGCTCGTTCCCTTCGCCCTTGGAGCACTCGACCTCCTCGTACGCACCTCGCACCGGAGAGTTCGTCTGATGCCGGCGATCCGGGCACTCGGCTCCCGGCTTCTCCTCTGGCTCGGCGCAATTGCAGGTCTATTCCCGACCTCTGCACGCCTTCCGCCGCCACCGTATGCCGATTCGGTCGTCGATCTGCCCGTGTCCGGCGTACTCTTGCTCGCCGCCGCATTCGTCCTGGGCTGGCTCCTCGAGAGGCGGCGCCTCGCACCGGACCGGCCCGTGACCGTCGAGGAGCGTCTCGGCGGCTACGCGGTCGCGCTCACCTGGCTTTGCGTGGTCGCCGTCGTCGTGGCACTCACGACCCCGTATGCGCTGATCTTCGTCCTTCCTTCGCTCTACGCGTGGCTGTGGTTGCCGGTCCGGCACGCGCTCTGGGCTCGCACAACACTCTTCGCCGTCGGGCTCCTCGGGCCGCTCGCCGCCCTCCTCGTCCTCTCCAATCAGCTCGGCCTCTCGCTTCCGCGAGGAGCGTTCTACGTCGCCGGCCTCGCAACGGTGGGCTACATCCCGGCGCGCTCGGTCATCCTCGCGCTCGCGTGGGTCGCCGGCGCTGCACAAATCGCCGCGCTGGCCTGCGGGAGGTACGCGCCGTACCGGAACCGCAGCGGACGGGTCTAGGCGAGGCTGAGATAGCGGAGCGGCTCCCCAGCTGCGATCTCGCCGACGCCGCGCGGAACGTGGACGAGGGCGTCGGCGGACGCTGCGCGAACGATCATGTGCGATTCCTGTCCGAGCACGGGCTCGAGCAGGGTACGCGCGTCCTCGAGCCGCCGGCGCGCGCGCAGGAACTCGTCGCGCTGGGCGTTCCGCCGGAGTGCAACGACGGCCTCGCCACGCTCGAACGAGGGGCGTGGGTCCAGGAGGCCTTGGAGGGCGAGCAGCGCCGGTCGCACGAAAAGGAGCGAGCCCACGAGCGACGAGACCGGGTTCCCGGGCAAGCCGAAGACGAGTGTCGCGCCCCGCACTCCGAAGGACAGCGGCTTCCCCGGCTTGACGGCCACTCCCCAGAAGACTTCCCGGACGCCGAGCTCCGCCTCGATTCTGCGGACGAGGTCGTGCGGCCCGACCGAAACGCCCCCCGACGTCACGAGCATGTCGCCGTCGAGCCCTTGTGTCACCGCCTCGCGATGCGCGTCTTCCTCGTCGGGGACGACAGGCAGAAGATCGACTGTGGCGCCCGAGCCCGCGAGGGCAGCGGCGATCATCGTGCGGTTCGACTCGAAGATCTGCCCCGGCGCGAGCGTGTCTCCCGGGGCACGCAGCTCGCTCCCGGTGGCGAGCACCGTGACGCGGGGGCGGCGGGCGCAGCGGACCTCGGGAACTCCCGCGGCCGCGAGCGCGCCGATCTGCGTCGCACCCAGGCGTACGTGAGGCCCGACGACCGTGTCTCCTGCACGCACGTCGCCCCCGCGTGGACGAATGTGGGCATCGGTGCGTGCCGCCTCTGCGATCTCGACTTCCCTCCCGCGCTCAACGGTCTGCTCGACAGGCACGACGGCGTCCGCGCCCTCCGGAACTGCACCTCCGGTCGCAATCGCAGCGGCCGTTCCAGTCGGCAGCGGCTCTGACGAAGGGCTGCCTGCGGCCACCCGAACGACGATGGGAAGCGACCCCGGAGTGTCCGTCGCGCGTACGGCGTAGCCGTCCATCGCGGAGCTCGCGAACGGCGGAAGGTCGACCCGCGCCACCGCAGGCTCGGCCAGAACCCGGCCGACGGCGTCGCCCAGCGGCACCGTCTCCGCCGGAAGCGTCCGTGCGTGCTCGAGAACCTGCTCGAGCGCCTCCTCCAGCGATAGAAGCTCCCGCACCGTCCGCGTGCCTACGGGATTCGCGGCGCCGTGTTCGCCGGGGACTTGGTCGTCGCTCCTGTCGCGCCCGCGGTGTCGGTCGTCGTCGTCGTCGTGGT
>VAWZ01000112.1 GCA_005888365.1 Actinomycetota bacterium
CGCCGTCCCAGTCGATGCCGAGCCAGCGGAGCGAGCGCTCGATCTGGGCCACGGACTCCTCGAACTCGCGGCTCGTGTCGGTGTTCTCGATCCGGAGGAGGCACTCCCCGCCGCGCCCCCGTGCGAAGAGCCAGTTGAAGAGAAAGGTGCGGACACCTCCGATGTGGAGAAAGCCCGTCGGAGACGGAGCCATGCGGACTCGAGGCGCCATGCGTCACTAGCCTAGTGCGATGTTCTTCGGCGCCCACGTCTCCGCCGCGGGCGGGATCTCGAATGCGATCGACCGCATCGAGGCGATCGGCGGCGACGCGGTCCAGGTCTTCACGCAGAGCCCGCGGATGTGGAAGCCGACCGCGCACAACGAAGAGGAGCTCGAACGCTTCCGCGGACGGCGCAAGGAGGCGAAGGTCGAGGCCGTCCTCTGCCACGCGCTCTACCTCGTCGACCTCGCGAGCCGCGACCGCGATATCCGCAAGAAGTCGCTCGTCGCCCTGCGCGCGACGATGGAGACGGCGCGTGAGATCGAAGCCGACGCGGTCGTCTTCCACGTCGGCTCGCATCAGGGCTACGGGTTCAAGGACGCCCTGCGCACCGTCACGCCTGCGCTCGCGTCGCTCCTCGAGCTCACCACCGACCGGCTGTGGCTCTGCATGGAGAACACGGCGGGGGCGGGAGGCACGATCGGCCGCGACGTGGCAGAGCTCGCCGCGATCTGCGCTGCGCTCGGTGGGCATCGCCGCCTCGGTGTCTGTCTCGACTCGTGCCACTGGTGGGCGTCCGGGGTCGACGTCACGGATGGCGAGGCGGTCGACGCCGCGATTCGCGAGGTGGACGAGCAGATGGGGCTCGAGCGGCTGCGCTGCCTGCACGTCAACGATGCGGCCGTCGCGCTCGGCGCCAATCGCGACCGCCACGAGGTCGTTGCCCGCGGGCTCATCGGTGACGGCCTCGCCACCTTCCTCGGCCATCCCACCTTTCGCGACCTGCCCGCGGTTCTCGAGACCTGGCCAGAAGAAGGGCTCACGACGAAGGACATCGACGAGCTTCGGCGCCTTCACCGGCTCGGCAAGCGACGCGCCGCCGCCAGGAGCAAACGCTCACTACAGTCCGACTGATGCGCCGGACCGCTCGTTTTCTCGGCGTCCTCTTGCTCGCGGCCGTATTCGTAGGCTCGGCTGCCGGCGCCACTCGGCTCCAGCGCCACGCCGTCCCTGGCCAGGGCGTCTCGCTCGCCGTGCCGGGCTTCTGGGTCGTCGTCGACAGCAAGCTCCCGCAGGAGTTCGTCGACCGGCTCTCCCGCGAGAACCCGCGGCTCGCTCCGTTCATCCGCAGCCTCCAGACTCCGAACGGGCCGACCAAGTTCATCGCGCTCGATCCGGCTGTCCGCGAAGGCTTCGCGACCAACGTCAACGTCGTCGTCGCACCCGTGCCGAGCTCGATGACGTTCCCCGCGTATCGCTTGGCGCTGACAGCCGAGATCCAGAGCCTGGTCCCGGGCCAACGGGTAGCGCAGAAGGTCGTCACGATCAACGGGGCGCGAGCCGTTCGACTTCGCTATCGCCTCCGCCTACAGCTCGGGAGGGCGTTCACGGTGCAGACGCTCCAGTACGCGTTCCTCCGCCGGGGACGAAGTGTCGTCGTCACCTACACGACGCTGCCGGGCCTCGTGAGCCGGTATGCGCGGACTTTTGCGCGCTCCGCAGCGACGATTCGCTTCAGCGCCCCCTAGTCAGTCAGCGACGCGGGCGAAGATGCGGAAGCCCGCACGCTCCCGGGGGAGCTCGTAGAACTCGGGGTTCCTGCAGCCGAGCTCGTCTCCCCGGCTCGGGTAGCAGGGCACGACCTCGGTCTCGCACATCGGGAGCGGCGCGCGCCGGGCGCGGACCGCCCCGAAGCCTCCGCGCTTCGCCTCGGCCTGCTCGAGCAGCTCGAGGTCGATCTCGACATCGAAGACCTTCTGCAGGCAGCCGACGTAGGTTCGCCCCCACGCCTGGTACGCGTAGACGAACGGGCATCCCATCCTGATGCAGGCGCCCGGGTAGACCACCTTGTCGCAGTGGACCTCGCAGTGGCGGCACTCGACCTCGTCCTGCACCCGGAGCGGGAGCTCGATCGAAGCCGCAGTTTCGCTCATGGATCCGATTTTGTGCCTTCGAGCACGGTCCCCGCAAGACTTGACATTTGCCCGATTTTCAGGCAGTGGCGACGCCGACGCTCCGGGCGCAGAGGCTCCGCGCGGGCAACGCCCGCCTCCGGGCTGCGCGGAGGCCGCGTTAGGTTAGGGCGGCCCGTGACCCGGCGTCTCCTGTTCGGCTCGCTCGCGCTCGCCCCCGTGGTGATCCTCCTCGGGTACTTCGCCGACCTGTCCGACACCGCCAACTTCGTCCTGTCAGCGCTCGCGCTCGTCCCCCTGGCGTGGATCATCGGGGAGGCAACCGATCATGCGGCCGAGCACACCGGCGCGGGTGTCGGCGGCTTCCTGAACGCGACCTTCGGGAACGCTCCCGAGCTGATCATCGCGTTGCTCGCGGTGAACAAGGGTCTGCCCGAGGTCGTTCGCGGCTCGCTCACGGGCAGTGTCGTCTCGAACCTCCTGCTCGTCCTCGGCGCATCTCTCCTCGCGGGTGGACGCGGGAGGGTGGACAGGTTCTCGAGCTTCCTCTCGCTCGGCCTCGTCGGGCTCGCCACCGCGCTCTTCTTGATTCCGGCGGTCCCCGGCTGGCACGGGGAGCCGAATCGCCACTCCCTGGCGGTACTGTCCGTCCCCGTCTCGGCGTTCCTGCTGGTCGTCTACGTGCTCGTCACCTGGTACTCGCTGCGCCGGCACAGGGCGCTCCAAAGCCACGACGACGAGGCCGCCCTTGGGGCATGGTCGCTCTCACGCTCGCTCGTCGTGCTCGGGGTCGCGACGGTCGCGACCGCGCTCGTCGCGGAGATCCTCGTCGGCTCGCTCGAGCCCTTCGCGGAGAAGGTCGGGCTGTCGGATTTCTTCGTCGCCGCGGTCATCGTGGCGATCGTCGGCAACGCCGCCGAGCACGGGGGCGCGGTCCTCGTCGCGCACCGCGGAAAGATCTCCCTGGCGGCGGAAATCGCCCTCTCCTCCGCTGCCCAGGTCGCCGTGTTCCTCATCCCTGCCGTCGCAATCCTCTCCTGGCTGATCGAGCCGCTCGCGCTGAGCTTCCGGCCGGTGGAGCTCGCCACGCTCGGAGGCAGCGTGGCGGTTGCGGCGCTCGTCCTCGCCGACGGTCGCTCGAGTCGCCCACGCGGAGCGGCCCTCGTCGCGAGCTACGCCGTCGCGGTGGTCGCGTTCTACGTCGCCGGCTCTCGGTAAGACACGCCTAAGGCCTTTGTAAGGAAGCTCTGAAGTTGCCGAGTGGCAACGGCTCGTATCGGGTACACCCTGACGAATGAGGGTCGTCGTCGCGCTCGTGGTCGCTGTTGCCTGCGCGTGCGCAGCGACGACGCAGACGGCCCGAGCCGCGGCGGACGTTCGCTTCGGGATCCAGGACGACGCGTGGCTCGAGGCTGGCCCGGGCAAGCTCCACGACCGGGTCGCCATGATCAAGGGGCTCGGCCTGAGCGTCGTCCGGGTCACGCTCGACTGGAACGAGACCGAGCCCAGCCAGGGTGACTACGACTGGAGCCGCGCTGACCGACTGCTCGGCGCGCTGCACAGACAGGGGCTCGCTCCCCTGGTCACCCTCTGGGGAACCCCGGACTGGGCGAGCGCAAGCGGCCTCCCGAATGCCCCTCCCACCCGAGGGAGCGACTTCCAGCGCTTCGCGCGCGCGGTCGCGTCCCGCTACCCGTATGTGCGCTACTGGACGATCTGGAACGAGCCGAACAAGGTGCAATGGCTGAAGCCGGTCTCTCCCAGCCTGTACGTGACGCGACTCCTCAATCCCGGCTATGCGGGCATCAAGGCCGCCGATCCGCTGGCCAAGGTGGCGGGCGGCGTCACCGCTCCGCGCGGAGGCAAGGGCGGTATGACGCCGGTCGACTTCATCCACGGGATGGCTCGGGCGGGAGCGCATCTCGACGCATATGCGCACAACCCGTATCCGGTCTATCCCGGAGACACGCCGTACTCCGGCGGCTGTTCGTGCAAGGTGATCACGATGGCGACGCTCGAGCGGTTGCTCACGCAGGTGGGACGGGCGTTCCCGCGCGCACGAATCTGGCTGACGGAGTACGCGTACCAGACGGATCCTCCGGACCCGTACGGCGTCTCGTATGCGCTCCAGGCACGCTATATCGCCGAAGCGGCCAGACGCGTGTTCACGGCTCCCAAGGTGGACATGCTCATCCAGTACCTCTTCCGCGACGAGCCCGACCTGGCACGCTGGCAGAGCGGGCTCGAGACCGTGCGCGGGAAGGCCAAGCCGAGCATGGACGCGATGATGCTGCCGCTCACGCAGGTCTCACGGCGGGGCAGGCGGACGACGGTCTGGGGCCAGGTGCGACCGGGCACGGGACCTCGTGAGTACGAGCTCCAGAGCTGGAACGGGTCTCGCTGGGTCGTGAACGGCGGGCTCCACGAGACGACCGCGCGTGGATACCTGCTGCGCGTCGTGAGCGCCGGGAGGGGAGCCATGGTCCGTCTGTGGTATCCGGCGCGCGCGATCGCGAGCCCTACGCTCGTCGTGCGGTAGCCGTCGGGATAGCGAGCGCGGCCGGAACGAGGTCGATCCCGAGGTGGACGACGGCCCTCAGCACGGTGGGGTGAATCGTGGCGGAGAGCCCGACGCCTGCCTCTCGAAGCCGCCCGAGTGCCTCGGCTCGCGCAAGCTCGAGCGGAGCGACGTCGATCTGCACGAAGTTCGTCTCCACCTGCTCGAGATCGACCGGCAGCCCGGCCTCGACGAGACCCTCTGCGAGCCGTCGCGCCCGCAGGTGATCGTCCGCCAGCCGCTCGACGTGGTGCTCGAGCGCATAGAGTCCGGCGGCCGCCACGATCCCCGCCTGTCGCATCGCGCCGCCGAACAGATGCTTCTCGCGACGGGCCCGC
>VAWZ01000111.1:0-14481 GCA_005888365.1 Actinomycetota bacterium
AGGACGATCGCGAACGCGTGCTCGCGGAGAGGGAGGCCGTGTACGCCCGCGGGGGAACGCTCCGCTGCGAGTACAGGATTCGCTCGAAATCCGGTGCGGTCGTCTGGCTCGAGGATCAGTCCGTGGTCGTCGATCCGCCGGACGGAGGGTCCGCGTTCCGCCAGGGCTTCGCGATCGACGTGACGGAGCGAAAGAGGGCCGAGGAGGCGCTCCGGCGCGCGGAGAACCGCTACCGGACGCTCGTCGAGCAGCTTCCGCTCTCCGTCTACGTGGACCGGGTCGACGTCGAGAGCTCGAACATCTACACGAGCCCGCAGATCGAGTCGATGCTCGGGTATCCGGCCGACGAGTGGGTCTCGAATCCGGCGCTCTTCGTCGATACGTTGCATTCCGACGACCGCGAGCGAGTGCTCGCGGCACATGCTCGGACACACGCGACCGGAGAGCCGCTGCACATCGAGTACCGCCTTCTGGCTGACGACGGCCGCGTCGTCTGGGTGCGGGACGAGGCGCGACTCATCCCCGACCAGGACGGAGGCGAGCCGGTCCTGCAGGGATACCTGCTCGACGTCACGCCCGAAAAGGAAGCCGAGCAGCAGCTGCGGCATCAGGCGTTCCACGATCCGCTGACCGGGCTCGCGAACCGTGCACTGTTCACCGACCGCGTGGAGCACGCGCTGGTCGTGCACGGCCCCGCGGACGAAGACGTCGCCGTCGTGTTCCTCGACCTGGACGACTTCAAGGCGGTCAACGACAGCCTCGGGCATCTCGCGGGTGACGGTCTGCTGCGTGCGGTGGGGGAGCGCCTGCGCAACGCGCTCTCGCCGAGCCACACGATCGCACGCTTCGGCGGAGACGAGTTCGCGGTTCTCGTCGAGGAAGTCGAAGGAGGATCGGCCGCAGTCGACGTGGCCGCGCACCTGATCTCGACGTTGCAGGAGCCGTTCGACGTCAACGGCCGCGAGTTCTTCGTCACGGCGAGCGTCGGGATCGCCGTCGCGAACGACGCCGAGGAGCTGTTGCGCTCGGCGGACGTCGCGATGTACCGCGCGAAGGCCGCCGGCAAGTCGCAGTACGTCGTCTACGCGCCGCGCATGGACGACGACGTCGTCGGACGCCTCGAGCTCGTTTCTGACCTACGGCGCGCTCGCGTCGACGAGGAGTTCGTCGTCCACTACCAGCCGACCGTCGAGCTCGCCACGGGCGCGCTCGTCGGGGTCGAGGCGCTCGTTCGCTGGCGACATCCCACCCGCGGGCTCGTCCCGCCCATGGAGTTCATCCCGCTCGCGGAGGAGACGGGTCGCATCGTCGAGATCGGTCGCTGGGTGCTCAACGAGGCCTGCCGCCAGGCGGCGGAATGGCGTTCCAGCCTCCCCGGGGCGGAAACGATGCAGGTGAGCGTCAACGTCTCTCCCCGGCAGGTCCGCCGCCCGGGTCTCGTCGACGAAGTCCGTGCGGCACTCGCGGACTCGGGGCTTCCCGCGTCCGCCCTCACTCTCGAGATCACCGAGAGCGTCCTCGCGCGCCGCCGCGACGAGATGACGAGCATTCTCGAGGAGGTCACCGAGCTCGGCCTACAGCTCGCGCTGGACGACTTCGGCACCGGTTATTCGTCGCTTTCGCTTCTGCACAACCTGCCAGTCCACACGCTCAAAATCGACCGCTCGTTCATTCGCAACGTCGACGCGGCCGAGCGGCTGGTGTTCGTACGGGCGATCGTCGATCTCCCGGTCGTGGCGGAGGGAATCGAGCTACCCGAGCAGGCGGCGGAGCTGCTGAGGCTCGGCTGCCGGCTCGGCCAGGGCTTCTACTATGCGCGCCCACTGGCTGTGCCAGACCTCGAGACGCTTGTGCTCGCGGATCCCGAATCCCCGCTTCCGGACGGCGGAGCGGTACGGGTGCGCAGGCCGCGCTGGGCCGCCTAGCCCTCGCCGACGAGCTGCGTCGGCGCCGATTTCCAGCCGCTCACGGCCGCGTGTGCTCCTTCGTGGTCGGCCGCGACGGGGACGTCCTCCTCGGGGTGGACTGCGCGGTGCTCGCGGAACCAGGCGACGGCACGGGCGAGCCCTTCGTCGAGCGAGACCTTGGGGCTATAGCCGAGGAGCTCGCGCGCCTTCGAGAGATCCGCGACGTAGTGCGTCACCTCGCCGAGGAGCGATGGAGCGAGCGTCATCTGCGGCTCGGTTCCCAGCTCGGCTGCGATCCGCTCGGCACAGTGGACGAGCGTGTTGCCCTGACCGTACGCGAGGTTGATGGTCTGGTTGACGACCCGATCCTCGGCTAGGGCTTCGATTCCGCTGACGATTCCGTCGATGCAGTCGTCGACGTAGGTGAAGTCGAGGGTCTTCTCGCGCCCGCCGTAGATGGTGATCGGCTCGCCTCGCAGCATCGAGTGGATGAAGAGCGGGATCACCCGCACCATCCGGTGGAGGTCGTTGTCGAAGCGCCCGTAGACGTTCGAGAAGCGGAAGACGAGGTACGGCAATCCGTAGCAGCGGGCGTACGAGTAGACGAACGCCTCCCCGGCGATCTTCGAGGCCGAGTACGTGCTCTCCGTGTACGCGAAGTCGGCGACCTGCTCGCCGTACTCCTCGAAGCGATGGACGTCGCCGTAGACCTCGCGGCTGGAGGCAAAGACGAAGGGGACGTGCTTCTGGCGTGCGTACTCGAGGACGTTGAAGGTCATCACCGCGTTCTCCAGGGCGCGGTGCGGCTGCCGCACGAGCTGGTGCACCTTGGCATGCGCAGCGAAGTGGACGACGAGATCGACGTCCGGGTACTCGACGCCGTTGATCCCGCCGGCGAACGGCGCGTAGTGACCCGCGAGGTCCTGGAGCAGGTACGGGTACGCGTTCGTCCACGTGTTCAGGCGCTTGTCGACCCCGAACACCTCGTGTCCGTCGACCTGCAGCCGGAGCGCGAGATTCGTGCCGATCTGGCCCGACGAGCCCGTCAGAAGGATCTTCATGCGCCGGCGGAAGGGTACAGCGCTTCCCGGGCGAACCTCCGGGGTGAGGTTCCCGAACTAGACTCGTCGGCTACGATCAGAGGACACCTTCGACCCGGAGTGGGCAATCCCGTCAGCTCCGGAAGACTTGGGGAAAGGAGGGTCGGAGGAGTTGTTCGAGCGATTCACCGAACGGGCACGGCAGGTGGTCGTTCTCGCGCAGGACGAGGCGAGAGCGCTGAAGCACAACTACATCGGAACCGAGCACATCCTGCTCGGTCTCTTGCGAGAAGAGGAGGGGCTTGCAGCCCGCGTCCTCGAGTCTCTCGACATCACGGTCGAGGAGGTGCGTGCGCAGGTTGCGCGTATCGTCGGCCAGGGAGACGAAGTCACCACCGGCCAGATCCCGTTCACCCCGCGCGCGAAGAAGGTCCTCGAGCTGGCGCTGCGCGAGGCTCTCTCGCTCGGACACAACTACATCGGTACCGAACACATCCTGCTCGGCCTCGTCCGGGAGAACGAAGGAGTCGCCGCGCGGATCCTGCTCGATTTCGATGCAGATGCGGAAAAGATCCGCAACGAGATCATCCGCATGCTCTCCGGCCCCGGCCGCCGGCAGTCGGGCTCCGCGCCCGCGGGTGAGAAGACGAAGAGCTCGAAGCTCCTCGACCAGTTCGGCCGCAACCTGACGAAGCAGGCGGTCGAAGGGAAGCTCGACCCTGTCGTCGGCCGCCAGACCGAGATCGAGCGCGTCATGCAGATCCTCTCGCGCCGGCAGAAGAACAACCCGGTGCTGATCGGGGAGCCGGGCGTCGGCAAGACCGCCGTCGTCGAAGGCCTCGCCTCCCGGATCTCGGCGAGCCAGGTGCCCGAGCTCCTGAAGGGCAAGCAGATCTACACGCTCGACCTCGCCGCGCTCGTCGCGGGGTCGAAGTACCGCGGGGAGTTCGAAGAGCGCCTGAAGAAGGTGATGAAGGAGATCACCCAGCGCGGCGACATCATCCTGTTCATCGACGAGCTCCACAACCTCGTCGGCGCCGGCGCCGCAGAAGGCGCGATCGACGCCGCCTCCATCCTCAAGCCCGCCCTCGCCCGCGGCGAGATCCAGACGATCGGGGCGACGACGCTCGGCGAGTACCGGAAGTACCTCGAACGCGACGCCGCGCTCGAGCGGCGTTTCCAGCAGGTGCGGGTCGAGGAGCCGACGATCGACGAGACGGTGCAGATCCTGCGCGGGCTCCGCGACCGCTACGAGGCGCACCACCGCTGCAAGATCTCCGACGACGCGCTCCAGGCTGCTGCGGTGCTAGCGGATCGGTACATCCAGGACCGGCACCTGCCGGACAAGGCGATCGACCTGATCGACGAGGCCGGCTCGCGCATCCGGATCGCGACGATGGCCGCGCCGCCTCGCTACCGCGAGCTGGAGGACGAGATCGAGAAGGTGCGCTCGGACAAGGAAGCCGCGATCGAGGCTCAGGAGTTCGAGAAGGCCGCGCAGCTGCGCGACAAGGAGCGGAAGCTGACGCAGAAGAAGAAGGAGCTCGAGGAAGACTGGCGCAACCAGGCCGACGAGGAGCAGCCGGAGATCGGCGAGGACGAGATCGCCGACATCGTCTCCATGTGGACGGGGATCCCGGTCTTCAAGCTCACCGAGGCCGAGTCGCAGAAGCTCATCCGAATGGAGGACGAGCTGCACAAGCGCGTCATCGGGCAGCACCAGGCGATCGTCGCGGTGTCGAAGGCGATCCGGCGCGCCCGGGCGGGCATCAAGGACCCGAAGCGCCCGACCGGCTCGTTCATCTTCCTCGGCCCCTCGGGGGTGGGGAAGACGGAGCTCGCCCGCACGCTCGCCGAGTTCCTCTTCGGCGACGAGGACGCGATGATCCAGGTGGACATGTCGGAGTACATGGAGAAGCACTCCGTGTCCCGGCTCGTCGGCTCACCTCCGGGCTACGTCGGCTACGACGAAGGCGGCCAGCTGACCGAGGCCGTTCGCCGCAAGCCCTACTCGGTCGTCCTGCTCGACGAGATCGAGAAGGCGCACCCGGACGTCTTCAACATCCTCCTGCAGATCCTCGAGGACGGGAAGCTCACTGACGCGCAAGGACGGAAGGTCGACTTCCGCAACACGATCGTGATCATGACGTCCAACCTCGGCGCAGCGCAGATCTCGAAGAACCAGACGCTCGGCTTCTCCATGGGGGATGAGGGCGGTCTCACGTACGACGAGATGAAGGAGCGCGTGATGTCGGAGCTCAAGAAGGTGTTCCGGCCCGAGCTCCTTAACCGAATCGACGAGGTCATCGTCTTCCACAAGCTCGAGCGCGCCGAGATCCTCGAGGTCGTCGATCTGATGATGAAGCGGGTGCGCGAGGAGATGGCAAAGCACGGGACTGTCATCGAGCTCACGGACGACGCGAAGGAGCTGCTCGTGGAGCAGGGCTACGACCCGGCGATGGGCGCCCGGCCGCTGCGGCGCTCGATCCAGCGCCTGATCGAGGACCCGCTCGCCGACTACATCCTCGGGCGCGAGCTCGCGGCCGGTTCGACGATCCTCATTGACCGTCGCGAGAACCCGGAGCCGGACGAGGCGCTCATCGACATCCGCGTCATCGAGGGCAAGCCGGTGCCGGCGACCGTCGGCGGGCCCGAGGAGGACCCGGACGGCGAGAGCCCGGAAGCCACGCCAGCTGAGTAGCTACGGCCGAGTAGCTACAACTGAGTAGTACAGCCGAGTAGCCACCGCCAGGGCTACACCGAGTAGCTACCAGCGGGAGGAGGGCTCGGCCGCCTGCGGCTCCGACTCGGCCGCCGTCGCGCGGTGCTCGGACGCCCGACCGGACGGCGCGGGGCCTGGCGACGCGCGGACACGAGGCTTCCACTCCTCGGCGAGCGGCCGTTCGCGCTCGGGCTGGATGCGGTCCCGGTCGAGGTAGGCCCCGACGACCGCGAGCGCTGCGAAGCCGATGCCCGCGTAGCTCGCCCACGCCGAGTGGGCATCCGTCAGGTTCTTGAGCAGCGCGATGACGAGCATCGCCCCCGTGATCCCGAGCGTGATCCGGTTCCATGGAACCTCCGGCGACAGCTCGACGTCGGTCTCGCGAAGGATCAAGAGCGTCAGGAGGGAGAGGGCGAGGAGGCCGAGGAGGAGTCCCCAACCGTCCCAGGCGTCGAGGTTGTCGGTGACGTCGAACTTGCCCCCGAACCGTTGCGGAAGCTTCTGCCAGGTCAGGAACAGGTCGAAGAAGAGCAGCGTCGCGGAGGCGAGCATGAGCTTGGTACCGGTCGAGAGGGCGGCGATCCTCTCCATGGCGATTCCTTTTGGTCGCTGGCGGCTAGCGGCGCGAGGGGCGCCGTTCGCATTGTGAATTGACACTGGACATCTGTCGAGTCTTTCCGCCCCTCAGCGCGGCTTGCAGCGCGGATCGGCGCCGAGCAGGGCGAGCTGGCGGGCGTCCTCGGCGACGTCGTAGGAGCGGTCGTAGGTCTTCGGAGCGGCGCCCTCCCAGGCCACGTCCGGAAGAACACCCGGCCCGCTCACGGTCGCACGGTAGCGCTCGCCCATCCCCGGCGGGCGATCGCCGTGCGGGTAGAACCCGTAGCAGAAGCCTCCGCTTCCGGTGTGCGTCAAGAAGGCATTCTCGCGATGCCAGCCCGGGCCGTAGGCCGAGTTGTAGGTGTCGACGTAGAGGTTGCGTCCGAAGCCGTCCAGGGGACGACCGGCGGACGTCGAGGCGAACCCGTACACGGGACGGCCGCGCCACGTGAGGCGACCGAAGAGCGAGTGGTAGCGGCGGTAGGCCCATCCGGTCTGGATCTCGAGCTTCGGCAGCGGCCCGCGCCAGTGGGAGAGGCGAAGCTCCCGGGCGGCATGGATGCCCTTCGCCGGGAGGCCGTAGTCGGGAAGCGTCCGCTGCCAGCTCTGGAGGGCCCAGTAGCTTCCGTCCGGAGCTCGACAAGCTGTGACGAGCCAGGCGACACGGACGCTCGCGGGGCGGCAGACGTTTCGCAGCGACTTCCAGACCGCTCGCCCGGTGGAGCCCCAGCCTCCCGAGTAGTCGACTCGAAAGGCGAGCTGGCTTCGCGCCTCGGTCGGATCGATCGCGTTCAGCGCTCCCCAGGCGAGCACGTGGTGCGTCGTCCCCCGAGCGCGATACGTGATGAGAGCGCGTCCCTGCGAGTTGACCTGGAGCTTGACCCCCGTTGCGTCCCGTGCGATCAGCTGCGAGGCGGTAGCGGCGGGTACGACGACCCACAACGCCGAGGCGAAGAGGAGCACGCTGATGAGCAGGCGGCGAGCGGTTCTCACTAGGACGAACGTCGGATCCGTCAGTCTCCGGCAGTGTCCCGCGCGCGGGGGATTCGGCGTTTGGACGCCGGTGTCTCAGTCTCGCTGCACGAGGCCAAGAAGACGCGCCTTGGCGGCGGCGAACTCCTCGTTCGTGAGGGCGCCCTTGTCCTTCAGCTCGACGAGCCGCTCGAGCTCCTCCGCCTGAGTCGGGCTTTCGCGAGGCGCAGGGGGGACGTCGGCCCGTCCGGGACGTATCGGCGCAGCTCCCGCCGCTGCGCTTGGAACCTCACGAGCAGCCTTGCGCCGTAGTGCCTCGACGCCGAGGGCGGCGAGGATCGCAAAGGCAAGAAGCGTCAGGGGCCTCTGCACGTACGAGATCGGACCCCAGAGCACGAGCAGCAGGAAGAGAAAGGCTGCGACGCCGAACGCGAGCTCGGGTCGTCGGAGATACGGGGCAAGCCAGCCGCGCGCTTCGGTGCCGCGTCGGCTCGGACCGATGAGCCACACGCCCACGAGCGCGACGATCCCGACCGCGATCGCAGCCCAGGCGGCGTCGATCAAGAGGCGGGTCAGGATGTCCCAGGTGTGTCGAATGGCGTCGTCCTGCGAAGGCGAGGCCGAGAGCTGATCGACGACGTAGTCGCCGGCGAGGCGGCGAACGAGGAGCAGGAGGACACCGACGACGACGAACCCGACGGCGATCGCCCGCACCTCTTTGCGGCGATCGCGCGCAAGGTAGACGGCCGCGATCCAAAACACGAGGGCGAGCACCCAGATCCAGGCGGCGACGAATCGGAGACCTCGCGTGGCCGTCTGCGCGGTCTTGAGCTCGTCCGCCTTGAAGAGCGTGATCACGCCCGCGTTCTTCGGAAGCTTCTGGCCGAGATTCGGCACGAGCGGGAGCTCTTGGGTGAGGGCATCGAGTACCGGTCGCAGGTCGACGGACACGACGCCTCCCTCCGTCTGGACGAACTTCGCCCGGTCGTCGAGCACCCGCACGACCTGCTGCTGCGCGGCGACGAGTGCCGTGACCCACGCCTCCTGGAACCTCGGGCGTTGCAAGAGCTCGCGCGCCAGCCGCTCGGTCAGCGGGCGCGTAGCCCCGGCGATGGGGCCGGCGAGCCCCTTCTGGTTGGCGGGAAGGCGCTTTTCGAGCTCGGCTCGCACGTCGACGTTCGCGAACAGCTGGTCGGTCAGCGACGAGGCGACCTGCTGCTGGATCGCAGGATCGGCGATCAGCTGTCTCGCGGTCTCCTTGAAGTCGGACTTGCCGAGGGCCTGCCGCTCCACGAAGTTCGCCGCGATCGAGACGACGACGAGCAGCACGCCGAGCACTGTCAGGAGCCGGGCCACCGGCCCGCGCCAGCGGCGCCCGCGGCCCGCCGGGCTACTCATACGATGCCGATCTCATGCCGGCCCGCATTCTCTACGTCGGACACTCGACCGTGCTGATCGACATGGACGGCGTTCGCCTGCTGACCGACCCTCTGCTTCGGCCTCGGGTCGTACATCTTCGCCGCGTCGTCAAGGTGGACACGATCCTCCTGCGCGAAATCGACTCCGTCCTCATCTCGCACCTCCATCTCGATCATCTCGACATCCCATCACTCGAGCGTCTCGGGCGCAACATTCCGCTCGTCGTTCCGCCGGGTGCGGGAGGGTTCCTGCGGCGAAAGGGATTCCGCTCGATCACCGAGCTGGGGGTCGGCGAGGAGCTTCGAATCGGAGCGCTGGTCGTCCGCGGAACCCCGGCGGTACACGACTCGCGTCGGCTGTTGCTCCGCCCGCGTGCCGAACCGATGGGGCACGTGATTCTGGGCACGCGCTCGGTGTACTTCGCAGGCGACACCGATGTCTTCGAAGGCATGACGGCTCTCGGCCCCATCGACATCGCGCTCGTTCCCATCTGGGGCTGGGGGCCGTCGCTCGGCCCCGGCCACATGGGTCCTCCCGAGGCGGCGGAGGCGGCGCGGATGCTCCAGGCTTCTGTCGCGATTCCAATCCATTGGGGAACGTACTTCCCGCTCCAGGCTGCGCTCCACGGCAGGCCGTCGTTCATCGACCTTCCAGCCGAGGAGTTCAGGACGCAGATGCAAGCTCTTGCTCCGAAGATCGAGGTTCGAATTCTCCGCCCGGGCCAGGAAACGATGGTCTAGGACTTCCTCCGCTGCGCGGGGTTACGCGCTCTCCACCTTGTCCTTCGCCTCCGAGTAGGACGTGCGCACGAGCTGCTTGCCCCCCGTCCAGCCGAACGTCCAGATGAGCAGGGTGATGGCGAAGATCTGGTTCCACGCCGTGACAATCAGTTGCTGGCCGAGCGAGTACGCGGCCGCCGTTGTCGCATCGGTCACGTTGGTCAGGCTCGCAGTGTTCACCGCCTGCGTGATTCCCACCGCACCCGGAGTGAAGGAGGCCACATTCGCGAGCGAGTTGCCGCCGGCGACGCTCATGATCGTGTGAAAGGTCACGGGAATGCCATAGGCGGCGAGGAAGATGCCGATGACGCCGAGCTTGCAGGACCAGCTGAGAAACTGTGAAAAGAACACACGCGAGAAGTAGACGCGGGGGTACTCGAGGATCTTCCCTCCGACCTTCGCCTTCTCCCACAGGCCTTTCATCTTCCGCCAGAGGATGCGGACCAGGACGACGAGGAGAAATACGGCCCCGAGGATGATCAAAGCGGTCAAGACCTTGTGCGCCGAGATGTTCCCGAGCTCGATGTTGAAGGAGCCGGGGACGGACAGGAAGAGGTAGAGGTAGATGAACGTGCCGGCGAGCGTGAAGAAGATCTTCTGCACAAGAAAGCCTGCGAAGACGCCGGGGAAGGTCGATCCGGGGATGAACGTGAGGAAGATGAACATCATCACGAAGGTGCCGATGTTCGCCGGCAGGAACCCGTTCAGCGCCACGCCGATCGCGTACGCCGCGAGGACGGGCTTGAAGGGAAGCTCGACGTCGGGATACGCGTAGCGCAGTATCCAGAGCCATCCGTAAGCAGCGAAGGTCGTCTGACCGGTCTGCACGACGAGTCCGGCGACGAGATAGCCGAGCGAGATGCTCGTCATCTCGTGCCAGAGGTCGTGGAACCACGAGCGGATGTCCCACCCGAGCAGATACGTCACGATCGCGATCGCTGCGATCACGAGCGCGACGAGTACGAGCCGAATGACGCGAGCCCGCCAGCGGGCTGCCGGAGCTGCGATCGCCTCGCTCATCGCCTCGGAGCTTAGAGCAGCCTCAGGCAGCGAACCCTCCCCGCGGCCCAGACCGCATCACCCGGGTGATTTGCACCGCTAACGCTCACGACAGGACGAGGGAGCTTTAGAGTCGGATCGTGTCGGAGGCAGCACAAGTGCACGGCCTCGAGCCCCGCCGTGGCGACGTTCGCCCGGAGCTTCGGCTCGGACGGCTGGTGCTCTCGCTCCTCGTCGGAGCGGCCAGCGTGTTCATCGCCGCGGGGATCCTTCCGCGCTTCTCGGTCGGCGGTTTCTGGCAGGCACTCGGCGCGGCCCTGGTGATCGGCCTGCTCAATGCCGTGCTCGCGCCGATCGTGGCGGCGATCCGTCTCCCGTACACGGTCGCCACGTCGTTCCTTCTCGTCCTTCTCCTGGACGTCTTCGTGCTGCGGGCGACCGACGCGCTGACGGACGGAGCGATCGTCGTCGGAGGATTCGGCGCGGCTCTGGTCGCGGCGCTCGTCATCTCCGCGATCTCGACGGCGCTCGAGGTGGTGCTCGGGGCCAACGACGACGAGGCGTATTCGCTGCGCGTGATTCACCGGGTAGCGGGGCACTCGGGGGAGCGGGTCGAGACCGACGTGCCGGGGATCATCTACCTCGAGATCGACGGGCTCTCCAAGCCGGTTCTGCAGAGAGCGATGCGGGACGGAAACGCGCCGCAGATGGCGCGCTGGCTGGCCGAGGACACCCATCACCTGGTCGAATGGGAGACGGATCTGTCATCGCAGACCGGCGCGAGCCAGGCGGGCATCCTCATGGGCTCGAACGAGGATGTTCCCGCCTTTCGCTGGGTCGAGAAGGAACGAGGAGAGCTGATGGTCTGCTCGAATCCGGACGACTGCGCGGAGATCGAGCGGCGCCACGCGGGCGACGGGCTGCTCCGCGACGGAGGCGCCAGTCGGGGCAACCTGCTCTCGGGCGAGGCCGACTTCGTTCTCCTGACAGCGAGCCGCGTGAGCGCCGAGAAGCAGGCGAACCCGGGTTATCGCGCCTTTTTCGCGAACGGGTTCAACGTCACCCGCACGCTCGTCCTCGTCATCTGGGAGGCGATTCTCGAGGTGGTCGCGGCTGCCCGGCAGCGCCGCCGCGACGTTCGCCCGCGCGGTCACCGGGGCGGCATCTATCCCTTGCTGCGGGCGGGCATGTGCGTCGTCGTGCGCGACCTGACGGTCTACGCCGTGTTGACGGACATGCTCAAAGGGAGGGCCGCCGTCTATGCGACCTTCGCGAGCTACGACGAGGTCGCGCACCATTCCGGGCTCGAGCGCCCCGATACGCTCGAGGCCCTGCGGAAGCTCGACCAGCAGTTCGGCAGGATCGAGCGTGCCCGTCGCTATGCGCCGCGGCCTTATCGCCTCGTCGTCCTCTCCGATCACGGGCAGACGCAGGGCGCGACGTTCAAGCAGCGCAACGGCTACGGCCTGGACGATCTCGTTCGTGAGTCGGTCGAGTCGGACCAGGTGCGAGCGGTCGGCGGGGAGGACGAGAGCCGGACGAACGTCGGCGTCGCATTCGACGAGGCGACGGGCCAGGGCGAGGAGTCGGGCGAGAAGCGAGGGCCGAAGAAGGATGTCTCCGGCGAGGAGGTGGTGGTCCTCGGCTCCGGGAACCTCGGACTCGTCTACCTCATGGACGAGCCTCGCCGCCTGACGCTCGAGGAGATCGAGGCGCGTCACCCGCGGCTGCTGACCGCCCTGAAGGCGCACCCCCACGTCGGGTTCGTCGTCGTCCGCTCGGAGCGGGACGGGGCCGTGGTGCTCGGCCCACGTGGCGTTCGCTATCTGGCGGACGACCGGGTGGAGGGCGACGATCCGCTCGCGCCCTTCTCACCGACCGCGGCCCGTCACCTCCAGCGCTCGGACGGCTTCGAACACGCTCCGGACCTGTACGTCAACAGCTTCTACGACCCCGAGCTCGACGAAGGCTGCGCGTTCGAGGAGCTCATCTCGTTCCACGGCGGGATGGGCGGTCTCCAGACGCGACCCTTCATCATGGCGCCCGTCGAGCTCCCGCTTCCGGCCGAGCCGATCGTCGGCGCTGCCGAAGTCCACCGGCTGCTCAAGAGCTGGCGCTATTACGACCAAGACGCGGTGGCCGTCGGCACCGAGTAATCAAGCGGCGCCGAGCCGCTGCACCACGAGCTCGAGCTCGTTGCGACCCACCACGCGGACCTCGTCGCCGGGGTCTGCTCCGTGGTCGCATCGTGCTTCCCAGAGCTCGCCGCCGACCCGCACCTGTCCGCGAGGACGGCACTCCCGGACGACCGTCGCCGTCCGGCCGATCAGAGTCTCCGCGCCGACGCGGACCCGCTTGCCGCGCACCCTGCGATTCCAGAAGAGAACCTCGCCGCAGAAGGCGAGAAGACCGAGCAGGAACGCGAGCAGGTTCCACGGCCACGGCACGAAGAGCAGCAGGACGAGCGCGACGATGAGGAACACCGAGAGAAGCCTACGGGCGTCTGGAGCGCGTCTTACGCGGGTTCTGGCTCAGGCGAGCCAGGAGGCGCGGCAGCGGTCTCTTCCGTTGCCGAGAGAGCCTTCGCGGCGGCGAGGTCGCGGCTGATGTGGAGCGCGGCGGACGTGAGCGGCGCGCCGAGCACGAGCCCGATCATGCCGAACAGCGATCCGGCGCCGATCGTCACGATCAGGACGACGAGCGGGTTCAGGTCGAGGGTCGCGCCGAACGCGATCGGCTGGACGATGTTCTGGAGCAGTCCGTTCGCCAGGATCACGATCACCAGCATGACGACGGCGTCCGTGGTGCCCTGCGACGAGAGGGTGAGGATGACGGCGAACGCGCCGGACACGAAGGCGCCGATGAATGGGACGTAGGCCGTCACGAATACGACGACCGCGATCGTTCCCGCGAGCGGAACCCCGAGCGCGACCGCCCCGAGCCCGACGACGACGGCGTTGAAGGCCGCCACGATCGTCACCCCGAGGAAGTAACGACGGAGCGACTGGATGACGTTGCCGGTGATCGTGGTCGCGACCGGCTGCGGCACGCCGAGGTTCCGGTCGACGAACCGCCGCACGGACGGTCCGTCCTTCAGCAGGAAGAACGTGCCGAAGACGGAGAAGGTCAGGAAGAAGACGAGCGAGGTAAGCCCTTGAATCCCCTGCGCCACCCCGGTGAGCAGCGTCGAGCCGATGTTCGGGACCGCCTGCTTCACGTCGTCCTTGGAGCTCGAGGTTCCGTTCGCTCCCGCGTCGTTGAACCAGCCCTCGATCTTGTCGAGGGCCTCGGAGGCGGCGGTCTTGATCTGCGCCGACTGCTCGACGATTCCTCCGAGCACGAGGGCGAGGATGAGCACCCCGAGCGCGAGGAGACCGAGCAGGACGATTGCGGCGCCCGCGGGACGGGGAACGCGGTGGCCTTGCAGCCAGGTGACGATCGGAGCGGCGACCGTCGCCAGGATCGCTCCGACGACCACGGGGTCGACGATCGTCGACGTCTTGCCGAGGAGCCAGGTTGCCCCGACGAGAACGAGCGCGAAGCCGATCAGGAACCACGAGAGGAGGCCGAGGTCGCGCAGCCACATCGGCGCCGAGAACATGCGCGAGAGCGAGGTGGCGTCGATCTGCACGACGGTCGGACCCGCACTCTCCTCGGCCGAGCTCGTCGCTCCGTGACGGAAGCGGTCGAGAAAGCCCATTACCGCGGGCATTCTGTCGTGGCCTACGGACGATGAAGCTCGGTTGACCGACGCCGCAGCCGGGTCTCCTCAGCTTGTGGTGTCAGGCATTGAGCCGAGCCGTCCCTCGATCGCGGCGAGCCGACCGTCGATGCTCTGGAGGAGCGCCCGCGTCTCTTCATCCTTTGCGGCTCTCGTCTCCTCTAGCTCGGCGCGGTTGGCGTCGACGAAGAGCGACGTCACGATCGCGACCAGGAATGAGAGGAACGTGACGCCGAAGAGGATCACGATGCTGCCGAGGATCCGGCCCCAGAGGGTGGTAGGGACGATGTCACCGTAGCCCACGGTTGGAATGGTCACGATCGCC
>VAWZ01000111.1:14500-19941 GCA_005888365.1 Actinomycetota bacterium
TGGTCGGTGACGTGCGCGACGATCCCAGCACCCGTGGCCATCACCGCAGTCACGCCCGCGAGGTACGGGAAGACGTGCCGATGGGTGATCGCGACCTCGGCCCGCTCCCGCAGTCGTGACTGGATGGGGCGCCTGCGTACCCCGCGCGGCTCGCTCACGGTCGGAACCTTCGCAGAGCCGTCAGACAAGTACTGAGACACGGCTTGCCGGTCCTGCGAAGGCTCGGGCGTATCAGGCGCTCACAGGATGCTGATCGCGTCGATGATCAGGAAGGCGGCGAGCAGGATGAGTGCGTACACCATCGCTCCCCGCTGGTAACGCGCGACTCGTTTCTGAGCGCGCGCCATGAGCGCGACTATCCGCTCGCCGAGAAGAACGAAGAGGACGATCGGCGCCCAGACGAGGGCACTTGCGACTGCCACGTACCAGACGACGAGGGCCGCTTGGCCGACGTCGCCTACGCCCGCGGTCGTGATCGAGGTTGCCGCGAACGCTGTCAGCAGAAGGCGCTTTGGACCGCCGATCCCGAGCAGCAGGCCTGCAAGCAGCATCGTGAGCAGGTGCAGCCTTCCGAGCCGTTCGACCAGCAATCGCGCTCGCTCGCTCGAGCCCTCTCTCCGAATTGGGCCCTGCGCCCGAATCCGGACTGCGAGCACGATCAAGACGCCGGCGATCACGAGCTCGAGCGAAGCCTGAACGCCCGGATGACCCTTGTTGTTCGAGCTGATCGCAGCGACTCCGACGAGCACGAAGAGCGAGCACGTGAACAACTGCCCGGCGACGAAGCCGGCGCCGAACGCGAGCGCTTTCAGTCGACCGGCCTGCATCACCCCGATCGTCGCCGCGAGCGCGAGCGCGCTGAAGCCGGCGAGGAGCGCGTACAGGAGTAGTTGGATGAGCGCTTGGAGCATCTCGTTCGAGCGAGTCGCGCGAAGCGACACGCAACGCTACGTCAGACGCTCCGGCGACGGCTACTCCGGAGGGCGCGGCGTGAAGGGGTGGAGCTCGTCCTGGCCTTCCCGGATCACTCCGTAGCTCGACTCCGGAACCTCGTTCCAGGCACCCGCGAGATCGCCGAGCGGCTCGGAGACGACGAGCCTCGTCTCGTCCGAGACCGCGTGCAGGATCGGGTTGTCCGGGTACTGGACTCGCAGTGTCTCGACGAGCGTGGAGTAGAAGAGCGAGCGCGACTCGCCCTCGCTCGAGTATCGGAACCCCCACAGGTTCCGTCCGTCGCTCGTCGCCACAGTCATCTGAACGGGGTGCTCGATGCCGTGGCCGCGACCTACGTGTTCTATGAACCCGACTGCGCGCTCGACCGCGGCGGGCGGGTCGTCTTCGAGCCCGAACGTGAGGGCGAGGAAGAAGAACGCCTCCGAGTCGGTCGACCCTTCGAGATCCGGGTAGAGGGACGGGTCGACCGCGAGCATGAGGTCGCGCTTTACGTCGTGGAACTGCGCGATCGATCCGTTGTGCATCCAGAGCCAACGGCCGTGGCGGAAGGGATGGCAGTTGGTCTGCTGCACCGGGGTCCCGCTCGATGCGCGAATGTGTGCGAAGACGAGACCGGACCGGAGATGCCCGGCGAGCTCACGCAGATTCCGGTCGTTCCAGGCCGGCTCGATGCTCTTGAACACGCCTGGCGTGGCGCCTTCCCCGTACCAGCCGACGCCGAAACCGTCGCCGTTCGTCGTTTCGGCACCGAGCCGAGAATGGAGACTCTGGTCGATGAGGGAGTGGGCGGGCTTGTAGAGCAGCTCTTCGAGCAGAACGGGCGTTCCCGAGTACGCGAGCCAGCGGCACATGTCAGTGCGCGAAGGCGGTCCAGGTCGTCGCGTCATGCACCGGTGCAGGCTGCTTCTGGAGCCGCGGCAGCTGCCGCTCGAGATCGTGCACGAGCAGGTCCGCCAGGTCGTGGCTGAAACCTCGCCTCACGACGACACGCAGCGCGGCGAGGTCGGTCCTGTTCTCGGGAAACGTGTACGCGGGAACCTGCCAGCCGCGCTCGCGCATGGCGTTCGAGACGTCGAACACGGTGAAGTTCTCGATGCCGTCGGCGAGCGTGAACGCGAAGACCGGGAGCTCGTCGCCTCGGGTCAGAAGCTCGAAAGGCCCAAGCTCCGCGATCCGCGCCGAGAGCCGCGTCGCGACGTCCCGGGCGTACCCCTGCACTCGTCGAAACCCCCCGAAACCGAGCCGGAGAAATGTGTAGTACTGGGCGACCACTTGCGCTCCCGGACGCGAGAAGTTGAGCGCGAACGTCGGCATGTTGTCGCCGAGGTAGTTGACCCAGAAGATCAGGTCGTCAGGGAGTGCTTCCGTGTCGCGCCAGATGATCCATCCGACCCCTGGGTACACCAGTCCGTACTTGTGACCAGAGGTGTTGATCGACGCGACGCGTGGGAGACGGAAGTCCCACTCGAGGTCGGGATCCACGAACGGGGCGATCATGGCGCCGGAGGCTCCGTCGACGTGGACCGGGATGTCGAGACCGGACTCCCGCTCGAGCGCGTCGAGCGCGGCGCAGATCTCCTTCACCGGCTCGTACGAGCCGTCGAAGGTCGAGCCCAGGATGGCCACGACCCCGATCGTGTTCTCGTCGCAGAGCTTCACGGCCTCCTAGGCCGAGAGGTTGAAACGCTCGCCCTCCATCGGGACGAGGCGCATCTCGACGTCCCAGTAGTTGGCGAACTTCCCGGCTTGCCGTCGGCGGCCCGGCGCTTCTGCCAGCGCCGCTTGAGCGCGAGCCCGCCGAGCATCGCCGCTTCGCTCGAGCCGGTCGTGGAGCAGCCCGTCGCCTCGTCGGCGTTTGGTGCGTGCCAGAGGTTGCTGAGGATCGCGACACAACGAGTCTCGAGCTCCGCCGTCTGCGGGTACTCGTCCTTGTCGATCATGTTCTTGTCGAAGCACTCCGCCATGAGCTTCTCGGCCTGCGGCTCCATCCACGTGCTGACGAAGGTCGCGACGTTCAGGCGTGCGTTTCCATCGAGCATGAGCTCGTCGTGGACGATCTGATAGGCGACGTCCGGCGGCATCTCGCCGTCGGGTAGCGAATGCCGCGGGATGGTCATACCCTCGAGGCTGAAGAGCGGCGCGACGCCGAGCTCGTCCTTCCCCTGCCTCGGAGTCTTAGGGTGTGCGAGGGTCATGCGCCATCCTCCTCTGAGCGGTCGGTGCCGGGCTCACGCCGACGCTAACAACCTCGTGATCGGAGTTCGCGTCAACGGTCGAGCTTCACCCGGGTGAACCCATCGGCTCGGTCGTCTCGGGCGCACGCGCGTCCTCGTAGACGACCACGGTTCCGGCGAGGAAGTCGGGAAGCCCGCGGCGTCGCTTGGTGAACAGCACCGGGATGAAGCCGGCGAACATCGGCACGATCGCGAGTACGAGCCCAACGAGGCGCACGAGCGACCGGCCTATCGACGGAGAGTCGCCGTCGAGGCCGCGAGTGCGGACACGCACGCGCAGCAGTCGCATCCCGGGCGTCTGCCCTGCCGTGCTCCAGAAGAGGACGAAGTACGTTCCGGCGATCAGGAACCATCCGGAAGCAAGGAGGGCACCGGCGAGCCACGCCGGGCGAAGGCCACCTACGAGCGAGGCAACGAGTGCGGAAATCCCGACGACGGACATGAAGAGGACGATCGTCAGTGCGGCGTCGGTCGCGAGCGCGAGCGCGCGGGTCACGATTCCGCCGTAGAGCGGCCGCGCTGCTCGTGGGTGTCGACGCACGAGCTGCTCCGCTCGGTCGTCGAGCCGCGCGCTGGAGGCCCGGGCGCCGCCGATCACCTCCTCCGCCAGCCCAGTCGTCTGTCTGGCGATCGCGTCGCGGAGCTCGGGGCTCGAGGCGACGTGGCGCAAAGCACGCTGCGTCTCGTCGCTCGTGAGCACTCGGTCCGTGAGCTCGAGTGTCCGGGGGCTCCCGAGCGCAGTGGTCACGAGGCGCTCCAATTCGCCGCTCGCGGCGAGCTCGGCAACGATGCGCTCGAGCACGCGGTGGCGGACGAGCGAGCGCGCGAACTCCTCCGGGAGCGACCCGGCGAGCGCTCGGTCGACCACGCGGGCGATCTCGGGTGCCGAGAGGACCTCGTCCAGCGCCTCCTCGATCGGTCCTCGCCATGCACGCGCGGCAGCTCGGGCCGGAAAGAACGCGGCGCGCCCGGCCGCGCCAGACAGACCCGCGCGGTGCTCGTCGTCCTTCGGCGCCATCAGTTGCCGAGCTGAAGCAGCATCGTCTCGAGCCGGTCGAGCCGCGCAGCGAGGTCGTCGAGCCGCGCCTCGATGCGCTTCTCGGCTTGATCCTCGTGTGCGGCCTCCGCAGCCTCGCGCTCGCCTTGAGCTCTCGCGACGAAGGTCGAAGTTATCGCAGCAATGGTGATGGTCAGAAAGGCGATGCCCTCGAGCATCACGAACGTCGCGACGATCCTGCCGGAGGGATTATGGGGCGTGACGTCGCCGTAGCCGACGGTGGTCACCGTCTGCAGGGCCCACCACATCCCGACCCAGATGTTCGAGTACTCGTCTGGATCGAGGACCCGCATCAGCGCTCCGCCGCCGACCACGACCACCGTCGTCGCGGTGACGATGACGCTCGCAGCAGTCCGGACCGAGGGAGGTTCGCGCAGGAAGCGCGACATGCGGCGCTCGACGAGGTTCGGGCGCGAGATGCGGGCCACGCTCAGCCGCTCCTCAAAGCCTCGTGCGGGGCACGGAAATCGGGGTCAGCCTCGTCCACGAGGACACACTGCCAAGGATGACGCGCTCCAACGCGCCGGCGACTGTCGATCACCCGGGTGAATCGAGTCGAGAAGCACGAGCGCAGTCGCGAGCTGCGTTCGAGCTCGTTTCTTCTAGGAGCTGAAGCCGGTGATCGCGTCGCCGATCAGCTTCGCGCCGAGAACGAGCAGGAGCACGGTCATGATCGCGGCGTTGTGTGCGGCCATCCATGCTTTCAGCCCTTCGAGGATGCCTTTCGCCCGCTCGCCGAGCAGGAAGTAGATGGCGACCGGCGTGAGAATGCCGACCGACCCGAGGACGACGAACACCGCGAGCGCCCCGGCCTCCTGGCCGCTCGAGATGCCCGTCTCTCCGATCGCGGTTGCGGCGGCGATCGTCAACGCCAGGTTCTTCGGGTTGAGCCCGGAAAGAAGCACGCCCGCACCGAGCGCCTTGCCCGCGGTGAACGTGTCGATCGCATGCATCCATTTGGGCATCTGCGCCTCCCGGCCAGGAGCCGGGCGACCGCGCCAGATACGCGCGGCCATCAGCAGGAAGAGAACGCCGAAGACGAGCTTGAGGACGCTCGCCCACGTCGCCGGCTCGCCGGAGTCCTGGGAAGCGTTGCCGCTTGCGAGCAGCAACATGATGGTGCCGACGATCGTCAGGCCGGCGAGCCAGCCGACAGCGAACGCAGGGCCGTTGGCGCGCGCGCGCGGCGTCCCCAG
>VAWZ01000111.1:19972-20527 GCA_005888365.1 Actinomycetota bacterium
CATCGGCAGCACGTTTCCAATCGCCTCACCCATGGCTCAGCGCTCCTTCGGGTAGCCGCCGGCCCGCTCCACCGAGCGGGGAGCGGGCCTTCGGCTCCGATTCGGTCTTCAGCCCTCGCTCGAGGTCGCTGGTCGGTTCGTCAGTACGCGCTGCCTGCGGGGCGAGACCGCGTCGTGGCGAGGCCGTAGACCACCAGCCCGGCAAGGGTGATCGCAGCCGCTCCGTACCACGGCGCCTGGCCGAGGATCAGGAACCCGTTGACGATCACGAGGATCGCCCAGAGGTACGCGACGATTCGTCCGAACTCCCCGCCCGAGAGCAGCGAGTACGCAGCGTAGATGGCCAGGGCGGCTATGCCGAGATCCCAGATGCCCCATGCCCACATGTTGTCGCCGAACAGCCCGAAGGTGAGGTTGTTCACCTTGTGGCTGTTCGCGAGGTAGCTGATCGCGGAGATGATCCGGAGGAAGCCCACCGCGTACATCATGATCGCCGCGAACGTGAGCCAACCCGAGGTCGACTTCTCCTACGTCGGGTCCAGAGTCGTCATCCTG
>VAWZ01000111.1:20557-23218 GCA_005888365.1 Actinomycetota bacterium
CCGGTTTCGCGTCCCTTCCCTGCGCGTTTGGACGGCAGGCGCGATTCTCCATCTTTTCGAGCGCGTTTTCCATCTGCGACCGCACACCGGGACGAGATGCTGAGTCCGACCCCGGCGCGTTAGTGTCCGCACGTGGCCGAGCTCCTCGCCCTCGTCGCGGCATGCCTCTTCGCCGTCGCGGCGACGCTGCAGCAGAGGGGCGCGCTGGATTTTGCGGTCTCGCCCGACAGCCTGCGCTCGCTCACCCGTCTCGTCCAGAGCAGGTGGTGGTTCGTCGGAACGCTCGCGCTCCTCGTTGGATACGCCGTGCAGGCGGTCGCTCTCGATCACGGGCGGCTGGCCGTCATCCAGCCTCTGCTCGTGACGACGGTGGTCTTCGCGCTCCCGCTCGGCTACATGCTCACTCAGCAAGACGTCGGCAGGAGAGAGGTCGTCGGCGCTGGTGTCGTCGTTCTCGGGCTCGCCCTCTTCGCGATCTTCGGCAAGCCTTCGAGTGGGAACGACAACGCGCCGAATGATCAGTGGGCGGTCGCGCTCGTCCTGGTCACCGTCGCCTGCCTCGTCCTCTTCGGGCTCGGGCGGAGGAGCGAGGGCTCGCGAACGGCCGCCTATAACGGAGTCGTCTCGGGAATCCTTTTCGGTATGTCGGCCTGTCTCGTCAAGCCGACGGTCGAGATGCTGCACGTCGGCGTGCGAGACGTTCTCTCGCACTGGGAGTTCTACGCGATGGCGATCGCCGGCATCACGGCGTTCGTGATCCAGCAGGTGTCGCTCAGCTCCGGCTATCTCGCGACCTCCGTCGCGACCGTGTCGACGGCAAACCCGATCGTGTCGGTGATCATCGGGATCCTCCTGTTCGACGAGCGGCTGAGCAGGCCGCCCTGGCATATCGTTGTCGCGATGGCCGGGCTCGCACTCGCGATGGTCGGCGCCGTCGTGATCTCGATCGCCCGAGAGCGGCGAGGTGGTACGGCCGCGGCGGCGCCGGGATCAGCGGCGCCCGCGCCGGCGTAACCGAGCTTTCAGCTCTGAGATACGGCCCTACCTCGGTCGAGTGTGACGACCTCGTCGACGAGCTCGAGGCCTTCTGGGCGGTGCGTTATGAGGAGGATCGAGCGATCCTCTGCTTCGGCGAGAACGTCCTCGATCAGCGTCTCCGCGGTCTCCGGGTCGAGCTGCGATGTGGGCTCGTCGAGGACGAGAATGGGTGCCTTCGCGAGGAGCGCCCTTGCCACCGCAATCCGCTGGCGCTGTCCGCCTGACAGACCGGTCCCTTCTTCCCCGACGAGCGTGTCGGCGCCGTTCTGAAGGGACGAGACCCAGTCCCAGATCCGCGCTCGCCGGAGCGCGTCCTCGATCTCCTCGTCGCTCGCGTCGGGCCGCGCGAGACGGACGTTCTCACGGATGCTCGTCGAGAAGAGGTGGGCGTCCTGTCCCGCTACGGCGATCGCCCGCCGCACGTCCTCTTGCCGAAGCTCACGGAGGTCGTAGCCGCCGAGAGTGATCCGTCCCTTCGTCGGATCGAGGAAGCGGAGGAGGAGATTGACGACCGTCGTCTTCCCGGCGCCGCTCGGCCCGACGAGCGCGATCTTCCGTCCGGCCGGCAACGCGAGGCTGAAATCGTCGAGCACCGCAGGCCCGAGCGGCGAGTACGCGGCGCCGACTCCCTCGAGTGCGAGTGCCGGCCTCACGGGGACGCTAGGTGGGGAACCCGCCGGGTCGCGCACGGCGGGCTCTCGCTCGGTGAGCTCGAGCACGCGCCTGCCCGCAGCGATCGTCGCCGTCAGCTCCCTGGCGGCTAGTGGAAGGGGCGTCACGGCCTCGAACGACGCCAGCGTCAGCAATCCGAGCACCGCGACGAGCACGCGGTCGAGGTCGCCGGCGGAATGCGCTGCTACGGCGACCGCGAGCACGCCGACCGTGGTCGCTCCGGTAACGAGAATGCTGAGACCGTCCGCGACGCCGGCTGCGAGCGCATCGCGCCGGGCGAGGCGCGCGAGCACATGATCAGCGCTGCGAAAGCGGCCGAGCGCCTCCTCCTCGCGGCCGTACACCACGAGCTCCGGAGCCCCACGGAGGAGCTCGACGAGCTCTGCGCCCAGGTGTCCTTGGGCGGTCGCACGCCGCCCGCCCGCCTCCCGACCGAGGAGGCCGGCCACGACGGGGACGGCGACTCCCCCGACGACGAGTCCGGCCGCGAGAACGGCGGCGGCAAGCGGGAGGATGGCAGCGGCGACCCCGACCGCGACCGTGCCCGCGCCCAGGGCCACGAGTGGTGGGCCGAGCCCGCGCAGGTACAGGCTCTGCAGGGCGTCGACGTCACCCACCATCCGGCTCACGAGATCGCCGCGGCGGTACTGCTCCAGGCCGGCCGGGGCTAGCCGCTCGATCCTCTCGTAGAAGCGGACCCGGACGTGCGCGAGCACGCGGAAGGCGAGATCGTGCGAGGCGAGGCGTTCGAGGTAGCGGGCGAGGGGTCTCGAGAGACCGAAGAAGCGCACCGCGACGATGGCGACGCTCAGGGAAAGGATCGCGGGGCGCTCCGCGGCCCGCGCGATCAGGTAGCCCGCGGTCGTCATCAGGCCGATGCCGAAGACGACGGCGAGCGCACCGAGGAGCGTCGACAGCGCGAGTCGCCCGACCGGCGCACCCGCGAGCGCG
>VAWZ01000032.1:0-5484 GCA_005888365.1 Actinomycetota bacterium
CGTGGAAACTCAGATCGCATGACCCGGAGGTCGCAGATTCAAGTCCTGCCCCCGCTACTGGAAGAGGCCCCGGCAACGGGGCATTTCTGTTTCTCACGGCGGCGATCCACCGAACTCTTGCCCGATTTTCGCCACCACCTCGAGCACCGTTGCATTCGCAGTCAGGGAGGGGGCTGTCGGCCACCCCCAAAATGACCCGGTATAGGTCGTTCGGGGCTAGTGACGAGCCGACTTCACTGCCTGCGCAGCGACGCCATCGTCGAGCCGATCCTCGGTATCCCTGATGTATTGGTGCACGAACGCGATCGCCATGCTGCCCTCACCGACCGCAGAGGCCACGCGCTTGACGGGCCCGAGCCGGACGTCACCGCAGGCGAAGATGCCCGGGGCGCTGGTCTCGAGGAGATATGGGTCGCGCTCGAGTCCCCAACGGCCCGCGGCGCGCACGTCGGGGCCCGTGAGCACGAAGCCATGTCCGTCGAGCGCGATTTCCGGCGGCAGCCACGCCGTCTCGGCATCAGCCCCGATCAAGACGAACAGCCCGTCGGATTGGAGCCGACTCGTTTCCCCAGTCGCGGCGTTGCGGACGTCGATCGCTTCGAGCGAGGTGTCGCCATGGGCCCCCACGACCTCCGTCCGACAGAGGACGTGGATGTTCGAGCGGGCCGCGAGTTGGTCGATGAGATAGCGCGACATGCTCTTCTCGAGTCCGTCCGCGCGGCAGAGGATGGTCACGCTCCGTGCGTGGTTAGAGAAGAACATCGCCGCCTGCCCGGCCGAGTTGCCCGCACCCACGATGTGAACGTCGAGGCCGTGGGTACTTGCCGCCTCACTGGGAGCCGCCCCGTACGAGATGCCCGTCCCACGGAGTCGGTCGAACCCTTCGACCGAAAATTGTCGCCACGCCACACCGCACGCCAGGATGATCGTCTGCGCCCGCAGGACATCGCCGCCGTCGAGATGAACCTGGCGGGCTGCGGTATCGAGCCGCGTAATCTCCCGCGTGACAAGGATCTCCGCGCCGAGCCTCCTGGCTTGTTGTAGCGCCCGGCTCGCGAGCTCTTCGCCGGAGACCCCTGAAGGGAAGCCGAGGTAGTTCTCGATCCGTGACGAGGTACCGGCCTGGCCGCCGGGAGCCTCTCGTTCGACCACG
Organism: Actinomycetota bacterium; assembly: GCA_005888365.1. Classification (GTDB taxonomy): domain Bacteria; phylum Actinomycetota; class Thermoleophilia; order Gaiellales; family Gaiellaceae; genus GMQP-bins7. The sequence goes on from VAWZ01000032.1 coordinate 1,154, forward strand.
ATCGTACGCAGGCCCTCCGACGCGCCGTACACGCCTGCCGCCAGCCCCGCAGGCCCCGCGCCGATGATCACTGTGTCGTACTCCGCTGCAACCGGCTCGGTACCGAGGTCGAGCAGCTCGGCTACCCGGCGCAGTTGCGGCCGCACCACGGTCTTGCCGTCGACAACACGAATCACCGGGCAATCCTCCTCGGGCGGCAGCGGCCCGCCCCACTGCTGGGCTGCGTTCGGGGCGTCGGGCTGGACCCAGCTGAAGGTGATCTGGTTGCGGTCGAGGAAGCGCCGCAACTCCGTGCAGGAAGGATCCAAGCGATGCCCAACGACGATCGCGCGAGGTGCCGGGGGCTCGGCCGCAAGGCCCTGAAGCCCGCCCGTTCCACCGATCCGCTCGCTCGCCAGCCTGCCCACTTCCTTCCCGACGTCCGGCTCGAGCGCCACGACAGCGTGGTAGTCGTGTGGCTCGATCTGCATGACGCGCGACTGCTCTGCCGCTCGAAAGCCGACCGGGAACCCAGTCCCGAGCGTGATCGGCACCTCCCCTGTCCCCCGGGCGGCGTTCGCCGACAACGCGCTCGATTCCATCGACGAGCTTGACCGCCTCGATGCGACCCTCGAGCACCGCGAAGAGCGCGCGCTCGCCGCCCTCCGCCACGGCATACTCGCCCGATCTGAGGCTGATATCGGCCGCTGCCTGCGCAAGTCGCTCGCAGCCGCCAGGGTCCAGATTTGCAAAGATCGTTACCCGGCTGATCTCCTCCGCCGTCAACATGTGCTGCACCGCCGCCGGGAGACCGGACGACAGTCGATCGCGGGTGCGCGAGAAACGGCCGGACGACACTCGTCCTGTGCCAAAGTCAACATGACGACACGCTACTCAGTCGGGTCGGTCCCACGCCTTCCTTTTTCGCTGCATAGTTCGACTTCATCCCATTCGCGATCCTCGGCCTCCCATCGCATAACCCGGAGGTCGCGGAGTGTTCGCTCCGAAGGACCGCGCCGCGCGGCTCAGCTCATCGGCTGCGCTCTCTATCCAGGGGACCGTGGCTGCCTCGAGGTGTCTCGCCGGGTTGCGATGAGTCCCGAGCCTTCAGCCGGTCTATCTAGTCGGACGCTCAGCGCTCTTGCATGCTAAGCGTCTCGGAGATGGTCGAAATCCGGCCAAGCTCGCTGCCAGGCGCGCCGGATGCGAGAGGAGACACCGTGGGCATCACCTTCCCAGGAGAGTCACCCGAATACAGGGCCGCGCGCGAGCGGTTGCTCGAGCAGGAGATTGAGCTGCGCCGCGCCACGGAGGCGGTTGCCGCCGCGAGGCGTGCGCTGCCGCCGGGAGGCGTCGCTCCCGAGGACTACGTCTTCCAGGGGGCTGGAGCGGATGGCACCACGACCGACGTGAGGTTGTCGGAGCTTTTCGCGTCTGGCAAAGAATCGCTCGTGATCTACAGCTTCATGTTCCCGCGCGACCCCGGCGACAAGCGGCCAGGGCCCGCGAGTGGCCAGACGGCACTCCTCAAGCTCGAGGAGGGCCCATGCCCATCCTGCGTCGCCCTTCTTGATCAGCTCGACGGCGCCGACGAGCACGCGAGCCAGCACATCAACCTCGCCGTCGTCGCGAAGGCTCCGCTCGCGCGAATCCTCGCCTTCGCCGAGGAGAGGGGCTGGCGAGGGCTGCGGCTCCTGTCCTCGGCCGGCAACACCTACAACCGCGACTACCTCGCCGAGACCGACGAGGGAGCACAAAGGCCGATGCTGAACGTGTTTCACCGCGACGGCGGACTGATCCGCCACTTTTGGGGCTCGGAACTCTTCTACGCACCGACCGATCCCGGACAGGATCCCCGCCACGTCGGCACGCTCGAGCCGGTCTGGAACCTCTTCGACCTCACGCCGGAGGGACGTCCGAGCGACTGGGATGAGCAGCTGAACTACTCTTGACGAACAGCTCGTTTCGGGTATGTCCCATGCAGGCTGTCGAGCTGCCTCGCCATGCAGGCGCCGTTGCCGCCGCCTAATCGAGAAGCCCCGGGAAACGGGCTTTCCTGTTCTCTTCGAGGCTCCCGCGCGTTAAAAACGCTTGCCCAACTTTGGTCGTCCAGCGACGCTTGCGACCCGACTCGGACGGTGCCTCCCTTCGCAGCAGGCGCGCCAAAGGTCGGACCGCGTCCGATCCGGTCTCGTCAGGGCATGCGCGTTGCGTCCGCTGCGTCCCGTGCGGCAGATCCCCGCATACGCGCATGCCGGAGACGCGCTAGCAGCATCGTCGTCGCGAAGAGGGCGAGGGCGGCGAGGCCGGCTAGCAGGGGGATGGTGAGCGCGGCCGTTCCCGCTCGAGAGTTGGCCGCCGACGCGGCTTCTCTGACCGGCAGAGGCTGCGCGAACGACAGGCCGTTCGCGCCTGCTAGCGCCGGGATCTGCGGACGCTTCCGCTGCTCCACCGGCGTGACGAGCACGTGCCGCACCACGAGAAGCTGGCGGAAGACATAGCTCGCTTCGCGGCGGAGGAGCAACTGCTCGGGCAGTCGCGGATGTACCGGGAGCGGCGCGTCGACGCTTTCCAGGTGCGACCAGCTGTCGAGGTACTTCGTGGGATCGACCGCGCCGTCGTAGCGGAGGCGCAGCAATTGGCGCGGGTGAACCTCGAAATGCAGGTGCGGCGCGCCGGTGAAGGCGTCACCGGTGTTTCCGAGGAAGCCGATCACCTGTCCCGCGTTCACGCGCGTCGAGTGGAAGTCGCTCCGCGTGTATCCGGAGAGATGCGCGTAGTAGAACTCGTCGCCGGCGTCGTTCCGCACCCACAGCCGCCAGCCGCCGACCTTCTCCCAGCCCACGCGGTTGATCGTTCCGCTCGCGACGGCGACCACCGGGACGCCGAACGGCGCGAAGATGTCGTCGCCGTGGTGCCAGCCGCCGTGCACGTCGCTGCGGGCGTCGCCGTATGTGTCGACGTAGCCGGAGGGGCCGACGACGGGGAAGATGAAGTCGCGCTGCCCAAGCGGGGGCGTGACCTTGAGCGGCTTCGAAACCCTCCGCCGATGCTTCTTGTGGCGACGAGCTGCGACTCGCGCTTCGTTACCCGCGGTCTGAGCCGGCACGCTCGCCCCACGCTCGAGGCCGCGAGCGGGAGTCGTCTGGCCGCGAGGCACTGCGGGAGTGGTTTTTGGAGTCGTGGGGACTGTGGGCGTTGCGCTGCCCGTCGTCGTCTCTGTCGATGTCGTCGTCGCCGGCGCCGTCGTCGTCGTCGTCTCGGTGCTCGTCGATGTCGATGTCGAAGAAGCGGTGGTGGTCGCCGTGCTCGTCGTCGAGGTGGTATCCGTCGTCGGCGGCGGCGAGTCGGCGAGAGCTGCTGCGACTCCGGTCGCGAAGAGCAGTGCCGCTCCGAGGCCTGCCATCACCTTTTTCAGCGGCATGAGACGGATTATGGTTGCGAATCAGGCGTCCGCACTTCAGGCCAACCGCGGATCGCATGATCCGGAGGTCGCAGGCTCAATTCCTGCGGGCGCGCTTTTGGAAAAGCCCCGGAAACGGATCGGCGGACCCCGACGTTGCCCATCTCTTGCCTTCGCAGGGCGCGGCGGCTCGGCTGTCGCGTACCGCCGGACGTAGGCAGCAGCTACCGCGACCGGGGCGAAGCACGCTCGCGCAGTGTCGATTGACATGCGCACGCAGCGGGGCGTATACCAGTCCTCATATCCCCGACGGCGGAAAGGAGAGGCGCATGGCCCTCGAGATCAAGCTTCTGAGCCTCATCGACATCGACATCGAGTCGAGCTTCCTCGTACTCGGGCGCAACATGGGCGTACGTACGAAGATCCCGACGTTCGGGTTCCTGATCCTTGGCGACGAGCCGATCATCGTCGACACCGGCGCGAGCCATGCCGAGATCATGCAGCGGCTGGGCATGACCGGCTACGTGACCGAGGAGATGGAGCTCGATCACCAGCTGGAGAAATACGACCTGACGCCCAGCGACATCCGCTGGGTCTTGCACACCCATCTGCACATCGATCACGCTGGCCAGGACAACCGCTTCCCGACCTCGACGACTGTCGTGATCAATCGCCGTGAGCTCGAGTTCTCGGTCTCCGGTCTGATGGGCGAGCAGTACCCGGCCGAGTACATCAAGCACCTGATCGACCGGCTCCACACGCCGGGGGCGCTCCGCCTACTCGATCTCGAGCTCTCAGGGACGGAGGAGATCATCCGGGGCGTGCGCTGCGAAGCCGCGGGAGGCCACACCGAGGGCTCGATGAACGTGCTCGTCGACACGGCGCAGGGCACGGCCTGCATCTGCGGCGACGTCATCTACGACATCCAGAACCAGATCGTCGAGCCGCT
>VAWZ01000032.1:5538-17679 GCA_005888365.1 Actinomycetota bacterium
GGTCAAGAAGGCTCTGCAGAACACCTTCGTCCTGCCGGTCCACGACTACCCGGCACGGATCGAGGCCGGACGCGTGGTCTCGCGGCTCAAGGACTCCGTGCCCGGACCTGAGGAGCCTGTCGAGATGAAGCTCCCGAGCGAGACGGGCGCGATCGTTGGCGTGGACGTCCTTCCCCACGACGTACTCGTGCCCACCGGCGTCTAATTCCTGCGGAGCGCGCCGCGGTTCGGCGGGCACCCCGTCGAACCGCTCGGACCTCGTATGCCAAGTCCCTGCGGGCCCTGGGTTCGCAGGGACTTGGCACATCTTCGCCTCTACGCGTGGGGTGATCCTCGTCGGATCTTCCGCCGGGACGATGCCCACCAAGATGCGGCTCAGGCGACGCACGCTCGCCGGATCAACGCTCTAGCCACCGTCCCACACCGCTCAGCGCCGGCCGCTGTTGCAGAACGCTAAGTGGGTGTAGGAGAACGATCTGTCAATACGTCACCCGCGCTCATGCTCGAGTGACGTCGTCGCCCGCGCCGATGGGTGAAGAAGCGGCACGAGCGATTGCCAGCTCGCGCGCAAGACAGAGACGAGCGACGGCGGCGTGATGACCTCTGCCTGCTGATCGGCACGCCGCACTAGCCGAGTGGTGTAACCGGCCGGCGTCCATCGCAGGAGCGCGTCGTCGAGGACGAGGTGCGGCGCGTGGTCGTAGAGGACGAACGTACCGCCGGGGAGTTCTCCGAGTGGCGCCCTGTGATGCCGTTGCGCGCGCGTTTCGGGCGCGATGCGCTCCCGATGAAGTCGAGAATCGACCGCGTCCGCGTTCGCCTCCCCTGGATGCAGCCTCGCCCAGATCGCGAGCAAACGCCGGTAATCCTCGCGGCGGCAGAGGGCGCACGGACGGTGTCCGGCGGCGAGAGCCGTAGCCTCGTCGAGGAAGAAGAGCTCGGTAAAGCGCCCGGGTTGCATCAGCGGATGCCGATGCCAGCCTCGAAACGAGAGCCGGCAGGCGATCCAGCGCTTGCCGTTGTAGCGGCGGCGAATGCGGCGCTCGTCGTCGTGCAGGCAACCCCGGTTGCCGTAGACGAGACCGCGTGCAGGGTCGGCGATGACCTCGCCCAGCGGTGTGACTCGGTTCTGTAACGCGGTCACGACCTCTTCGAGCCTGCGTTCTGCCTCAGGAAGTCTGCGTGCGCGCGGGCGTTCTCGCGACCACCAATGCGATCGCGGCGAGTCCGCTGAGAATCTCGGCGACCCACAGCCAGCGGTACCGGAGAAACTCTCCTCCGCCCCAAACCTCCGTGCGAGTGAGAAGGAAGACGACCAGCGGCTCGAAGATGAACGCGAGCCCAACGGCGATCGGCGCGATGACCAGCCGACGAGAGACCCAGATCCCGCCGAGCGCTCCGTACGCCGTGCCGCTGAGCAGCCCCCACTTCTCGTAGAGCCGGCCGGAGCCCAGGGTCAGCTGCAGGTCGGTGTACCAGGGATGTGGTCCGAGATCGAGTATCGCCGCCTCGGCGACGTAGAAGCCGAAGAACGCTGCGAGCGTCGTAGCAAGACCGACCAGAGCGGCTTTCCAAACGGTTCGGTAGCGGGTTCCTGCAAGGAACGGCACGAGCATCCAGGGTGCGCTCGTGTTCCCCAGGGCATCACGCACTCCCGCCTCCTGTCCCTTGATCACGGCGACGAGCGCGCCGAAAACGATGCCGGCGAGCAAGAGTGGAATGAGCTTCCGAGCTCCGTTCACTGCTGCAGCGGTCTCACCGCGTCCCGTCGCCTGCGGCCGCGCGCCGTGACGACGGCGTTCGATCACGGACTGATGGTAGTTGCCGTCCCTGGTCTCTCGAAAGAGAGACCACGCTCTGGGATGCACAGAACCGGAGCGGCCGCTCCGCTTCTGGCATACTGCCGAGGTGACGACCCGGGCGAAGACGGAGAGGCGGCCGTTGCGTCGAGATGCGCAGGCCAACCGGGAGCGGATCGTGGCCGCTGCTCGAGCTGCCTTCGCGGCCGAAGGCGTCGCGGTACCCGTCGAGGAGATCGCTCGCTGCGCGGCGGTCGGTATGGGGACGCTCTACCGGCACTTTCCGACGAAGGAAGACCTCATCGACGCCGTGCTGGAGGACGCGTTCGCGGCGTTCATCAGCACAGCCCAGGAGGCGCTCGCCGTCGAGGATGCGTGGGCGGGATTCTGCGGCTTTCTCGAGCGCGTCTTCGCGCTGCACGTCGACAACCGTGGGCTGAAGGACATCATTGCGTCGCGCGCGCACGGGCGGGCTCGCGCCGAGGCGATGCGCGCCCGGATGCGCCCGCTGCTGCACGAGCTGATCGAGCGCGCGCAGCGGCAGGGAGCCCTCCGGGCCGACTTCACTGCGGAGGACATGCCACTCGTGCTCTGGTCATGCGGCCGCGTGATCGATACGACCGCCGGAGTTGCGCCCGGCCTCTGGCGCCGCCACCTGGGTCTGCTGCTCGACGGGTTGCGCGCGGAGGCGGCGACTCCCTTGCCGCACCCACCCCTGACTCGGGCGCAGCTGCACCGCGTGGCCGGGGGGAAGTCGAGTTGAGCGAGGCGCAGTCGACCGGAGGGTTGACGGGCCGCGCCCTGTGGACCGTGTTCGCGGCGCTGATGCTGGGCATGTTCCTGGCGGCGCTCGACCAGACGATCGTCTCGACCGCGCTGCCCACGATCGTCGGTGACCTCGGGGGCCTCAACCACCTCTCGTGGGTCGTGACCGCCTACCTACTGGCGGCCACGATCTCGACCCCCATCTACGGGAAGCTCGGCGACATGTACGGGCGGAAGCCCGTGTTCCAGGCAGCCATCCTCATCCTCCTGGCCGGTTCGATGCTCGCGGGGCTCAGCCAGACGATGGACCAGCTGATCGGCTTTCGTGCGCTGCAGGGGATCGGTGCCGGCGGCCTGATGGTCGGCGCTCAGGCGATCATCGCCGACATCGTCCCGCCTCGCGAGCGTGGCCGGTACATGGGCTTGATCGGATCGGTGTTCGCCGTCGCCTCGGTCGCCGGACCGCTGCTCGGCGGCTTTCTCGTCGACAACCTCTCGTGGCGTTGGGTCTTCTACGTGAACATGCCGGTCGGCGCGGTCGCCGTGGCAATCGTCGCCTTGCGCCTACACCTGCACACGCCGACGACGCGCCATCGGATCGACTATCTGGGCGCGGCACTTCTCGCAGGCGGCGTCGGATCGCTTGTCCTGCTCACGACGTGGGGTGGCAATCAGTACGCGTGGGGCTCGAGCACGATCGTTGGGCTCGGGATCGCGGGCATCGCTTTGCTTGCGCTCTTTGTCTGGCAGGAAAGTCGCGCCGTCGAGCCGTTGCTGCCGCTCGGCCTCTTCCGGTCGCGGGTCTTCGATGTCGCGAACGCGATGGGCTTCACGATCGGGATGGCGATGTTCGGGGCGATCGTCTTCATCCCGCTCTACCTCCAGCTCGTCTACGGCGCGAGCCCGACGAGCTCGGGTCTGCGCCTGCTGCCACTGATGGCCGGTCTGCTCGTCGCCGCCATCGCCTCTGGTCGCGTGATCAGTCGCATCGGCCGCTACAAGGCTTTCCCGATCGCGGGCACGGCCTTCCTGGTCGTCGGCATGTATCTCCTCTCGCGGCTCGGAGTCGGCACGGCTCCCTGGCTCGCGTCCGTCTACATGCTCGTCGTCGGGGTCGGCATCGGCCTGGTGATGCAGGTGCTCGTGCTCGTCGTCCAGAACGACGCCCGCCCGGAGGCGATCGGCGTTGCGACCTCGACCGCGACCTTCTTCCGCTCGGTCGGCGGCTCTTTCGGCGTCGCGATCTTCGGCGCGATCTTCGCCTCCCGCCTCGCGACGGAGATCCGGCATTTGCCGGCATCCGCGGCGAAGCATCTCCAGGGCGGCGTGCATCTGACGCCGCAGCAGGCGAAGCAGCTACCTCCGGCCGTTCACGACGAGTTCCTGAACGCCTTCTCGCACGCTCTGCACGGCGTCTTCCTCTGGGGGATGCTGATGGCAGTCGTCCCGTTCGGGCTCGCGTGGCTGCTGAAAGAGGTTCCCCTTCGAACGACACTGGACCGGCCAGTCGAGCTCGCGACACAGGAGGCCGCTGCGGGCGCGACCGGTTCCGAGTCGATCGCGGAGCCCGTCGCCAAGACGGCGGCGGCGCGTTGATTGTCCCAGCGAAAGGAAGTCAGATGCGAGCAATGGCCATGACGGATTACGAGCGCGGCATCTCTCTGCACGAGCTGCCGAAGCCCGAACCGGCCCCGAACGAGCTCCTCGTCCGCGTACGCGCGTCGTCCGTGAACAGGATCGACGTTCTCGTCGCGGGCGGCGCGTTGAAGGGGATGCTCGGGTACGAGTTCCCCGTCGTACCCGGGCGCGACTTCGCGGGAACCGTGGACGGGGTGGACTCGGACGTCAGCCGTTTCCGGGTCGGGGACGAGGTGTTCGGATGGCTCAACAAGCCGACCCTGCACGACGGAGCCTGGGCCGAGTACGCCACCGTGCCCGAGGACGGGTTCGTCGCTCGCAAGCCGGACGGCCTCGATTTCACGGAGGCGGCCGCATTGCCGCTCGCCGGCGTCACCGCGCTCGTCGCCGTCGACGAGGTCGACCCGCAAGCGGGTGACACCGTGTTGGTGGTCGGAGCCGACGGCGGGGTAGGGAGCTACGCGGTGCAGCTCGCCGCCGGCCGTGGCGCGACGGTGCTTGCGACGGCAAAGCCCGGCGACGAGCCGCGCCTGCGCGCGCTCGGCGCCGCGGAGACGATCGACTACACGCAGCAGGACGTCGCCGACGCCGTGCGCGAGCGCCATCGCAACGGCATCAGCGCGCTCATCGACGTCGTCGACGAGGCAGAAGGCTTCGCACGGCTTGTCGAGCTCGTCCGGGAGGGCGGTCGCGCCGCGTCCTCCATGCAAGCCGTCCCTGCTGATCCGCTCGGCGGCGTCGCGGCGACGAACGTCGTGGCGAGCGCTGATGTGAGCGTGATGGCGCGTCTCGCGGAGCTCGCGGCGAAAGGAGACGTCAGGCCCGCGATCGACGTCGTGCTGACGCTCGACGAGACGCCAGCGGCAATCGAACGGTTCGCGGCCGGCAAGCGAGGCAAGATCGTCATCTCGATCGCCGGCTGACGCGGGCTCACGGGATCCGACTACGTGATTGGGCGGCCGACCCGCTCGTTCACGCTCAGGGCGCGCTCCAGGACGTCGAGAGCGCCTTCGGTGTCGCCGCGCTTTCGGCAGATGGCAGCGAGGCGCTTGTAGGCCTGCACGAGGTAGCCGCTCGGTCCCTCCCGCTCGAGCAGCTCGATCGCGAGCTCGAGCAGCTCCTGGGCTCGCTCCTCGTCGCCGATGCCGGCGAAGATCTCGCCGAGCAGGACGTAGGACCTGCCTGCGTCCACTTGGTGCGTCCCACGGAGCTCGCTCGCCGCCGTCATCGCGAGCGCGGCTGCCTCCTCGGGCTCCCCGAGAGCGGCGAGCGCGCGCGCCTCCTCGATCCGGTACAGCGCGATCTCGGGCGGGGTGCCCGAGGCGAGGATGAGATCGTGCCCCTCGCGAAGCAGCTCCAGCGCTTCGTGCGGCCGATCGAGATCGAGTTGCATGTGCGCCAGGCCCTGCAGGGCGTGGGCGATTGCGTATCCGTCCTCGGTCGTCCTGAGGATCTCGAGCGCCTTCGCCAGGTACCGCGCCGCCTGCTCGTTCTGACCCTGCTCGGCGCGTAGTCGCGCCTCCGACCAGTACAGCCTGGCCCGCGTATAGGGATCTGCGACCTCCCGTCCGCGCTCGATGGCCCTTGCTAGCACCTGCTCGGCTTCGGCGAAGCTCCCGTTGTCCGTCAGCGCGGCTCCCAGGAGGCCCGCGAAGCGCACGTACTGGACAGGGTCGTCCGCGCTCGCGTCGATGCAGCGTTGCAGGATCGCGATGCAGCGCGCGAGCTCGCCCAGCGCGGCGTAGGCGCGTGCCAGGCTCTCGGCGAGGGCGGGACGTGCGGAAACATCGTCGTCGACGAGCTCGAGGACCTTCTCGAACAGCTCGACTCCGAGCGCCGGGTCGCCGCTTCGGTAGGCGACCTGGCCGAGACCCTCGAGTGCACGTGCCCGCTCGGTGGCTCCGCGGGCGTCCTTGAGCGCCTGTTCGAACAGGCGCGCAGCCTCCTCCGTCTCGTCGAGTCGCAACGCGATCTCGGCATCCGTAAGCGTCGAAAGTGGCGTGAGCTGGGCACCGGTCGCGAGATACTCCTCGCTCACGTCGAGCCTGTTTGCGAGCTCGCGCAGGATCTGCGGGGAGGCGATTCTCGAGCCGGCCTCGATGCGCGAGATGTAGGTGGCCGAGCAGCCGGCCCAGGCGAGCTGTCGCTGGCTCAAACCGGCGCGCTCTCGCGCCTCCCGTAGCCGCCGTCCCGCGGCTACCGCGTCATCGACGTGTGTTGACTTTTTGCGCGCCATGCGGATATTTTGTCAGCACTTCCGGGCGCCCGGACCATCTACGAGAAAGAAGGGATGGTTCGGAAATGCGGCTACGCCTCGTTCGTCTCGCGGCGCTCATCGGCTTGCTCGCCTCGCTCGTGGGCGGCGGCGTCCCCTGGCCCCACTAGGGAAACAGCTGCACGATCGCCGTTTGGCGCGGCGGTGGGAGCAGGCCGCTCTCGCCGCCGCGCTAGGTGTCCGATCCCCTGCGCGACGCGATACCCGATCGCGGGCCTCGTCTTCATCATCGACGCGATTCTGTCAACAGAGTCGGCTGGGCCACAGCGTCTAGTCGGGCTCCCGATACGCCCTCGCCACGGACTTGGGGACGACCATCGCCCAGGCATCGAGGACGAGGTCTCGCATCTCGGCGGGGTCGATGGCGGCGAGTCGGACGACGACCCAGTTGTAACGGAGGTCGCCCTGTTTCGGGAGTATGAACTTCCCCGGGTGCGCCTCGACCAACCCTTGCCGCCACTCTTTCGGGAACCCGAATCCCATGAGTGTCTCGTCGTGCGAGAACGCGAGGTAGACGATTCGGCCGACCCGGAACTTCACGCGACCTCGAACGAATGCCTCGGTCGTGCGTGGCAGCGTGAGCGCAAAGGACCGAACGTCATCCAGGGTCACCATCGGTCCGCGCTCCTTTCCACCTGCGCAAGCGGCGATACGGGCGCCTCGAAACGACGCCGTCGCGCGGCGACGTGGCGAGCGCCGAGCGTGATGGCGGCGGCTGCCAGCGGGACGAGCAGGAAACCCGCCGAGAAGACGGCCACCGCAGCCGTCAGCGCGACCGAGACGACCGCCGCCAGGCGGGTCCGGCCCGTGAGGATGCGAGTGGCGGAGCCGAGCGCGAGCAGGTAGACGGCGACGAAGCATGCGGACGTCGCGCGCACGAGGTCGGCGGCGTTGCTGAAGCCGGCTCCGAGCGCAAGGAGCAGCGCGGGCGCGGTCACCGCCAGCACGAGAAGCGGGCGGCGCGGGACGCTGCGCCGCGCGTCGCCGCCGAGCCACCGCGGCAGCGCACCCTCCTGCGCGAGTGCCGCCGCTAGCTTTGCCGAGCCGCCCGTGTAGACGTTCATCGTCCCCATCGTCAACGCAACAGCGAGTATCGCCGTCGCGTCGCGGCCCGCTCGGCCGAATCCGACCGCCACGAGATCGGCGAGCGGCACCTTCGAGCTCGAGCCCGCGGTGACCGAGATCGTCGCGACCGCCAATCCCACGTAGAGGGCCGCCACGACGCCGAACGCCACCGCCATCGCGCGCGGCAGGTCGCGCCCGGGGCACCGGAACTCGCCGGCGAGCTGGGCCATCGACTCCCAGCCGATGAAGAGCCACACGAGGATGCTCGCGGCGCTGCCGATCGCCCACCAGCCGTGCGGGGCGAACGGCGCCCAGTTGTCGCCGCCGCGACTCGGGAGCGCGACCCCGACTGCAGTGGCGATCACGACGACGAGAGCCGCCGAGAGCACGAGCTGGAACCCGGACGAGACGCGGAGTCCGCACGCGTTGGCGCCGAGCACCACGCCGCACATCGCGAGACCGACCCCGACCGCGACCGTCGTTCCCGAGCCGGTGAGGTCGGCGACGTAGTAGCCGCCGATCAGCGCGACGGCCGGGCCGCCGAGGAGCACCGCGGTCATGAAGCACGCGCCGGTCACCGCCGCCGGGCCGTCTCCGAGCCCGACCCGAACGTAGGCGGTGACGCCGCCGGCGACGGGGTGCCGCACGCCGAGCGCAGCGAACGTGCAAGCGAGCGGGGCGGAGAGGACGAGCAGGCACGCCCACGCGACGATCGAGGCCGCACCGGCCGCCTGCACCGCCAGCGCGGGAACGAGCAGGACGCCCGGGCCGATCAGCGCGCCGACGTAGAGCGCCGAGCCGCGGAGGACACCGAGGCTTCCGTCTGCGCCCATCGCGCGAGGCTAGCGCGCAAATAGGGCGTAATTCGCCCGCTATTCGTGCTTCACTCCGGGCCGTGCGTGCGCCCACCTCCCGCCTGCTCCAGCTCCTCGAGCTCCTCCAGACACGGCCGCTGACGACGGGTCGTGAGATCGCGGACGAGCTCGGGATCGACCGCCGCACGGTCCGCCGCTACGTCGCGACGCTGCAGGAGCTCGGAATCCCGGTCGAAGGCGAGCGCGGCGTCGGCGGGGGCTATCGCCTGCAACCAGGCTTCCGTCTCCCGCCGCTCATGCTCGCCGACGACGAGGCCGCGGCCGTCGTCCTCGGGCTTGTCGCGGCCGGTCGTCTCGGGCTGGGCACGGACGGTGCCGACGGCGCGCTCGCCAAGATCCATCGCGTGTTGCCCGAGGGTGTCCGGCGCCGGGTCGAGGCGCTCGAGTCGACCCTCGAGCTGACGACGGTGGTCGAAGGCGCCCCGATCGCCGGAACCGCCGCGCTCCTGCTTGCGGAGGCGATTCGGCGGCGCCGGCGGATTCGCACGAGATACCGGACCTTCGAGGGCGACGAGACGCAGCGTGAGCTCAGCCCGTACGGCCTCGTCGTTCACTCCGGGCGCTGGTACCTTGCTGCGCACGACCATTGGCGCGACGACCTGCGCACGTTCCGCGTCGATCGCATGCGGGAGACCGTCGTCACCGAGTCGCAGGCGCTCGGACCTCCGGAGGGCTTCGATCCCGTCGCGCACGTGCGCAGCTCGCTCGCTCGGGTCCCGTGGCCGTGGGAGGTCGAGGTTGTCCTCGACCTCGCTCCGAGCAGTGCGGCCCAGCGCCTGAACGCGACGCTGGCCGAGCTCGTCGAAACGGATGACGGCACGCTGCTCCACATGCGCGTCAGCTCGCTCGACTGGATGGCCGGCGTTCTCGCCGGGCTGGGCTGCGGCTTCACGATTCGGAAGCCGGACGAGCTGCGAGCCAGCGTGCGCGCGCTCGCGCAGCGGCTCGCGAACGCTGTCTAGCCCGGGTAGTGCCCGGGGCCGGGCCAAGGAGCGAACAGGATCAGCAGCCGCGCTCCATTCGGGGAGCGAACCGTTCGCCGCTCGGTCGGATCGAACTCGAGGAGCGTCCCCGTCGGCGCGGCGACCGAGCCCTCCGTCGAGTCGACCTCGATCTCGCCGTCGACGACGATGACCCATGCCCGCTCTCGCACTTGGTGCTCGCCGAGCTCCTGTCCGGGATCGAGCCCGATCAGTACCGCGCGGCTGTCCTCGGAGTCGAGAACGACCGGAGACCTCGTTCCGTGCGGCATTTCGATCTCGTGCAGGTGCCAGGCGCGCACGCCGCCAATCTAACCGACGCTAAAGGCAGGCCCCGTCGGGCCTCGGCGGTCATCCTCTTCGGACCGACTGGAGCTCGAGGTGCTCGTCGCCGCCCTTCACGGTGCGCTCGACCACGTTCCCGATGCCGCGCACGTAGAGCTTGTGGTCGAGCACGCCGGGCTCGAGCGGGCTCCACTCCTCGGTCAGCAGGGCATTGCTCATCCCGGGTGCCGTGACCGTCCGGAAGATTCCTACGGCCCGCGCGTAGTCCTCGGCGTGACCCTTGTAGAACTCCTGGCGATACGCCTTCCCGAGCTGCGGCCGGGCCCGCATGAGGATTCCAGGCTTCGCTCCGCCCTCTCCTGTCCGCCACGAGCCCTCGGTGCTGGTGACGCGTCCTCTCCGGTCCAGCTCCGCCGTCTGCTCGCCGAAGTACCAGACGTTCCCGGATTCATCCTGTGCGTACCAGTCGGTCGTGCGCTCGGCGAGACGGCCGCCGAGGTAGAGGACGTCCCGGACGACGCGACACTCGACGCCCGCGATCGTGATCGTGACGTGGGTGACACGCACTACGTCGCGAGAGCGTTTTCCTTCCTCGGCTCCCGAGTACACGTAGGTGGTTCCCGGCTTGAGCGGGAACCACTGGTTGTCGATTCGCGAGCTGAAGCGGGCCGGGTCGACGCCTCGGGAGGAGCTGCTGGCGAACGAGGCCAGCGTGAACGAGCCCGGCGTGAACAAGCCGAGCGTGAACAAGCCGAGCGTGAACGCCGCGACGAGCGCCACGAACAGGATCTTTGTTCTCAACATGACCTCCTTGTCTCTTCCGACGAAGGTCACGGTAGTGAGGTGACATGAACCGGAGATGACGGCCCGCGTTCATCGCGCGTTCACCGTTTCGCGTCAGGATGAAGAGGTGCGTGTGCTCATCGTCGAGGACGAGCTCCGGATGGCGAGCCTCATCCGCCGCGGGTTGCTCAGGGAGGGGCTCGCCGCCGACGTTGCCGGCAGCGGGGAGGAGGCCCTCGTCTTCGCGGGCGCGCACGAGTACGACGCCGTCGTCCTCGATGTTCTGCTTCCGGGGATGAACGGCTTCGAGACATGCGGTCGGCTGCGATCCGAAGGAGTGTGGACGCCCGTGCTCATGCTCACCGCGCGGGATGCCGTGGAGGACCGGGTAGCCGGCCTCGACTCGGGTGCCGACGACTATCTCGTCAAGCCCTTCGCGTTCGCGGAGCTGCTCGCCCGTCTCCGTGCGCTCGTGCGCAGGGGCGAGCCGGAGCGCCCGAGCGTTCTCGAGGTGGGCGATCTGAGCCTCGACCCGGCCACGCGTCGGGTGAGGCGGGGCGCGAGCGAGATCGAGCTGTCCGCGAAGGAGTTCGCGCTCCTCGAGGCGTTCATGCGCCGTCAGGGCATCGTGCTCTCGCGCTTCGACCTGCTCGAGCACGCATGGGACTTCGCATACGAGAACCGCTCGAACATCGTCGACGTCTACGTGCGACGCCTGCGGGCCAAGATCGACGAGCCCTTCGGCTGCCACTCGCTCGAAACGGTTCGCGGAGCCGGGTATCGGTTCCGCGCCCAGGCGGCCGCATGAGGGCCGTTCCGATCCGTGTCCGAGTGGCCGGCGCCTTCGCGGTCGCGATGGCGATCGTTCTCGCCGGCACGAGCTGGTTCGTGTATGCGGGTCTCCGCTCCCACCTGACGACGGCGCTCGACCACGATCTGCGCCTTCGCGCGGAGGACCTGAGCGCGCTCGTTCGGCAGCGCGACGAATCCCTCGCGGCCACCACGAATCCACGCTTCATCGAGCCGGGCGAGGCGTACGCGGAGCTTCTCGACTCGCACGGACGAGTTCTCGATGCGACGAGACCCCTCGGCGGCACCTCGTTTCTGTCCGGCGCCCAGCTCAGGCGCGCGCTGAGCCGCCAGGTCTTCGCGGACCCGCCCCACGTGCCCGGTCTCGACGAGCCCTCGCGGCTCCTTGCGACTCCGGTGGAGCGGGGAGGGCGCCGGCTCGTGCTCGTGGTCGGGACGACCAGCCAGGACCAAGCCGAGACGCTGTCGAGCCTCCGCGACGGGCTGCTGGTCGCGGTTCCCGTCGCGCTCCTGCTGGCGACGCTCGCCGGCTACCTGCTGGCGGGCGTCGCGCTGCAGCCTGTGGAGGCGATGCGCCGGCGCGCGGCGGCCGTCTCCGCCGAGCGACCGGGCGACAGGCTCCCGGTTCCGGGAACCGGGGACGAGCTGGAGCGGCTCGGCGAGACGCTGAACTCCATGCTCGACCGGCTCGAGGCGGCCCTCGAGCGCGAGCGGGACTTCGTCGCCGACGCGGGGCACGAGCTGCGCACGCCGCTCGCGCTGCTGCGGACCGAGCTCGAGCTCGCTCTCAGGCACGGCGACACGGAAGACGAGCTCCGAACGGCGATCCAGGCGGCGTCCGAGGAGGCCGAGCGGCTCGTGCAGCT
>VAWZ01000032.1:17685-42498 GCA_005888365.1 Actinomycetota bacterium
TTCTCCTGATCGCTCGCTCCGACAAAGGCGAGCTCGCGCTTCGCCGTGAGCCGATCGACGTCGCCACGCTGCTCGCCTCGGTCGCGACGCGGTTCGAGTGGCGGGCCGCCGACGCGGGACGCGAGATCGTCCAGAACGCTCTCGCGGGCACGTTCGTGAGCGGCGACAGGATCCGGCTCGAGCAAGCGCTCGGGAATCTCGTGGACAACGCGCTTCGTCACGGCGGCGGGACCGTCCACCTGGAGGCGGTGACCGAGCGCGGCCGGCGCGTTGCGCTCTACGTCCGGGACGACGGGGTGGGCTTCCCGCCCGAGTTCCTGCCTCGGGCGTTCGAGCGATTCACGCGCCCGAGCTCCGATCGCCGCGGCGGAACCGGGCTCGGACTCTCGATCGTGCGCACGATCGCGGTCGCCCACGGCGGCAGCGTCGTCGCCGTGAACGGGGAGCGAGGCGGCGCCGACGTCTGCGTCGTGCTTCCGGCGCTCGTCCGGTCCGAGGCGAGTCACGTTGGCAAGGACGCAGGAAGGCCCAATACTCAATGAGTATTGGGCCGACCGAGGACGCGCCTCGCGGCGATCCAGCGCTCCCCCGGCGGCACAGAGCATGTTTCGCCAAGTCCTCGTAGTCTCTGGCTGGTGCACGAGGAGCCGTTCCAGGTCCCTGTCGAGAGCGGAGCGCTCCACGGTCACGTCGGCGGCGAGGGCCCGCCGGCGCTCCTCCTTCACGGGGGCGCCGCGGTCACCGACTACATGGACGGCTGCGCGCAGGAGCTCGACGGCCTGCTTCGGACGATCCGCTACCAGCAGCGCGGCACGTTCCCGTCCGATACCGGCCCGCCGTACGCGATCGAGGCGCATGTGGCGGACGCCGTCGCCGTCCTCGAGTTCTTCGGCGTCGAGCAGGCGTGGGCCATCGGCCACTCATGGGGTGGGCACCTGGCGCTGCATCTTGCGGTGACGCACCCGGAACGTCTGCTCGGGGTTGTATGCATCGACGCGATCGGTGCATCGAGCGACGTCTTCGGCGAGATGGACTCGAACCTGAGGCGACGGCTATCGGACGGCCAGGTCGCTCGAATCGAGGAGATCGAGGCTCGACGTCGCGAGGGGGAGGTAACCGAGGCCGAGCTTTTCGAACGGTGGGAGCTCGTATGGCCCTTCTGGTTCGCTGATCCAGAGGCTGCGGCACCGGACCCGGTTCGCCACATCGGTCCGCAGAGCTCGATGGAGGTGAACGCGTCGCTCGCGGCGCATTACGCGGCAGGGACGCTCCGGAACAAGCTTCCCGAAGTACGGCTCCCAGTGCTGTTCGTCCACGGCGAGCTCGACCCGCTTCCGCTTCGTTCGTCGACCGAGACGGCGGCGCTCATCCCGGGAGCGCAGGTCGAGACGATCCGCCGGTGCGGGCACTTCCCCTGGCTCGAGCGCCCGGGCGAGCTGCGGCGACGAGTGAAGAAGCTGCTCAGGCGCTGATGCCGGACCGGTAAGCGCCGTCGGCAGGGCAGAGTGTGGCCGTGCTCCTGGAGGAGATCGCGCGCACCTCGGCCGACGTCGCGTCGACCTCCGCGCGCTCGAAGAAGACCGAACGCCTCGCTGCCACCCTCGCCCGGCTCGAGCCGAACGAAGTGCGCGTCGGCGTCGCCTATCTCTCGGGCGAGCTGCCGCAGGGGTCGATCGGAGTGGGCTGGGCATCGCTCCGGAGCCTCCCACCTGCCGCTCAGGGACCCGCCACGCTCGAGCTGCTCGCAGTCGATGCCACCGTGTCCCGTATCGCTGCGACGTCCGGGAAGGGCTCGCAGGCCGTGCGAGCGGCCGAGCTCGAGTCCCTCTTCGAGCGTGCGACCGAGCCCGAGCAGCGGTTCCTGACCGGCCTCCTGCTGGGGGAGCTTCGGCAAGGCGCTCTCGAAGGAATCATGGTCGAGGCCATCGCGAAGGCGGCGGGAGTGCCGATCCCGGACCTGCGGCGTGCGGCGATGCTCGCCGGCGATCTCGGCGAGGTCGCCGAGGCGGCGATCGCCGGCGGTACCTCCGGGCTCGGGAAGTTCTCGCTCAGGGTGCTGCGCCCGCTCCAGCCCATGCTGGCCCAGACCGCGACCGACGTCGCGAGCGCCATCGGCCGTGTCGGGCCGGCCGAGGTCGAGTGGAAGCTCGACGGCGCTCGTCTGCAAGTCCACCGCGTCGGGGACGAGGTGAGGGCGTTCACGAGAAATCTGGCGGACATCACGGGGCGCGTTCCCGAGATCGTCGACGCCGTTCGCGGCCTCCGTGTCGCAGCGATCGTGCTCGACGGGGAGGCGATCGCGCTCCGGGAGGACGGCCGTCCCTATCCGTTTCAGGTCACGATGAGCCGGTTCGGCACCCGCTCGTCGGGCGGTGACTCAGCGTCGAAGGTTCCGCTCTCGGCGTTCTTCTTCGACTGCCTGCACCTGGACGGCGAGGATCTCCTCGGCCTCGCTGGCCGAGAGCGGCTGGAAGCGCTCTCGCGGGCTGTTCCGGAGGAGCTCCGAGTTCCCGGAATCCAGACGAGTGACGCGGAGGAAGCCGAGCGGTTCCTCGAGGACGCGCTCGAGCGGGGGCACGAGGGCGTCATGGTCAAGGCCCTCGACTCCCCATACGAAGCGGGGCGCCGCGGCGGCAGCTGGCTCAAGGTGAAGGTGGCGGACACTCTCGACCTCGTCGTCCTCGCGGCGGAGTGGGGGCACGGGAGACGGCAGGGACGGCTCTCCAACCTGCACCTTGGCGCGCGAGATCCCGCGGGTGGCTACGTGATGCTCGGCAAGACGTTCAAGGGAATGACCGACGCGATGCTCGAGTGGCAGACGGAGCGGCTGCTCGAGCTCGAGGAGCGGCGCGACGCGCACACGGTCTTCGTCCGTCCCGAGCTCGTCGTGGAGGTCGCGTTCGACGGCGTGCAGGCGAGCACCCGCTATCCGGGAGGCGTGGCGCTCCGCTTCGCGCGGGTCAAGGGCTACCGGCCGGACAAGCGTCCGGAGGAAGCCGACACGATCGACGCGGTGCTCGCGATAGGCTCGCGCTGATTCGGGCTACGACCGAAGGAGGCTGAACGGGATGACCCACTACGGAACCCTGCGCGTGTGGGCCGCGCTGCTGACGTTCATCGG
This sequence comes from Actinomycetota bacterium, assembly GCA_005888365.1. GTDB lineage: Bacteria > Actinomycetota > Thermoleophilia > Gaiellales > Gaiellaceae > GMQP-bins7. The sequence continues at coordinate 20,807 of VAWZ01000032.1, forward strand.
CGTGCTCGGGATGATCGCTGCGGTCTTCGGAACGATCGTGTGGGCGATCGAGGTGGAGGGCTTCTGGCAGACCCTCGGTGTCATCCTCATAGGCGGGCCGGTCTCGATCTTTCTCGCCACACTGCCGATCGCGCTCGCGCAGGCGATGCGAGCGATCGCCGACGTCGGCGACACGGTCAGCGCGCGGTAGCGAAGAGCTGGGTCAGAGCCCGTAGGCCTCCAGCAGCCGCAGCCACACCTCGCTCACGGTCGGGAACGACGGCACCGCGTGCCACAAGGTCTCGAGCGGAACCGCGCCGACGATCGCGACCGTCGCGGAGTGCAGGAGCTCCTGCACGTCGGGCCCGGTGAAGGTCGCGCCGACGACGACGCTGCGCTCCTCGTCGACGACGAGCTTGCAGGTCCCCGAGATGCCGTTGCCGCGCGTGTAAGCCCCTGGGACGCCGCCCGTCTCGGTCGTGACCGTCCGCAGTGCGACTCCTCGCGCGCGGGCGTCGGACTCGGTCAGCCCGACCGCCGCCACCTGCGGGTCGGTGAACGTCACCCGCGGGACAGCGATTTCGTCCGCGAAAGCGCGTACCTCACGGCCGAGTATCGCGTCTGCTGCGAGCCGGCCCTGGTATTTGCCCATGTGCGTGAGCGGAGCCCGCCCGTTCACGTCTCCGATGGCATACAGCCAGCCGCCGTCGACGGCACGTGCCCGAAGCGAGTCGTCGACCTCGATCGGTCGTCCCGGTTCGAGCCCGATCGTCTCCAGACCGAGGTCGGCCGTGGCCGCCCGGCGCCCGACGGAGACGAAGAGCTCGTCGCCCTCGACCTGGCGCCCGTCGCCGAGTGTGACGGTGACAGCTCTGTTGCGACGAGCACCGGTTGCGCGCACGTCGGTCAGGACGCGGATGCCTTCGGCCTCGAAGGCCGCCTGCACCTGACCGCCGGCGAACGGCTCCTCGCGGCCGAGGAGACGTGGTCCCCCTTCGAGGACGGTGACCTCCTCGCTGCCCAGCCGGCGGAACGCCTGGGCGAGCTCGATGCCCGCGGCCCCTCCGCCGAGGACGAGGAGCCGCCGCGGCACATCGTGGGATCCTGTCGCGTCGCGGTTGTCCCACGCCATGACGTCCGCGAGGCCCTCGATCGGTGGTACCGCCGGCACTGTTCCGGTCGCGACGACGACTGCCCGTCGGGCCTCCAGCCGTTGCCCCGCATCGTCCTGCGCGACCTCGACTGCACGTGCGCCGGCGAGGCGCCCGACACCTCGGAAGAGCGTGGCGCCGACCTCGCCGAGCCACTTGACCTGCCCGTCGTCCTTCCAGTTGCTCGTCATGTAGTCCCGCTGGGCGAAGGCGGACACGGCCGCGATGTGTCCTGTCACTGCCTCCGCGGCGCCCGGGACACGCTCTGCAGCGGCGACGACGTCCCCGGGGCGGATCAGCGTCTTACTGGGGATGCACCCCCAGTACGAGCACTCGCCGCCGATGAGCTCTTTCTCGACGAGCGCGACCGAGAGACCGCGGCCGGCACAGCGGCCGACGGCGTTCTCGCCGGCCGGCCCGCCGCCGACCACGATCACGTCAAAGGTGTCGCTCAAACTGCTCCTTCCTGTGCAGGTCTGGCGGATGTCGTCAACGGACGAGCCTGCCGCTCGGGCGGACGACGAGCCACAGCCCGCCGAACTCGCGTGCGTTCTGGCACAGCACCTGGCCCTGCCCGTCGTGGACGTAGTAGTAGAGCGGCTTCCCGGCGTAGGTCAGCTGCCGCCTGCCGTCGCGGCGCCGGGTTTTCGCGAGCTTGGAGCGGCTCGTTCCCATGCCCGCGCGCAGTGCTCCTCGGACGATGTACGGCGGCCAGGCTTTCGCGCACGCGCCGTAGCACGTCGCCTTCCCGCTCGGGTCATGGGTGAACGCGTAGAGGGCGCGGTTGCGGCCGTCGAAGAGGATGCGGCCGTAGTCGGAGCTCTTCACGGTCACGGTCGGCGCGCTCGCGAGCGGCGCCGCCCGGTTCGACGTGGCGAACGCCGACGCGAGGACGACTGCGAGCGTGAGCCAGAGCAGAAGTCGAGGTCGCAAAGAAATCTCCTTTCAGGACGAGGCGGAGGGCAGTGCGCCCTCGCCGCGGCGTCCTCGTCGGCCTATGTACACGGTCAGGGGCGGGACGAGCGTCCAGCAGGCGAGCTCTCGCAGCCTCGCGCCGCGAGGTGCGGCGCCCTCGGCGGACGTGAGCGCGAGGCGAATGCCGGTGCGCCTCAAGGCCGCCCGGAAGAGCGCGGCAGCGCGGCGCTCGTGCCAGCGCGATGTGACGACGACCACCTCGCTTGCCCCGATTCGGCCGGCCACCTCCGCCGCGACCTTTGCGTTCCCGTACGTGGTTCGGGCGTCGGCAGCGAGTTCGAGCTCGGCGGCGGCTCCGCGCCAGGCTTCGGCCATGAGCTCCGCCTCCGAGGTCACGCCGCGTCGACGCGCCCAGCCGGAGAGATGCACGACGTCCTCCGGCCGCGCCTCGGCCTCGGCACGACGAAGACGGCACGCACAGACGTCGTGCAGCGAGTCTCCGCCGTTCGAGTATCCGAGAACGGCGATCAGGCGGCGGCTCACCGGCGCCCTCGTCGGCGGTGCCAGATGCCGTAGAGAAGGAGCGTGCCGGTGACCGTGAGCACGAGCTGAAGCGCCTTGCGGCCGCGGAGCTTCGACTCGCCGCCGGCACGATCGCGCATGTGCACGGGAACCTCCTTCACCTGTAGTCCGGCCGCGCGCAGGCGGAGGAGCGCCTCGACCTCGGGCGCGCCGCTCCCGTAGGGCTCCGCGAGGATCGGCAGCGCCTTCGCGTTCACCGCGTACATGCCGCTCGTCGCGTCGAGAAACGAACGTCCGAGCACGGGGCGCAGCGCGCGCCGCAGGAGGGCGGTCCCGAAGCGACGGCTCGCCGAGGACGTGTAGCGGAAGGGCTCGTACCCGTCTCCCGAGGCGAAACGAGAGCCGACGGCGACGTCGCACTCTCCGCCGCGCACGTAGTCGAGAAGCCGGGTGAGCTCCTCGACCGGATGCTGGCCGTCGGCGTCGACCCGGCCCACGAACCTGTAGCTGTGCTCGTGTGCGAACCGGTAGCCGGCGGCGATCCCCTCACGCAGTCCGCGGTTCTCACCGAACGAGAGCACCTCCGCACCGTGGCCGCGAGCGACATCGGCTGTGGTGTCCGTCGAGCCGTCGTCGACGACGAGCACGTCCGCCTGCGCAAGCGCTGTTCGGAGCTCGTCGAGTACTGCGGGCAGGTTCGCCCCCTCGTTCCATGCGGGGACGAAGACGAGCGTGTCGGAGGGTTCTCTGGGGGCCATCTAAATGACGTTGTGCTCCGGCCGTGGGGCGGACCGCTCGAAGCGCTCGACCGTGAGGGGGGAGACATCGACGAACGGCTCGCGCTCGAGAACGAGGTCGCGGACGATCTCCCCGATCGCAGGGCCCTGCAGGAACCCGTGTCCCGAGAAGCCCGTCGCGTAGAGGAAGCGCGCGATTCCAGGCGCCTCGCCGACGAGCGCGTTGTGGTCGGGAGACATGTCGTAGTACCCCCTCCAGCCCCCGGCGACGCCCATGTCGAGCAGACGCGGGAGCCTGCGCTCCGCAACCTCGACGACCTTCTCCAGCCAGCCCGGCTCGGGTGCCGGAGCGTCGAAGCCCGGCGGCTGGTCGGGATCGGCCATCCCGAAGAGAAGCCCCGGCCCCTCGCGGTGGAAGTAGAGACCCGTCGAGAAGTCGACCGTGAGCGGAAAACATTCCGGCAGCTCCGCAGGGCCGGTGAACCCGACCTCGCGGAACACGGGCTCGACGGGAAGGTCGAAGCCCGCCATGCGCGCAAGCTCCGGAGACCAGACGCCCGCTGCGCAGACGAGGGTCCCGGTCTCGATCGGTCCCTGCTCGGTCCGGAGGGCCCGGATCTCGTCGGCGTCGAGCTCGACTCCGGTTACCGCGCAGCCGGTCACCACCGTCGCGCCGTGCCGGCGCGCGCCGCCTGCGTAACCCTGCACGACGGCCTCGGGGTTCGCGGTTCCGTCGAGCGGGCAGAACGTCGCCGCAAGGACTCCCTCGAGCCCGGCAAGCGGGCTCAGCTGCCCCGCATCCTCGACAGTCATGACGCGGCTCGGCAATCCGAGCTCGTTCTGCAGCGCGACGCTCCGCTCGAACACGGGTACATCCTCGGGGCGGTCGAGGAGGAAGAGGTAGCCGACCTGGTCGAGGTCGATCTCGGCTCCGGGGCGCTCGCCGAAGCGTGCGAACGCCTCGAGGCTGCGAAGGCCGAGCAGGATGTTCAGGGGGTCCGAGAACTGGGCTCGAATGCCTCCGGCGGCGCGACTCGTCGAGCCCGACGCGAGCTCGGAGCGCTCGAGCAGGCAGACCTCGACCCCGGCCTCGGCGAGGTGGAACGCAATGCTCGTTCCGGTGATGCCGCCGCCGACGACGACGACCTCGGCTCGTGCCGGGACGCTCATGTGCCGGTCCCCGGCTCATGAGCGTGTGGAGGGGTGTGGGGAACCGGGAGGTTCCCCACGCTCTCAAGAAGAAGGGGGTGGCGCGGGGGAAACATGGTTTCGCCCGCGAACGCGAGCCGGAGGCGAGCGGTCATCGGCGCACGAGGTTGCGGAGGAAGAAGAGGAGATTCGCGGGGCGCTCTGCGAGGCGACGCATGAGGTAGGGGTACCAGTCCGGGCCGAACGGCGTCGCGACGAGCACCTTGTAGCCCTGGGCTGCAATGCGTCGCTGGAGAGCCGGGCGCACGCCGTAGAGCATCTGGAACTCGAAGCGGTCGCGTGAGATCTCGTTTCGCGCCGCGAAGTCCCGCACGTGCGAGATGATCCTTTCGTCGTGCGTCGCGACCGCGATGTTGGCTCCTCCGAGAAGGCCCTTCTCGACGAGCCGGACGTATGCCTCGTCCACGTCTCGTTTCGCAGAGAACGCGACCGACGCGGGCTCCAGGTAGGCGCCCTTGACGATCCGCAGGTTCGGCTCGAGCGGGAGCAGCCGCTCGAGGTCGTCCGCAGAGCGATACAGGTACGCCTGCAGGACGACGCCGACATTCGTATGGCCCGCCTCGCGCAGCGTGCGGAAGATCCGAAGCGTCGCCTCGACGAACGCGGCCTGCTCCATGTCGATTCGGATGAAGTTGCCGACCCGCGCAGCGTGCTCGACGAGCCGTTCGAGGTTTGCATAGGCGGTCTCCTCGTCGAAGGAGAGACCGAGGTGCGTCAGCTTCAGCGCGAGGTTCGCGTCGAGCTTCTCGGCCGCGATCCGGTCGAGGATCGTCTCGTACTCGGCCGTTGCCGCTGTGGCGCCGGCACGGTCCGGAATCGCCTCGCCGAGGAGCGTGGTGTTCGTGTGCAGGCCGGCGTCGTTCAGCCGCCGCAACACGACGACGCACTCGTCGAGGGTCTCTCCGGCGACGAAGCGCGCGGCCCCGAGCCGCATCCCGTACCGCTGGACCAGCCCGCCGATTCGCCGGCTCTCGGCCGCGCGCAGGATGACCGCTCGGGGCAGAGCGGAGGCGGTGGTCGCAAAGCCGGCCACGCCGGCGCGAGCCTACCCGGGCTCGATGTTGTGATTCAGATGGAAGACGTTGTCCGGGTCGTACCGCTTCTTGATCTCGACGAGCCGCTCGAAGTTCGGGCCGTACGCGGCTCGCACGGCGTCCGCGCCATCGTCGTCGGCGAAGTAGTTGAGCCAGCGCCGCTCAGCGGAGTAGGGCTGCAGGGCGGCATACGTCTCACGCACCCAGGCGATGTTCCCGTCGGTGTCCGCCGGGTCGATCCACTCTCCTGGGATGAGCACGTTGTAGCTCTCCGTCCGATGCGGCACAGCGGTTTCGGCAGCGGGAATCCGCGTGACCTCACCGTGGAAGTGCTCGATCACGATCGCGTCCATCGGCGACGGGCACTCGGCGAAGGACGCGACCAACGCGTCGAGAGCGTCGTCCTCGAGGGCACGGATGAACGTCGACTTCCAGTAGTTGAGTGCGCCCTTGGGATAGCCCTCGTCGAGGAGCATGTTCATCGCGGGGTAGGGAATCGCGCCGACGTGCGTCATCACGGGCGACCCGAATTCGAGCACCGGCTTGAACTCGGCCTCGGCGTCCTCCAGCGTTCCCGTGTGGCAAAGGAGGAGCGCTGAGAGCTTGACGCCAGAGCCGTCGGGCGCATGCACGAGCCCCGCGAACATCGAAGCGTCGTCGGAAGCGGTCGCGGTGAACTCTCGGAAGAGGCGCAGGACATCCGGCGCGGAGTCGAACGGATACGCGATCAAACCTCCGAATACCGTGGACACCGGGTGCAGCCGGTACTCGAACGACGTCGCGACGCCGAAGTTCCCCCCACCGCCGCGAATCGCCCAGAAGAGGTCCGAATGCTCATTCGCGCTCGGCTGGAGCACCTCCCCGGTTGCCGTCACGATCTCGGCGGAAAGAAGGTTGTCGGTGGCAAGGCCGTACTTGCTCATGAGCCATCCCAACCCCCCGCCGAGGGTGAAGCCGGCTATGCCAGTCGTCGAGATCGCGCCGCCGGTGGTCGCGAGGCCGTGGACGGCCGCCTCGCGGTTGAGCTCGCGCCAGATGACGCCACCCTGAGCACGCGCGGTACGGGCAACCGGGTCGACGTGTATCCCCTTCATCTCGGCGAGGTCGATCATCAGACCGCCCTCCGCCACGGCGCGACCTGCGACGCTGTGACCGCCCCCGCGGACGGAGATCTCGAGCCCGGTCTCGTGCGCGAGTTCGATCGCAGCTACGACGTCGGCGGTACCGAGGCAACGCGCGATCAACGCAGGCCGCTTGTCGATGAGGCCGTTGTGGACCTGGCGTGCGGCGTCGTAGTGCTCGTGCCACGGGAGAAACAGAGCGCCCGACAACGTTGCCGAAACAGCTTCGATGCGCTCCGTGTCGAGCGCAGTCACAGTGGTCATCGCTCACCCCCCGACTCGTCGGCTGACAGCCAAGTCTAAGACGGGAGCTCTCGTTCAGTCGAGCGAGACGGACACCGCGTCCGCGACCTCGACGAGCGCGCGGTGCCCGGACGCGACAGGCCCGGGATTGACGACACGGGTCGAGCCGATCTTGTCCGTTCCACGGGCCTCGTGAATGTGTCCGCAGAGGACGACGTCCGGCTGCTCGCGATCGACCAGCGCGCGCACCGCCACGCTTCCGACGTGCTCGCCCGAGCGGAGGAGGTCGCATGTGGTGTCACGCGGAGGAGCACGAGGGCAGAAGACCCGGACTTGCGCATCGCGAATGGCGTCGAGTCCTGACTCGGCACGACGCCGAAGCTCCTCTTCCGGAAGCTCGTACGGAGTGTGCAGCGGAGAGAGCGGCGCAGCCGACACGCCTGCGAATCCCACGCCCTCGACGACGACTCCGCGACCGTCGAGCGAGACGCCGAGGTCGACCAGTCGCTCGTCGATCGCGGGTGAGTCCATGTTTCCGGCGAGGGCGAAGAGCTGCGGGGCGAGCGGACGCCAGAGCTCGATTGCGCGCTCCGCGTCGTCCGCCGTCCCGAGATTCGTGAGGTCGCCGCCGACGAGGAGGACGTCGACCTCGCCGAGCGCTTCGAGAGCCTCGCCAACCGCGTCGAAGCGGTCGTGGACGTCGACGACGTAGGCGATTCGCATCGCGCGAGGTTAATTCAGCGAGGGGTCGGGGGGCATGAGTGCGAGGACGCCGAACGGTCCACCCTTACGAGTCAGGACCTGGCTCCAGAGGTCGGCGGAGCTCGTCGCGAAGACATCCTCGAGCAGCGCCGGCTCGACGATCCACGATTCCTCGCGGAGCTCTGCTTCGAGCTGCCGCGGGCCCCAGCCCGCATACCCGGCGAAGACTCTCGCCTGTACGAGCTGCCCGAGCTCGTCGGGGTCGACCTCGGCCGGAAGGAACCCGACCGCTCCGAGGACGAGCGAAGCGGCCCCGCCCGGATCGGCGTACTCGGCGAGGACGACGATTGCCGAAGGCTGCACCGGGCCGCCCACGTAGACGACCCCGGACCCGTCGACGAGCGTGGTCAGCTCGGGAACGGCCTCGGCGATCGTCGCCTCCGACGGTCGGTTGAGGACGACTCCCATCGCGCCCTCCTCGCTGTGCTCCCCGACGAGAACCACGGTGCGGCGGAAGTTCGTGTCGACGAGACCCGGGCCGGCGATCAGGAGATGGCCCTTGAGCGACTGCACGGGCATATCATCGCGTCGTGGAAGGCGTTTCTCGTGAGATTCGCCTCGTCGCCCGGCCCGCCGGCCTCCCCGGCGAGGATCTCTTCGAAGTGGCCGAGACACCTGTTCCCGAGCCGCGGGAGGGGCAGCTGCTCATTCGGAATGCGTACTTCTCGGTCGACCCGTACATGCGTCCGCGCATGAACGACGTCAGGTCCTACGTCGCTCCGTTCACGCTCGGAGAGGCGATGACGGGGGGCGCTGTCGGGCAGGTCGCGGCCTCGCGGCACGCGTCGTTCGCCGACGGCGACTGGGTCGTCCACAACCTCGGCTGGCGCGAGTGGGCACTCTCGGAAGGCTCGGTGGTGCGGCGGATCGACCCTGAGATTGCGCCGGTCTCGACGGCGCTCGGCGTGCTCGGTATGCCCGGGTTCACCGCGTACTACGGCCTCTTCGAGCTCGGTCAGCCTCAGCCGGGAGAGACCGTATTCGTCTCGGGGGCAGCGGGAGCGGTGGGGAGCGCCGCCGGACAGATGGCGAAGATCGCCGGGTGTCGCGTCGTCGGCAGTGCGGGCTCGGCGGAGAAGCTCGAGTGGCTCGCTGAGCTCGGCTTCGACGCCGTCTTCGACTACCGCTCGCACCCGGTGCGCGACTCGCTCGCGGCGGCGGCGCCCGAGGGCGTCGACGTCTACTTCGACAACGTCGCGGGAGACCACCTGGAGGCGGCGATCGGCCAGATGCGTCCGTACGGACGGATCGTGGCGTGCGGTTCGATCTCCCGGTACAACGCGCTCGAGCCGGCGGCCGGGCCGCGCAACCTGTTCATGGTCGTGACCAAGCGGCTGCGCATGCACGGGTACATCATCACCGACCACTACGACCGCTTCCCGGAATTCCTCGAGAAGGCCAGGCGGTGGGTCCGCGAGGATCGGCTTCGCTATCGAGAAACGATCATCGATGGCATCGAGGACGCACCTGCGGCGCTGCTCGGACTCTTCCGCGGGGAGAACGTGGGGAAGATGCTCGTCAAGGTGGGTCCAGCTCCTTCTCCCGAGCCAACGTTGGCCGCTGCACCGGGAGCACAGCTGTGATAAGAACGCATCCGTGGGCAACGAGAGCGGCGGAGTCGGCGCTCGTGTACGCATTGCACGGCGTAGCGCGGGATTGACGCAACGGCAGCTGGCCGACCAGCTCGGCGTCGAGTCGATCACCGTCTCGCGCTGGGAGCGTGGAGTGACGTCGCCATCGATCCCCCGGCTCAAGCGGATCGCGGAGGTCACCGACACGACGGTGAGCGACCTCGTTCGCGCTCCGGATGCGCAGACGACGCACGGCGCGGAGCTCGCAGCGCTGCGGGAAGAGCTCGCGGAGACACGCCAGCTCGTCGATCGCATCGCTCGAGCTGTCGAGCGGCTCGGTCAAACCCAACCGAGCTCGAGCCCGGTCTCGGTCGCGCAGGAGATCTGAGCGCGCCCGAGGCGCGGCGCTCGAGCCGCCCCGAGGGCGGCCGTCGCTACGCTGACGCCGTGTCCAGGTCGGTCATCGTCTCCGCTGTTCGAACGCCGTTCGGGCGCCTCGGAGGGGGCCTTGCGCACGTGCCCGCGACCGAGCTCGGAGGCCTCGCGATTCGCGCTGCGCTCGAGCGCGCGGGCCTGCAGCCGGAGGAGGTCGAGTACGTCGTCGTGGGCCAGGTTCTGCAGGCAGGCGTCGGCCAGGCGCCGGCCCGGCAGGCGGCTGTCGCGGCGGGAATCCCCAAGGAGACCCCTGCGGACACGATCAACAAGGTGTGCGCGTCGTCGATCCGGGCGCTCGAGATCGCCGACCTGATGATCCGCGCCGGCGGCCACGAACTGGTCGTCACCGGCGGCATGGAGTCGATGTCGAATGCCCCCTACCTGCTGCCGAAGGCGCGCTTCGGATACCGCCTCGGGAACGGCGAGCTCGTCGACCACATGGTCTTCGACGGCCTCGTCTCGAGCTTCGACGGGCTGCACATGGTGCAGCAGGCGTCGAAGGTCTCACGTGAGCTCGGGATCTCGCGGGAGGAGCAGGACGAATGGGCATACCGGTCGCAGCTGCGCGCAGTGGCCGCACAGGACGCCGGACGCTTCGCCGATGAGATCGTTACCGTCGGGGGCGTCGCGGCGGACGAAGGAATCCGGCGGGACACGACGCTCGAGAAGCTCGCGGCGCTCCGGCCGGTCTTCGATCCCGAGGGAACGACGACCGCCGGCAACGCCCCGGGCCTGAACGACGGCGCGTCGTGCGTCGTCGTCTGCTCCGAGGAGTTTGCGAAGCGGCGCGGCCTCGAGCCGCTGGCGACGATCGTCGCGCAGGGCTACGTCGCCGACGACTTCGCGTACCTCGCCCGAACCCCGGCTCGCGCGGGCGAGCAGGCGCTTGCCAAGGCAGGCAAGACGATCGCGGACGTGAAGAGAATCGAGATCAACGAGGCGTTCTCCTCCGTCGCGAAGCACTCGACGCGGATGCTCGGCGCGGACGAGAACATCGTCAACGTCAACGGCGGCGCTGTCGCGCTCGGGCACCCGATTGGCGCCTCCGGAGGACGGATCGTCGGGACGATGGTCCACGAGCTGCGCCGCAACGGGGGCGGGCTCGGCCTTGCCGCCATCTGCTCCGGCGGCGGGCAGGGCGACGCGCTCCTCATCGAGGTTTAGAACTCGCTTCAGAATGAGCTGCCATGTCGATATGCGGCGCTAGAGGTCGCGAGGCTACGTCCCTCGGCCCTGCCCCAGAAAGTGCTCCGCACTTCCTGGGGCAGGGCCGAGAAAGTCGCGCCCATATCACTCTTGATATGGGCGCTCCCTGCGTCCTTGCCTCGCGCCCTCCAGCATCCGCCTCTCGACGGGCGATCATCCTGAAACGAGTTCTGAACCCGCTGGCATGAGGCTCGTCGCGTCGGCATGCCTCGCCACGTCGGCGCTCGCGCTCGTCTTCGCGGGTGACGCGCTAGGCTGCGTCCGGGTCGACGAGCCGATGAGAAAGCGACTCGACGACTCCGACGCGGCTGTCGTGGGGAAGGTGCTCTCGAGGCGCGAGACCGAGGTTCGGGGGGCTCCCGCCCTCTTGCTCACGATCGACGTGGAGCAGAAGGTCAAGGGAAGACACCTCGGAAACCCGCTCGTCGTCCGAAGCCCGCTACACACGGATTGCGACGTCGAGGTCGCGAACGGGAAGACGCGCGGCTTTCTGTTGACGAAGGCACCCGACGGAACGCTGCTCGCGACCGGCGCGGGCGTTGTCGCGGCCACGCCGCTCCTCGCCGCCGGCGGGGAGCCGAGAGGCGGCGTGATCAAGGTCGTCGTCGGCCTCGTCATCCTCGCGATCGTCGTCCTCTGGGCGCTGCGCCGGCTGAAGAGAGGGGCGCGCCCGGAGCTCCCGGGGGCACCCCGCCCGTAGTCGCTTCGCCGATACTGCGCCGCATGAGATTTCCGCAGGTGTTGGTCGTGGGCGCCGGTCAGATGGGAGGCGGGATCGCGCAGGTGGTCGCCGCCTCCGGGCGCAGCGTCTCGCTCCACGACTCGCTTCCCGGCGCGGCCGAGCGTGCGCTCGAGACGATGCGAGGGAGCCTCGCCAAGCTCGCCGAGAAGGGCGGCCCCGACCCGGACGAGGTGCTTGGCCGCGTCGAAATCGTCGACGACCTCGTGGCTGGAGACCTCCTGATCGAGGCGGTCGTCGAGAACATCGAGGTGAAGAAGGACATCTTCCACCGAGCTGACGCGCTGTTTCCTCCCGACGCCGTCCTCGCCTCGAACACGTCCTCGATCCCGATCGCAGGCCTGGCTGCGGCGACAGGTCGTCCGGACAAGGTGATCGGCTTGCACTTCTTCAACCCGGTTCCGGTGCTCCGCCTCGTCGAGGTGGTCCGGACGGACGAGACGTCGAACGAGACGACGCAGTCGATCCTCGAGCTCGCGCGCGACCTCGGAAAGGAGCCGGCCGAAGCGCGCGATTTCCCCGGATTCGTCTCGAACCGCATCCTCATGCCGTTCATCAACGAGGCGGTATATGCGCTCATGGAGGGAGTGGCGGAGGCGGAGGCGATCGACACGATCGCGAAGCTCGGCTTCGCGCATCCGCTCGGCCCGCTCGCGCTCGCCGACCTGATCGGCCTCGACACCTGTGTCGCGATCATGGACGTCCTGCGCGACGGGCTCGGGGACGAGAAGTACGCGCCGTGCCCGCTCCTCCGCGAGCACGTCGCCGCCGGCCGGCTCGGACGGAAGTCGGGCCGCGGCTTCTACGAATACGCCACGCAGTAGCGTTCTCCCGAATGGACGAGCGGCTGGAGGCGGAGCTCCGAGCCCACGAGGGAACGGACGAGGAGTTCGTCGACCTTCTCTTCGAGCTCGTGCTCAGGCGGCCTCCCGAAGCCGAAGGGCGCGAGCGGGCGCTCGCAAAGCTCGCGCAGGGGGCGCTTTCGCGGGCGACGCTGGTGCACGAGCTCGTGTCCGGCGTCGAGTTCCTACGGGTGCGCGAGCGCGACGACGCGGTCGCGCTCGGACTTGGCGCACGGACGAGGCGGGAGCGGCTCCGTTGGCTGCAGGCGCCGGGAGGCACGGACGAGCGGGTGATCGAGATCCCGTGGGTGCTTTCACGCCTTCGTTCGACCGGGCGGGTGCTCGAGGTCGGCTACGCCTTCGCGGAGCCTCCGTACCTCGGTGCGCTCCTGCGCTCGGGTGTCGAGCTCGTGGGCGTCGATCTCGCGCCGGCCGACGTTCACGGGATGGAGACCGTCGAGGCGGACGTCCGCGATCTGCCGTTTCCCGACGGTGCCTTCGACCAGGCCCTGCTCGTTTCCACGCTCGAGCACGTCGGCGCCGACAACACGGTGTACGGGCTCGAGGCCGACCCGGAGGATGAGGGAGACGCCCGCCTCTCCGCACTGCGCAGCCTCCGCCGCGTCCTGCGCGGCGACGGCTCGCTTCTCTGCACGGTTCCGCTGGGGGAACCGGAGAACTACGGCTGGTTCCGGCAGGAGGACGAGAGCGGCTGGATGCGTCTTTTCACGCGCGCCGGTTTCTTCGTCGAGGAGCGCGAGAACTACGAGCTCCTACCCGAGGGCTGGCGCGCGTCGCCGGACTTCGACGGGAAGAGCGTCCGCTACGGGGAGCGCGGCCCGGCCGCCTCGGCCGTTCTCTGCGCCGACCTACGGCCGGGAAGGTTCCGGAGGCTCGTGACCCCGAGTGGGCTCCGCACGGTCGCTCGGCGCCGCGCCGGGCGCTCGTATCGGCGCAGGAAGCGCGACCTATAGTCAGGCGATGGACTTCGAGCTGACGCCCGAGCAGCGGGAGATCCAGGGGCTCACCAGAGAGCTTGCGGAAGGCGAGATCGTGCCGAACGCGGCGGCGTGGGATCGGGAGCACCGCTTTCCCGCCGAGCTCTTCCCGAAGCTCGCCGACCTCGGTCTCATGGGCGTCTGTGTTCCCGAGGAGTACGGCGGCGCCGGCGCCGACTTCCTCTCGTACGTCCTCGTGCTGGAGGAGCTCTCGCGCGCCGACGCGGGGGTGGGGGTGACGGTGGCCGTGCACACGAGCGCAACGACGCTCCCGATCATGGCCTTCGGCACGGACGAGCAAAAGGCACGGTTCGTCCCTCCGCTCGCCCGAGGGGAGCAGATCGGCGCCTTCGCATTGACCGAGTCCGGGTCCGGCTCCGACGCGGGCTCGCTGCGGACGCGGGCGGAGCAGGACGGTGACGGCTGGACGATCACGGGAGCGAAGCAGTGGATCACGAACGGCGCCGTGGCGGGCACGCTCGTCGCGTTCGCTCGGACGGACGCTTCCACGGCCGGCCCGCGTGGCGTCTCGTGCTTCGTCCTCGACCGCGAGCACGTTCGCGTCACCCGCGAGGAGGAGAAGCTCGGGTTGAACTCCTCGAACACGTCAGATCTGGCGATCGAGGGCGCCTGGGTCGGTCTGGACCGTCTCCTACACGAGGAAGGTCGCGGCTTCCGGGTCGCCATGGCGACGCTCGACGGCGGCCGCATCGGCATCGCGGCTCAGGCCCTCGGGATCGCGCAGGCGGCATACGACGTCGCGCGGGCCTACGCGCTCGAACGAGAGCAATTCGGGCGCCGGATCGCCGACTTCCAGGCGATCCAATGGAAGCTCGCCGACATGGCGACGGAGATCGACGCCGCTCGCCTGCTCGTCTACCGCGCAGCTTGGCTCAAGGGGCAGGGGCGCCCGCACACGGCGGAGGGGGCGAAGGCGAAGCTCTATGCCTCCGAGATGGCACGCCGACAGACGGCCGAGGCGATCCAGGTCCTCGGCGGGTACGGATACACGAAGGAGTTCCCGGTCGAGCGCTACTACCGCGACGCGAAGGTGACGGAGATCTACGAGGGCACGAGCGAGATCCAGCGGCTCGTCATCGCCCGCGCGATTCTCGGGAGGCAGCTGCGCGACGAGCCTGTCCCCAGCAAGTGAAGTGACCAACGCACCTGCACGAAATCTCCACACCATTCGCGCCGGTTCTCGACGGCCTCTCCATAAGGTGATCCGGACGATGGAGCGGCAACGGATTGCGGTGATCGAGGACGAGGCGACGATCGCGAGCGCGATCGCCGCACGACTCGAGGCGGAAGGCTTCGAAGTCGAGGTTGCGGGCGACGGAATCGGAGGGGTCGCTCTGTGCCAGCGCTTCCGTCCCGACGTGGTCGTTCTCGATCTGATGTTGCCCGGCCTCGACGGCCTCGACGTCTGCCGCCGTATCCAGCGCGACCGGCCGGTGCCGGTCCTGATGCTGACGGCCCGCGACTCGGAGACCGACCTCGAGGTCGGGCTCGCGGTGGGCGCCGACGACTACATGACGAAGCCGTTCAGCCCGCGCGAGCTCGTCGCCCGCGTTCGGGCTCTCCTGCGGCGATCCGGCCGCCCGATCCCGAGCGACCCAGGTGTCGCGATCCGGCTGGGCACGCTCGTGATCGACCCGGCGAGCCGGCGCGTGACGAGCTCGGGCGACTCGGTTCACCTCACGAGAACCGAGTTCGACCTTCTCTACCGCCTGGCAGAGGCGCCGCACGTGGTCTTCGGACGGAGACGGCTGCTCGAAGAGGTCTGGGGCTACCAGATCGGCGCTGGCGAGCGAACGGTCGACTCGCACGTGCGAGCAATCCGTCGCAAGCTGGGGCACTCGCTGATCCGCACTGTGCATGGGATCGGCTATGCGCTCGACACCAACGGCCTGCTGTGACGCGCTCGATGAGGCCGCTCGACTTCCTCGGGTCGATCAAGCTCAAGCTCGGGGTGGTCATCGTCTTCGCCGTCGCGGTCACGGTCTTCGTGGATGCGATCGGAGATCGGATCGGCCTCTCGCCGCTCGTGACAGCGCTTGTCGCGGGGGCGATCGCCCTCGCCGTCGTGCAGCTGCTCGCGCACGGGATGACGTCCCCGCTCCGCGAGATGGTCGGCGCCGCTCGGGCGATGGCGCGCGGGGACTACGGACGGCGAGTGACGGCGACGTCACGGGACGAGGTCGGCGAGCTCGCGCGCGCCTTCAACTCGATGGCAACGGAGCTGGCGGAGGTCGATCGGGTTCGCAGAGACCTCGTCGCGAACGCCTCGCACGAGCTTCGGACGCCGATCGGAGCCCTCCGCGCAAAGCTCGAGAACCTGGTCGACGGGGTCGAGACAACCGATCGCGCAGCTCTCGCCGGTCTCCTCGACCAGACCGAACGGCTCGCGGATCTCGTCGAGCAGCTCCTCGACCTCTCGAAGCTGGAGTCGGGAGCAGTCCCGCTCGAACGCGGGCACGTCGAGGCCGCGATGCTCCTCGAGCGTGTTGCCCGCGAGTGGCGACCGTTGGCCGGAGAGCGGAATATCCGGCTCGAGGTCGTCGTCGATCCGCCCGGGCTCGAGGTCCTGTGCGACGAGCGGCGACTGAGTCAGGTGCTCGGGAACCTCGTCGCCAACGCCGTTCGGCACTCACCCGACGAGGGTGCAGTCGTGCTCAGCGCAGAGCGCGAGAACGGGCGGATCCGCTACGAGGTGACCGACGAGGGCCCGGGAATCCTTCCGGACGAGGCGGAGCGGGTCTTCGAGCGCTTCTACCGAAGCGACCGTGCGCGCTCCCAAGGCGGAGGCGGAAGCGGCCTGGGGCTCGCGATCGCACGCTGGATCGTGGAGCTCCACGGAGGCTCGATCCGGGCGGAAGAGGCGGAGCCCCGTGGCTGCCGGATGGTCGTCGAGCTTCCCACCTAACGTAGGCGCGACTCTTCCCTAGCCGGTGCGTCGGCTCGGCTGCCTATTGTCTGCCGCGTGAGGAAGCGGGACGAGCCGGTGCGCCTCACGCGCATCTACACGGGCGGGGGCGACGCAGGGGAGACCTCGCTTGGCGACGGCTCGCGGGTACCCAAGCTGGACGCGAGGATTGCCGCCTACGGAGCAGTCGACGAGCTCAACTCCGCGCTCGGACTTGTCCTTGCGGCGCAGTGCCCGGACGCGATCCGCCCGGTGCTCGAACGCGTCCAGAACGAGCTGTTCGACCTCGGCGCGGATCTCTCCGTGCCGCTCGAGCGCGAGGGGAGGTTGCGGGTCACGCAAGGCCAGGTGGAGGCGCTGGAGAGCGAGTGCGACCTGTTCAACGACGAGCTGCCCGAGCTCAAGAGCTTCGTCCTCCCGGGCGGAAGCGAGTCCGCGTCGCGCCTTCAGTTCGCACGGGCGATCTGCCGGCGGGCCGAGCGTGAAGCGCTGTCTGCAGCCCAGGAGCACGAGCTCAATCCCGCCGCTTTGGTTTACCTGAACCGGCTCTCCGACCTCCTCTTCATCCTCGCGCGCACCGCCAACGCCGTCGCGGGGCAGTCGGAGCCGCTCTGGAGACCTGGCAGCTCGCAGTAGCTCTTTTCGGCTCGTTCGTCGCGGGCTATCTCGGCTCGATGCTCGGCCTCGTGCTCGGAACCCTGCGCCTCCCGCTGATCGTCCTCGCCACCGGGAATCCGGTCCAGGCAGCGGGAACGAACATTGCCGTCTCGGCAGCGGCGGCGGGTGCGGGCGGCCTCAGGCACGCTCGCGAGGGACGGGTCGACTGGTACGTCGTCGCGTGGATGGCTCCGCCCTCCGTCGCCGGCGCGATCGCCGGCGCGCTCCTCGCGGACGAGGTGGCGGTCAGCGTTCTCTACCGAGTCATCGCCGCAGTCCTGGCGTGGAGTGGAGTCGATCTCGCCTTTCGCCCGATCGCCCCACGTGTGCGCGAACGTCTCCGCGTACTGCGCGGCGGCGTTCTCGCGTTCTTCATCGGCGTCCTCGGAGGCGCCGTCGGCGTGATCCTGGGGACGCTGCGGATGCCCGCGCTCGTCCGCTCTGTCGGCCTCGACGTCCGCCGCGCGGCCGGCACGAATCTCGTCGTCGGCTTCCTCCTGGGGCTCGCCGGCTTTGCGGTCCACGCCGCGAGCCTGCGCGTGGACTGGGCCGTTCTCACCGCTGGGCTGGCAGGCGCGCTGCCCGGCGGCTGGCTCGGAGCGAAGGCGACCGGCCGGTATTCGGAGAACGCGCTCCGTCTTGCGCTCGGGATCGTCCTGATGGTCGTCGGCGTGGCGTTTGCCGTGCAGGCGGTATTTCGCGCCTAGCTATGCGACAGCGGGCCAGCGGTCGCGGAGCCAGTCGACGAGCTCGTCGCCCTTGCGGGGGCCGGCGACGTAGAAGCCCTGGGCGTAGTCGCAGCCCCAGCGAGCAAGGATGTGCCAGGCCTCGCGCGTTTCGACCCCCTCGGCGACGACCGAGAGCCCGAGCGCGTGGCCGATGTCGATCATCCCGTGGACGAGCGCGGCGTCGGTTGCGCTTCGGCCGAGGCCGTGCACGAAGCCGGTGTCGATCTTGAGCTCGTCGAGAGGGAGGGTGCGCAAGGCCGCGAAGGAGGCCGCTCGGCCGCCGTCGTCGAGCGAGATACGCACGCCGAGCTCCCGGAGGCGCGCGAGCACCTCGTCGTCGAGCGCGGAGCCCGCGCCGGGCCCGGCGG
Organism: Actinomycetota bacterium; assembly: GCA_005888365.1. Taxonomy (GTDB): domain Bacteria; phylum Actinomycetota; class Thermoleophilia; order Gaiellales; family Gaiellaceae; genus GMQP-bins7. The sequence goes on from VAWZ01000032.1 coordinate 38,950, forward strand.
GGACGATCTCGAGTGTGAGGCGCCCGGCGTCGACCTGCGACTCGTCGAGGAGATCGCCGATGCCCTCGACGAAGCGGGCGTCGTCCACCAGCCGGTACGGCACGTTCACGGAGACCGAGAGCTCGTGCCCGGCGGCCGACCAGCTCTCGGCAGAGATGAGGGCGTCGGAGACGACCGCGAACGTCAGCTCGCGGACGACCGGGGTCCTCTCGACGTGCGGAATGAACTCGGCCGGGAGAAGCAGCGTCTGGTCCGGGAGCATCCGCCGGACGAGTGCCTCTACCGCCTTCGGCTCGCCGGTCCTGAGATCGAGGATCGGCTGGTAGACGACGACCAGCTCCTTGCGCCCGAGCGCGGTCTCGACGTCGCGAACCATGCCGACGTCGATGCCTCGGCGCGCCATGAGGGCGTCGTCCGAGGTGTCGCGCTTCGTCGCGTACATCTTTCCGTCCGCTCGCGCCAGCAGGTCGGACGCCGTTGCACCGTCGGCGGGATAGATCGCCCAGCCGACGCTCCCGTCGATCTCGATCAGCGAGCCCTCGAATCGGAAGGGCCGCCGAAGCGCGTGACGCATCCGCCCGACGAGCGCAGCCGCCTGCTCGTCATCGCCGGTTCCGAGAGAGAGGACGACGAATTCGTCGCCCCCGACTCGAGCCACGGTGTCGCTTGCGCGGACGATCGACTCGAAGCGGCGCGACAGACACCTCAGCACGGCATCTCCGGCGCCGTGTCCGCGGACATCGTTCACGTCCTTGAACCCGTCGAGATCGACGACGATGAGGGCGAAGCCCTCCCCGCTGCGCTGCGAGCGCCGCAGTGCCTGCTCGATTCGATCGTCGAGCAGGACGCGGTTGGGAAGTTCGGTCAGCGGATCACGCAGGGCCTCGGAGCGCGCGCGATGGAGGCGCCAGTCGAGAGCGAGCCCGCACATGCCGGCGGCCAGGCCGACGATCACGAGCGCGGCCACGACCCGATCGGGCTTCTCCTGGAGTGAGACTGCTGCCGCTCCGGCGATGAAGACGAGCGCCGCTAGAGAGAGTGCCCACGCGAGCGAACCGCCAAGTTGCCGCTTGTCTCCGATCTGCACCTCGTCCTCGTTGTCCTGCCCCCTCACGCTGGGGCGCCGCAGTTACACAGACGGTACTGATGGCCCGCCCGACTGATACCCCAGTTCGAGGGATGCGACCTCCTCGAATGAGGGGTCGCAGAACTGCCGATCGTGGCTGGTTCCGGAGTAGCGCACTCCCGAGAAGGGGGATCGCGGCGACCCTGCACGGAAGGAAGCGACGTACGCCGGCTGAACTTGAGAGCCGGTGGACCTTGGTGCGGGTGTCGTCGGCCTGGTGCTCGGCCTTGTCGCGGGGCCGATCGCAGACCGCATCGCGACGAACGCCCCCGCCCGGCTTCCTCTGCTCGCGCAGGCGCCGCTCTCGCGCCGAGTACTCCTCGTGACCGCGGCCACGTCTCTTCTCGCCGCCGGCGCCGGGCTCGAGTTCGGCTTCACCCTCGAGGCTCTGATCGCTTCCGTCTTCTGCTGGGTACTCGTCGTGATCACGAGGACCGACCTCGAGGACCGTTTGATCCCGAACCGTGTCGTACTCCCGGGAGCTGTCGTGATCCTCGTTGCACGTACGATCGACGAGCCAAGCGTCGGATGGCTTCTCGCCGGGCTCGGCGCCGGGCTGGTCCTCTTCCTCATCGCCCTCGCGTATCCGCGAGGGATGGGCATGGGCGACGTGAAGCTCGCAGCCTTCCTCGGTGCCGGTTTGGGACTCGCGGTGACAGTGGCGCTGTTCGTCGGCTTCATCGCCGCGTTCCTTCCCGCTGCCGTGTTGCTCATCCGGCACGGCCGGGCCGCGAGGAAGCGGGCGATCCCGCTCGGGCCGTTCCTCGCGCTCGGTGGCGTCATCGCGCTCTTTGCCGGCGACCAGATTCTCGACTGGTACGTCGGGCTCGGAAGCTAGGGAGGGCTTGGCGGAACTGGCCTCGTCGCAAGGGTGCCGCTGGTCGTCGCCAGGCAAAGACGCAGCGAGCCTCAATACTCGACGGGTATTGGGGCGACCGAGGATGCCGCCTCGCGGCGATCCAGCGCTCCCCTGGCGGCACAGAGCCTGTTTCGCCGAGTCCTCCTACTCCGCGATGTCTGGAGCGAGGCGCACGAGGTAGGCACAACGCCGGCTGTCGCCCGGGAGCGGTGACCGCCCCACACGTGCGACGTGATACTCGTCGCCGTCGATCTCGACAATCGCTTCGGGCGTCACCACTTCCTCGCCTGCCTCAACGAGTCGGTACCCAGGGCCGGGGACGAAGTAGAGCTCGACGGCCCGCGGCTCGACGTCCCGGTCCTCGAGCCCCGCGCCCTCTGCGAGCCGATCCTCGCGCGCGGCAAGCGCTGCCTCACGAGTCTCGAGCGCTCGCTCGCGCTGCTCGAGTGCCGCACGCTTCAGCTCGACTGCGCCGAGGTCGCTGCGACGCCGCGCAAGCTGCGCCTCGGACGTGCGCAAGCGTTGGTCGCGGGCTTCGAGCTCGTGCTCGAACTGGACGAGCTCCTTCTCGCGAGCCTCGAGCTCCGCGGTGCTCTGGCGCAGAAGCCGCTCGACCGAGGCGCGTTCGTCTCGCAGGCGCTCCTCGCGCGTGTTGAGCTCGAGCGCCGTCTCCTCGAAACGCGCCGCGTAGTCCTCGAGCTCGGCCGCCCTTTCGACGAGCAGCCGTTCGAGCTCCTCTTCCGGGCGGGTGCCTTGTCCGAACGCGCGTCGGACGATGCCCGCGGGACCGGCTGTCTTCGCAGGCTGCTCTTCGTTCTCGTCGTGGTGTCGGGAGCGCGGAATCATGACGGGCGCCGAGTGGCGGCACATGCCGGCGGACCGGTCCTAAGCCGTCGAGTTCGGAACAGTCCGCCGGCCCCGGCGACTTCGCCGGACTCCGAATCACTCCTCCTGTCCGAAGGGATTGTCAAGTCTGTACATGTGGGGGATAGAGCATCGATCCGACCCGCCGATACTGGGTCCATGGACACACAGGGCGCACGACACCTTTTGGCTCGCATCCGGGCCGGAGTGCGCGTGGGCTCGCGGATCGAGCTCGTCGGCGACGCCGGCGGCGACTCGGGACTATGCGCTGGTGATCGAGGGGTCGTCAATCAGATCGAAGAGACGGGCCACCTCATCGTCCTCTGGGATCGCGGCTTCGCCTTGGAGATCGATCCCGAGGACACGCCGTTCCGACCGCTCGCCGCGTAGCCTCGTAGACCGCGACCGCGCAAGACCGCGCGTTTTCTACCGCTCGCGCAGTCCGAAGTCTGCCGTCACGACCAGAGCCGGGTATCCGCCGAAGGCGCCCGACGCCTCCGGTGTGAAATAGACGCCGACTCCCGCATCGCGATAGACGGGAGACAGGATCACCGCCCGGTGCGGCGGTGACTGGATCCAGGTCTCCACGATCTCGCGTGCGCTGATCGTTACCGAGCTCGAGAGAAGCGCCTCTCCGACGGCCCACGTATGCCACCCGCGATTCGTGTAGTAGCGGCGGATCCGCCGGTCGAAGCTCGTG
>VAWZ01000118.1 GCA_005888365.1 Actinomycetota bacterium
GCGGGCCGCACGCATCGCCACTCATGTCGGCAGTGGAGGAGGGGGTGCCTTCCCTCGGACGGGGGATGCCCTTGAAGACTCGAAGCGTGATGTGAAATCACAAGCACCGCGGCCGCTCCGCGGCCGCGCTTCAGGGATCTTCGCGCGATCGGAATCCGCGCGAGCGGATTCCGATCTTGCGCATTGTCAGTCGAGCTCGAGGTAGAGGACCGCGATGAGCACGGTGCCGAAGAAGAGGAGCCAGAACAGCCCGAAGAGGGCCCAGCCGAAGCGGAGGTTCTTGCGCTCGAGCTCGGTGTCGGGCATCACGTCAGCAGCGGGTCGATCGCTGCGGCTACGAACAGCAGCGCGAGGTACGCGAGAGAGTAGTGGAAGAGCGCAAGCGCCCGTACGCGGCTCAGGTCGCGGCGCAGGAGGGCGGCGAGCACGACGAACGTCGCGCCCAGGACGATCGCGGCCACCGTGTACACGAGCCCGAGCCAGTACCCGACGGCGATCGTGAAGGCGACGAGCACGATCGAATACAGGAGGATCTGGCGCGCCGTCTCCCGGTCACCTCGCACGACCGGCAGCATCGGGACCCCGGCCGCCGCGTAGGCGTTCTTGATCATCAGGGCGAGCGCCCAGAAGTGCGGCGGCGTCCAGAGGAAGACGATGAGGAAGAGCCAGAGCGCCGGCAGCGCCAGGCTTCCGGTTGCGGCTGCGTACCCGACGAGCGGCGGGACGGCGCCGGCGGCCCCTCCGATGACGATGTTCTGCGGAGTCGCGCGCTTGAGCCAGCGTGTGTAGACGACGACGTAGAACAGGTTCCCGACGAGCGCCAGGATGGCCGTGAGCACGTTCACGGCGGAGCCGAGCACGGCGAACGAGAGCGCGGACAGGAAGAGCCCGAACTCGAGTGCCTGCTCCGGCGACACCCGCCCCGACGCAACCGGGCGCCCGCGGGTGCGGCTCCCCATGACCGCGTCGATGTCCCGGTCGAGGACGTGGTTCAGCGCCGACGCCCCGCCGCAGGCGAGCGCGAGCCCGAGCATCGTCACGAGGAACAGCCAGAGCGGGGGCGCTCCCCCGTAGCCGACGAACATCCCACCCGCGCCCGTGATCAGGAGCAGCGACATGATCCGCGGCTTCGTCAAGGTCAGGTAGTCGCGCGCTGAGGCGAGCGGAGCGGGCATGCCTCGGAAGGCGCCTGTGGCAGCGACGAGCGCGGCCCCGAAGGCGACTGCGGCTGCTGCTACGTGGAGGTCGACGACCCAAGGAGAGCTGCCGCTCGCGGCGACGGCGCCTCCCAGGGCGATTGCGACGAGTAGGAGCGCGAGAGCGGCTGAGGTTCGGAGGACGAGCCTCCGGTACGCCCACCGCGCGACGATCACATTCGCCACGAGCAGCGGGAGCGCGACCGCCGCGAGCCCCCAGTGCACCGCATGCAGTCGGAGCGCGGCGGTCGTGACGACGAGCCCGGTCGCGGCGGCGGCACCGACGACCGAGACCCGGAAGACCACGCCGGGCGTGGCCGGCTCAGGAGATTCGTCTGGTCCCATTGGCCTCACGCAGCCTTTGGCGGAGATCGTGCAGCGGTCGGGCGCTCGTCACGTACGGGACGGAGTCGAAGTTGTGCGGCGGAGGCGGCGACGTCGTGTACCACTCCAGCGTGTCCGCCTGCCAGGGGTCGTTGCCGACCCGTGGCCCGCGCCGGGTCGTGCGGACGACGTTCCAGAGGAAGAGCAGGAGTGCGATTCCCATGACGTACGAGCCGATCGTCGAAGTCATGTTGTAGCCCTCCCAGCTCTCGTGCGAGTAGGTGTACACGCGTCGCGGCATCCCTTCGAGGCCGAGCAGATGCTGGGGGAAGAAGGTGACGTTGAAGCTCACGAACAGGATCCAGAACTGCCATTTCCCGAGTCGCTCGTCGAGCAAACGGCCGAACATCTTCGGCCACCAGTAGAAGAGGCCGGCGAAGATCGCGAACACCACGCCGCCGAAGAGCGTGTAGTGGAAGTGGGCGACGACGAAGTAGCTGTCGTGCACCTGCCAGTCGACCGGGAACGCGGCGAGGTAGATGCCGGTGAGCCCACCGACCACGAAGACGGAGAGAAAGCCGAGCGCGTAGAGCATCGGCGTGTCGAAGTGGAGGTTCCCGCGCCAGAGCGTCGCGAGCCAGTTGAAGACCTTGACGCCCGTCGGCACGGCAACCGCCATCGACGTGATCATGAAGAAGGAGTTCAGCGCGTTCGGAAACCCGACCGTGAACATGTGGTGCGCCCACACGAGCATCGAGATGAAGCCGATCCCGACGGTCGAGAACGCGACCGCCTTGTAGCCGAAGATCGGCTTTCGCGCGAACACAGGGAGCACCTCCGAGATGATTCCGAACGCGGGCAGCACCATGATGTAGACCTCGGGGTGGCCGAAGAACCAGAACGCGTGCTGCCAGAGGAGCGGCGCACCCCCCTTGGCGGCGTTGAAGAAGTGCGTCTGGATGTGCCAGCCGCCGATCGAGATGCCTCGGTCGAGCAGGAGCAGCGTCAAGCCGGCGGAGAGCGTCGGCAGGACCGCGAGCAGCATCCACGCGAACACCTCGATCGACCACACGAAGAGCGGCATCCGGGTCCAGGTCATCCCCGGCGCCCGCAGGTTGTGGATCGTCACGATGAAGTTGATCGCTCCCGCGACCGAGGAAGCGGTGAGGATGTGGAGCGAGAGGATCCAGAGGTCCTGCCCGTGGCCAGGGGTCTGCTCCGAGAGAGGCGGGTAGCTCGTCCACCCCGCCTGAGCTGCGCCTCCCTTCGCGAAGAAGGAAAGCATGAGGACGAGGCCACCGAGGAGGTACAGCCAGTACGAGAGCGCGTTCAGGCGCGGGAACGCGACGTCCCTTGCTCCGATCATCAGCGGAACCAGGAAGTTGGCGAAGCCGGCGAGGATCGGGACGAGGACGAGGAAGATCATCGTCGTGCCGTGGATCGTCACGAGCTCGTTGTAGTGCTGGGGGCTCAGTACCCCGGCGTTCGCCTGCGCGAGCTGCGTGCGCATCGCGAGCGCCATGAGGCCGCCGAGGGCAAAGAAGACGAGCGAGGTCGAGACGTAGAGGATCCCGATCCGCTTGTGATCAGTGGTGACGAACCAGCTCGCGACCCTCCCCCGCTGCCAGCCAGGCACAGGGGTCTCGGCTCTAGCTGCCACTGGGCGGGTGCTCCTTCAGGTACGTCGTGAGGGCCGAGACTTGGTCGTCCGTCCAACCGGAGCCGACGGCGGGCATCGTCCCCCGCGGCGTGCTGGTGCCGTTGCGAACGATCTTCGCAAGTGCTCGAGGATCGCTGAGGATTGCCGACCCGGCGATCCGTACCGCGATGCCCCCCTCGCCGGCGAGGCCGTGGCACTTGGCGCACACGCCTCCCCATTCCTCGTCGCCGAGATCGGACGTCCCGGCCGACTGCTGCGCCCTGCGCTGGCTGAGCCAGGCGGTGAACTCGCTCTTCGGCATCACCTCGACCGACGCCAGCATGCGCGCGTGCTCGAGCCCGCAGAGCTCGGCGCACTGCCCGCTGTAGAAGCCAGGCTTCGCCTCGAACCAGGTCGTGTTGACGATTCCGGGGATCGCGTCGATCTTCCCGCCGAGCGCGGGAATCCACCAGGAGTGGATCACGTCCGTGTCGGGTGAGACCACCGTCAGCTTCACGGGCACCTCAGCCGGAGCCCGCATGCTGTCGATAGAGATGACGCCGTTCGGATATTCGAACTGCCAGTAGAACTGGCGGCCGGTCACCTTGATCTGATACGCCCGACCGGTCGCTCCCGCCGAGGGCACGTGAGAGATGCCCGGGAGCTCGATGAAGATGAAAGTCGCGATTAGGAAGAGGATCGCGACCGGTAACGCGGTCCAGAGCAGCTCGAGCCTCGTCGCGCCGTGAAGTGTGGGGCCGTCCTGGAAGCGCGGGCGCCGACGGCGTCGAAAGCGAAAGATGAAGACGACGAGAAGCGTCTCGACGAGGACGAACACACCGAGGGTGAAGAAGGTGATGAAGAAGTAGCTCGCTCGGATGTCGTGCGCGTTCGGCGACTCGGGTGTGACCGGGACGAAGCCTCCGTTGCCTCCGTAGGCCGCCGGTACGAGGAGTAGTGCGAGCGTCGTTGCGGCTAGAAGGAGCTTCGCGCGCACGGAGCTTGCCATTCTATGAACGTGCTCGATCCGACGGGGAGGAGAACCCGCGTGCGACTGCCGCCCGACGTGGCGCGCCCGTTCGAGGTGTACGTGAACGGCGTACCCCAGACGGAAGGGATCGATTTCACGATCGAGGGGCGAACGCTCGTCTTCGACCGGGAGCTGAAGACGGAGGGGAAGCTCGGCTTCTGGCGCTGGACGTCGATCTTCGTCGGTGTCGCCGGCACGTACCGGCAGAACGACTCCGTCGACGTCGTCTACCAGCGAGACGGACGCCGGGTCGTGGCGACGAAGCTGCCGATCGAGCCGCTCGCGTAACGCGCGCCACCTCGCTCAGCGACGGCCGCGCGGCCCGGGCGGGCGCGGTGGCTTCGGACCAGGTGGCCGACGAGGCGGAGGCGCGCCGGAGAGCAACGCTTCGACCCTGGGAAGGAGACGGGCGAGCGCGTCGGCTTCGGGCGGCGGCAGATCGAAGACGAGGACACCGAGCTGCTCTCGCAGAAGCGCCTCCGCGGAGCGGCGTGCGGTGTCTCCGACGCCCGACAGCGCGAGTGACTGCCGACGGCGATCGTCGGGGAGAGGACGACGCTCGAGGAGGCCTGCCTCCGCCAGCCCCGCGAGAAGCTGTGAGACCGCGGGCCCGGAGACTCCGGTCCGGCGCGCGAGCTCCGCACCGGTGACTTCCTCGCGGGCGATCGCGCGCAACGCCAGGTACTGGGCAACGGTCAGGGGCGGGTCGTGGCCGGCGAGGAGGCGATCGATCCAGCGGGTGACGAGAGGAGCCACCGCGGCGAGCTCCTCCGCGACCGCAAAGTGAGATCGGCGTGACTTTGGCATAGATAAGTAGACTTAACTCATAAGGATG
>VAWZ01000033.1:0-25967 GCA_005888365.1 Actinomycetota bacterium
CTTCAAGGGCTCGTCGCGCTACTCGGCCCAGGAGATCGCCGAGCTCTTCGACGAGCTCGGCGGCGAGCTGAACGCAGCGACGTCGCGCGAGACGACCGTCGTGTACGCGCGAGTGCCCGACGAGCGGCTCGAGACCGCGCTCGACGTGATGAGCGACATGGTCTTCCGTCCGACCTTCACCGACGTCGACTCGGAGCGCGAGGTCGTCCTCGAGGAGATCGCGATGGTCGAGGACACGCCGCACGACCTGGTGCACGACATCGCCGCGGAGGCCGTGTTCGGTGCGCATCCGCTCGGCCGCCCGGTGATCGGACGTGCCGAAGTCATCTCGAGCGTGAGCCGCCGCGGGCTGTCCGCGTACCACCGGCGTGCCTACGAGGGCGGGAACGTCGTGCTCGCGGCCGCGGGAAACGTGCGGCACGCAGAGCTCGTCTCACTGCTCGAGGCCCGGCGCGACGGGGCCGCCGAGGGCGACCACCTCGGGCCCAGGAAGCCCGTCAAGCGCCTGCCTCCACCGGGGCTGCGCTTCGTCCGCAAGGACACGGAGCAGTTCCACGTCTGCCTCGGCGCGCCCGGCATCTCGCGTACGGACGAGCGGAGGTTCGCCGCTTCCCTCCTCGACGCCATCGTCGGCGGCTCGGCATCGTCGCGGCTCTTCCAGGAGATTCGGGAGAAGCGCGGCATGGCGTACTCCGTCTACAGCTACTCGTCGCAGTACTCGGACTCGGGACAAGTGGGCTTCTACGTCGGCACCCGGGAGGAGAACCTGGGGGAGTCCCTGCAGATCGCGGTGGCCGAGCTCTCCGACCTCGCCGCGGGGAACGTGCGGGCCGAGGAGCTCGCACGCGCGAAGGAGAATCTGAAGGGGCGGCTGCTGCTTTCGCTCGAGTCGACGTCGAATCGGATGACCCGGCTCGGGAAGGCGACCGTGACCGACGTGCCGCTACTCTCGATCGAGGAGGTCGTCCGCCGTCTGGAAGCGGTCACCGCCGAAGAGGTCGCAGAGCTCGCCGGCTCGTTGTTCGCTCCGGCCGGGCTCTCGGCCGCCGGCATCGGCCCGGACGAGGCACGGTTCCACGAGGCCGTGGCGCGGATCAATCCGGCCTTGCTCTCGAAGGCCGCGTAGGTCCGAGAAGCGTCGTGCGGCTCGCGTTCTTCGGCGTTCACGGGAAGGTCGGCACGGTGCTCGTGCCCTCGCTCGAGAGCGCCGGCCACGAAATCGTGGACGCGGCGGGCGGAGGGCTCGAGGGCTGTGCAGCGGCCGTCGACTTCACCCGGCCCGACGCCGTGGCGGAGAACGTCGAGCGCTGCCTCGCGGTTCCTGCCCCTGTGGTGATCGGGACGACTGGCTTCGACACCAACACGGTGGACGCCCGCGCGCGGGAGGCCGGGATCGCCTGCTTCCACGCGCCGAACTTCTCGCAGGGTGCGGTGCTCATGATGCGGTTCGCCGAAGCGGCGACGAAGGCATTTCCACGCGCGGAGATAGTCGAATTGCACGACGAGGGTAAGCGAGACGCTCCTTCCGGGACGGCGAAGGCGACTGCGGCGCGGATGGGGACCGACCCGGCGATCCACTCGATCCGCCTCCCGGGGTTAGTTGCCCACCAGGAGGTGATCTTCGGGGGGCCGGGCGAGACGCTGACGATCCGGCACGACACGACGTCCCGCGAGGCGTTCGTGCCGGGAGTGTTGCTCGCGCTCGAGAGGATTCGCGATCTGCCGCCCGGCCTCACGGTAGGCCTCGAGGCACTGCTCTGACTCAGTCAGCTCGGCGGAAGAGCCGCGCCAGGAGCCCGGGTTGACGCGGCTGTGTCGCTCGCCATTCGTCCTTCGTCGGCAGCCGTCCGGCCTGACGGGCAGCCCGGACGCAGGCGGTGTGAGCATGACGACGGCGGCTCGTATCGCCCTCGGGGGCGATGAGCACGTGATCCGAGAGCGCGGGGACGAAGCCTCCGCACAACGGGCAGCGGTACGTCGCGGGCTTGAGGTTGTGCGCCGGCCGCATGGTCCACCAGCGCGGAGTCGTCACGGGGACAACCTAGCCCGGAGCGCGAGTGGCTGCGGCTGGTAGAAGGTGACTGTCGTGGCGGGGAAGATCACGTTCGTCGTCGGTGACCTGACCGAGCAGAACGTGGACGCGATCGTGAACGCCGCCAACGAGGCGCTGGCACCTGGAGGGGGCGTGTGCGGCGCGATCCGGCGAGCCGGTGGCGGTTCGATCTTCGCGGAGTGCGCACGCCTGGGCGGCTGCGCCACGGGCGACGCGAAGGCGACCGGAGCTGGGAGGCTTCCGGCGCGCTGCGTCATCCACGCCGTCGGCCCCGTGTTCCAGGACGGGTTACACGGCGAGCCGGTCTACCTCGCCTCGGCTTATCGACGCGCCCTCGAGGTCGCGGAGGAGGTCGGCTGCCGTACGATTGCGTTTCCCGCCCTCTCGACCGGTATCTACGCGTATCCCGTCGAGCTTGCCGCGCCGATCGCGGTGGGTACCGTGCGCGAGCTCGCCGATCGCTTCGACGAGATCCGGTTCGTCTTCCTCGACGAGGGTCTGCGGCAGCTCTTCGCCTCCCAGCTCGCGACGGCCTGACCAGGACGCCGCCGCCCGGCGGCGAACCGGGTGAACATGACCCGAGCCCGCCTCGAGGCGTTCGCAGACGGCATCTTCGCGATCGCGGCAACGCTCCTCATCCTCGACGTCGGAGTGCCGGCCGCGCTCAACGAGTCCCTCGGAAGGGAGCTGCTCAGCCTCTGGCCACAGTACTTCGCGTACGTCGTGAGCTTCCTGACCATCGGGATCATGTGGGTCAACCACCACCGGATCATGCGCCAGCTCGAACGCGTCGACGAGCCCTTCGTCTTCTTGAACATCGGGTTGCTCCTGTGCATCGCCTTCGTCCCGTTCCCGACACGCGTTCTCGCCGAGTTCGTACGGACGGACGACGGCAACGCAGCCGCGGTCCTCTACGGCATCTCGATGACTGTGACGGCGATCTTCTTCGGCTCGGTGTGGTTTTACGCCTCGCACGGGCGCCGGCTCTTGCATCCCGACGCCGACCCGAGAATGGTCAGCGGGATCACGCGGAGCTACTTGCCGGGAGCGCCGATCTATGCCACGGCGACCTTGGTCGGGCTCGTCTCGGCGGAAGCGAGCGCCGCGCTCTACGGTCTGATCGCTGCGTTCTACATGGTCTCGAGCGCGTTCTTCGGGCAAGCCGACGAGTGACGCGTCTACGGAGCCGCGAGCCGGTCGAGCGCCCCCAGCAGCTCGCGGTGGCGTCGCTCCTCGTCGGAAATCGCTTTCTCCTCGGGCCGCCGGGTGCGCGCGAGAAGGGCGTCAACCGGCTTCACGACGAACAAGAAGACCGCCGCGGCGATCGCGACGAATGTGACAACAGCCGTCAGAAAGGCTCCGTACCGAAAGACGGCGTCGTTGATCGTGAACGTGAGCTGGTTGAACTCGGGCTTGCCGAAGATCATGGCGATGACAGGCATGACGAGATCGTTCACGAACGACGTCACCACGGCCGCGAACGCGACGCCCATGACGAAGGCGACGGCCAGTGTGACGAGGTTGCCGCGCAAGAGGAAGTCGCGGAACTCCTTGAGCATCGATCCTCCCTTGGTCTCGTAGAATCCTGACGTGCTCGGCGAGATTCTGACCGCAGTCGTCACACCCTTCCGGGCGGACGGCTCGGTCGATCTCGGGCGGTTCCGCGCGCTCGCGAGCCACCTCGTGGACAACGGGTCCGACGGGCTCGTGGTGACGGGTACGACCGGCGAGTCGCCGACGCTCTCCGACCAGGAGCGCTTCGAGCTGTACACGGCCGCGCTCGACGAGGTCGGCGACCGAGCGACGGTCGTCGCCGGTACGGGGACCTATTCGACCGACCATTCCGTTCACCTCACGGTCCGCGCGCACGAGCTCGGCGTCCACGGGTTCCTCGTCGTCACGCCGTACTACAACAAGCCGCCCGTGCGTGGGATCGTCGAGCACTTCAAGGCGATCGCGGACGTGAGCGACCGCCCGATCGTCGTCTACAACATCCCCGGTCGCGTCGTCCTCAACCTCGAGACCGACGCGATCGCCAAGCTCGCCGAGATTCCGGCCGTGAGCGCGGTCAAGCAGGCGAATCCGGACCTCGAGCAGGCGCGGGCGATCGTTGAGCTCGGGCTCGATCTCTACGCGGGCGACGACGACCTCGTCTTCCCCTTCCTCGAGCTCGGCGGAACCGGCGGCGTCTGCGTCCACACGCACGTCGTCGGGCCGCAGGTGAAGGAGATGGTGCGCAGGTATCGCGAAGGCGACGTGGCGGGCGCACGCGCGCTCGATCAGGAGCTCCGCCCCTCGATCGACCTTCTGCGGGTCGCGCCGAACCCGATCGCCGTCAAGTGCGCGCTCAACCTGCTCGGGCACGAGGTCGGCGGCCTGCGGCTTCCGCTGGTGGAGGCGACGGACGAGGAGCGTGACGCCGTACGCGACTGCCTCGCGCGCCTCGGACTGCTGCAGCCCGCAGCGGCGTAGGCTCGACGGAGCCGCCCAAGAGCGGAGGTGCCGGCTTTGCCGGCGCCGGAGCGGGAGCGGCGTAGGCTCGACGGAGCCGCTCTAGCCCGACCTCGGGCGGCGCGACGGCGTCGAGCCTCCCCGTAGACTCAGTCGCCTGTGAGTGAATCCCTCCGCATCATCCCGCTCGGCGGGCTCGGCGAGGTCGGCAAGAACATGACCGTCTACGAGACCGGGGGGGAGATCCTGGTGGTCGACGCAGGGCTCGCGTTCCCGCGGGACGAGCACCTCGGCGTCGATCTCCTGCTGCCCGATGTCGGATATCTACGCGGGCGGCGGGTCCGTGCGGTCGTCCTGACCCACGGCCACGAGGACCACGTCGGCGGACTCCCGTATCTGCTGCGCGAGATCGACGTCCAGACGGTCGTGACGACGCGGCTCACGCTCGGGCTCGTGAAGTCGAAGCTCGACGAGCACGGGGTCGGTCAAGCCGCGGAGCTGCGCGAGGCCGACCCCGACGACGGCCCACTCGAGCTCGGGCCGTTTCGCATCGAGCTCGTCCGCGTCGCTCACTCCATTCCGGACTCGGTGGCACTCGTCATCGAGACCGGGGCCGGACGGGTCGTGCACACGGGCGACTGGAAGCTCGACCACACGCCGGTGGACGGGCTGAAGACCGACGTCGGCAAGCTGGCCGAGATCGGCAACCGCGGCGTCGACCTCCTCCTCGGTGATTCGACGAACGCCGAGCGCCCGGGCACGACGGGCTCGGAGCGGCTCGTCGGAGAAGCCTTCCGAACTCTGTTCCCGCTCCGTCGCGGCCGCATCCTGGTCGCGACCTTCGCCTCGAACATCCATCGCATGCAGCAGGCGGCCGACGTCGCGATCGAGTGCGGCCGCAGGGTCACCGTCGTCGGACGGTCGATGCGCAAGAACCTGAACATCGCTCGCAACCTAGGCTACGTCGACATTCCCGAGGACGCGCTCGTGCGTCCGGACGAGGCCGCGCTGCTTCCGCCCGGCGACGTGCTCGCGCTCTGCACCGGGAGCCAGGGCGAGCCGCTGTCTGCGTTGACCCGAATCGCCTACGGCGACCACCCGACGCTCGAGGTGGCACAGGGCGACACGGTCATCATTTCCGCCAAGCCGGTTCCCGGAAACGAGCTTCGCGTCCACGACTCGATCAACCAGCTCGCGCGCTCGGGTGCGGAGGTGCTGCACCAGGAGATCGCCCCTGTGCACGTCTCCGGGCACGCGCACCAGGAGGAGCTGCGGACGATGCTCTCGCTCCTCAGGCCTCGGTACGTGATGCCGATTCACGGCGAGTACCGGATGCTCGCCGCCCACGCGAAGCTTGCGCGCGAGGCGGGGATCGACGACAACAGGATCGTGCTCGCGGACAACGGATCCGTCGTCGAGCTCGCCCGTGGCGGTGCGCGGATCGTCGACCAGGTCGACTCCGGAGTGACGTTCGTCGACGGCCTGCGCGTAGGAGACGTCCAGGACGTGGCCCTGCGCGACCGGCGTCGGCTGTCCGAGGACGGCGTCCTCATCGTAGTGACCACCCTTGCCTCCTCGGACGGAGGCGAGGTGGCGCCGCCGGAGCTCATCTCGCGTGGCTTTGCGGAGTCCGAGGACCTGCTCGCCGAGCTGCGGGACGAGGCCGATCGCGTCGTTCGCCAGCTGGCCTCCGAGCACGCGACGGAGATCAAGCTCCTACAGGAGCACATCCACGACGCGGTCGGTCAGATCGTCTACGACCGGACGCACCGGCGGCCGATGGTCCTCCCGGTGGTGATCGAGGTATGAGCCCGGGTTGGGACAGCGTCATCGAGCGAAACGCGGTGAGCGCCGCTAGCGCCAGCCGGCTCGTCCATCAGCTGCGGGCGTGCCAGGTATCAGCCCTCGCGTTCTGCCGGCTCCTCGAGCGCTGGGGGAGAGGTGAGGCAGTCCCCGCGACGGCGGGCACGCGCGAGGCCGCACTGCGACGTGCTGCCGACCGGGTCGAGACCGCGCTCGCCGGCCTCGAGAAGCCGCTCTCGCGCTACCTGCTCGAGCTCGAGCCGGAACGAGCGGAAGGGAGGTCGTGGTACGCGGGGCCGGGGGCCGGGGAGCTCGTCGAGTGGCGACCTGTCCTCGACCGGGCGGGAGTGAGCGCCTGCCCCGACCGCGTCGCCGCCGTCTACCTGGAGCTCGCGATCCTCCTGCGGGCGCTTGAAGGGCTTGCAGACGCAGCCCGGATCGGATCCGCGCCCGACCGCTCGTCGCTCTGGGCCGGGCTCTTCGACCTGAGAGACACGCTCCTCAGCTCGACGGTCGACGACCTCCGCGCTCTGGCGGCGTGAGGCCCCGCATCACGGTCGTCGGGTCGATCAACCTCGACCTGGTCGCACGATGCGAGCGCATGCCGAGGGCCGTGAGCGGCGCCTCTTTCTCGCGTATTCCTGGCGGAAAGGGCGCAAATCAGGCGCTCGCGTGCTCGCGGCTCGGAGCCGAGGTGACGCTGATAGGCGCGATCGGAAGAGATTCGTTCGCCGAGGAGGCGCTCGTGGAGCTGCGAGAAGCGAGCGTCGACCTCCGGCTCACCGAGGTCGACGCGCCGACGGGTGTGGCACTCGTCGTGGTCGACCGGAGCGGAGAGACGGTCATCGTCGTCGCACCCGGGGCCAACGACACACTCGCCGGGGTCGACCTTCCGGAGCACGATGCCGTTCTCTGCCAGCTCGAGATCCCAGACGCGGCGGTCGTCTCCGCATGGGAGCGCTGCACCGGGACGTTCTGCCTGAACGCCGCCCCCGCGCGCCCCGTGACCGTCGACCCGGACGTGACGGTGGTCAATCGCTACGAGCTCGAGTCGCTCTCCCACCGTGACGGAGTTGTCGCAGTCACCCAGGGTGCCGAGGACGCGGTGCTGCTCGAAGACGGCGAGGAGATCGCGAAGGCGACTCCGCCGCATGTCGAGGTCGTCGACGGCACCGGTGCGGGCGATGCGTTCACGGCCTGCTTTCTGGTGTCGCTGCTGGAGGAGCTCGAGCCCGTCGTGGCACTCGAGCGCGCGTGTGCCGCGGGAGCCTTGGCCGCCTCCCGTTTCGGTGCGCAATCCTCGCTTCCCACAGCCGACGAGGTCGACGCGCTTCTTACGCCCTAGCTCTCGAGCTGGTCGAGCAGCCGCTTTGGCGCGACGATGCGGAAGCTCTCCTCGATCCAGTCGCAGAGAAGTGCGCGGGTTACTCCTCGGGATCCGAGAGGCACAGTGACCCATCCAGACTTGCCGAGGCCGTAGCCGGTGGGTTCGGCCCCGTCGATCGACAACGCGTGTCCGTGGGACTCGACGAGCTTGACGGTCATCCGCGGCGTCGACGAGGCCGCGGTTCCGAGAAAGACGAAGACCTTTCCCCGGACCTTGGCGACGTCTTCGCCCCACGGGTGGTCCTCCGTGGCTTCGGGCAGAGAAAGCGCGAAAGAACGGACCTCTGCGCGGACGTCTCCCACGCCCTGGACGATAGTCCGCCGGTTCCGAGGGCGAAGCGGGGCGCCGACGCCGGCGCCCCGCTCGGCTCCTAGTGGAAGAAGACGCCGTTCCGCTCGGTGCCCACGATCGCGTAGTCCGTGATCGAGGCACTCGCCGGATCGGACTGGAACGAGAAGCCGTCCTGATGCGACGACCACTCGATACTCGCCTTCGTCACGACGAACTCGCCGGCATATCCGTAGTCCGGCTCGTTGGCGTTTCGCCTCGACTGGATGTCGAACCAGCGAACATCGAACGAGACAACGGCCGGTACCGACGTCGCGGGATAGAGCGAGTTCACGAAGTCGTGGAAGTCCGGGATCGCCATGTTCTGCGCAGCCAGCCTCGCCCGGCCCTTGCCGGGGTTCACGTCGATTGCGCCGTCTCCGATCGGGATCGTCCAGAAGACGCCGTTCGGCTGGATTCCCGGGTTGTAGTCGTGGATCTGGTTGGTCCCCACGGGACCGTCGTAGATGTCCAGTCAGACGAAGGCGAACGACCCGTGCCTGACCCGGCCGTCCTCACCGACGTAGGTCCCCTGCATGAAGCGCATGTCGGTGTTGGTCGTGTACCGCGTCTTCGCACCGGTGGCCGTGTTCGTACCGGTGCCCGCTCCGTCGATGATCGAGTAGCCGATGTGACCGTTGAAGTCGGTGATCGAGATCGGCTCCGAATTAGCGGGCGTGAGTACACCCGGGGCCATCACGTGGATGACCTCCGGGAACGGCGGCACGGGGAGGCCGAGGTCGGCCGGATGGAGCCCGCCGGGTATCGGCTTCGGACTGGACGGTGCGTTCTTCGCGCCGGCGACGGCGGGCGCGAGCAGGCTGAAGCCGGCAAGGGCCCCCAACGTCCCTGCAGAACGGGTGAGGAACTGGCCGCGAGTGATCCCGTTCGCCGCGGCGCGTTCCCAGAAATGTGTGTGGCCGGCAGGGGGTCCGGCCATAGTCGCAGGAATCCTCATACACCCCTCCCCTATTCGTGAGGACTACGACAAGGTACTCCGTTCGCGACCTTGGATACAAGCTGTCTATGGTCCGTTTTAGAGACGCGTAAGGTCTCCGCTCGGATGGTCGTCTTCGGAGCGATCGCGCCTCACGGCGACCCAGCGTTCGTCGACGGCTCGCCGACGAGGCTCGCCTTCGAGGAGCTCGCGCGCCGCTTCTCGGACTCGCGCCCCGACGTGACGGTCGTGCTGACCCCGCACAACGTGCACGTCCAGGGCTCGTTCGCGGTCGTCACCGCGGCGACGATCGCCGGCTCTCTCGTCGAGCAGGGGATCGACCTCGCCTGCGCGGTCGATCGGGAGCTCGCGGACGAGATCCTCCGCTCGCTCCAGATGCACGGGCTGCCGGCAGTCGGTATCAGCTTCGGATCGAACGACCTCGCGCTGGCCGAGATGCCGATGGACTGGGGGACGCTCATCCCGCTCTGGTTTCTCGGCGGGCGGGCGGACGAGCCGTGTCCCGTCGTCGTTGTCAGCCCCGCCCGAGACCTCTCGCTCGACGACCACGTTCTCGCCGGACGGGCCATCGCAGCTGCCTGCGAGGGGAGGCGGGCTGCGGTCGTCGCGAGCGCCGATCACGGGCACGCGCACGGTCCCGAGGGCCCGTTCGGCTTCGATCCCGCCTCGGCGAAGTACGACGCCGGCGTCGTGGAGCTCGTGTTCGCCAACCGGCTCCAGGACGCGCTCGCGCTCGAGACGATCGTGGAGGCGGCGAGCGCCGACAGCCTGTGGCAGCTCGTGATGCTCCATGGCGCGCTCGGCGACGACTTTCGGGCCGAGCTCCTCTCCTACGAGCGGCCCACGTACTTCGGGATGCTCGTCGCCGCCTTCGAGCCTGTCTAAGAACGCGCCACAGGCCGCCGACTGGCGGCGAACGCCAGCACGGGGAGCGAGGCCGTAGCGAGTGCCGCACCGGCCCAGAAGGCAGCGGCCGGACTCACGGTCTCCCAGAGAACGCCTGCGACGACGCTCGCGACGAGCAGTGCAGCGCCGACGAGCCCCGCGTAGATCCCGTATGCCGTGCCCGCCATCGGTCCGTCGACGTGATCCGCGACCCAGGCCTTGAGCACTCCGTCCGTGGCGGCCACGTACACGCCGTAGAGAGCGAAGAGCGGCCATACGGCCCACGACTTGCCGGCAAGTGCCAGACCCGTGTAGACGAGCGCATAGACGGCGAACCCGCCTGCGAGCACGGCGGCCCGTGGGATGCGGTCGGAGAGAGATCCGAGCGGCCAGGCGAGCCCCGCGTACACGAGGTTGTAGAGGGCGTAGGCCAGGATGACGAGAGTCGCAGAGAGCCCGAGATTAGACGCGCGCAGGAGCAGGAAGGCGTTCGACGAGTTCCCGAGCGAGAAGACGACGGCGGCCGCGACGACCGGCCAATAGCCGGGACGAAGATGCGGCTCCCGGGTGAGCGTCTCCGCTCGTGCAGGCGCTTCGCGGACGCGCCGGACGAGGAGCACCGCGAGCAACCCGGGCAGCACCGAGATCCAGAGCACGTTCCGCAGGGACACTCCGCCGGCGAGCAGCGCCGCCGCAACCAGGGGGCCGATGGTGGCGCCGACCGTGTCGGCGGCACGGTGGAAGCCGAAGCTCGTGCCGACGAGCTCCGGCGCAGTCGAGTCGCGGATGAGCGCATCTCGCGGGGCGGTGCGAACCGCCTTGCCCGTACGGTCCGTGAGGCGACCCGCGAGAACGAGGCCCCAGTGCGTCGCTGCGGCCACGGCCGCCCGCGAGACGGCGGTCAGCGTGTAGCCGGCGGTGATCCACGGGACGCGCCTTCCGCCCGCCCGGTCCGAGATCCAACCCGAGAGCGCACCCAGCCCGACCGCGACTCCCTCCGCGATTCCTTCGATCACTCCGAGGACCGCGACCGGCGCTCCGAGCACGCTCGTCAGGAAGAGCGGGACGATCGGATACGCGAGCTCGCTCGCCAGGTCGTTGACCAGCGAGACGACGCTGACGGCTCTGACGTTCTCGGGAATCCTCGCGGCGCGAGCGATGACTCCTCTGCCATGAGCCACGCGCGGAGGATACGCGCGCCGGAGACCGAAGCAGGGGGTCCCATGGCGGCACGCCGGAAGAAGAAGCGGCCGCTTCGCCCGCGCCTGCCGGCACGGGTCAAGCGGCGGAGCAAACGGACACGCTCGACGCATTCGAGCGAGCTCGTCGGGCTCGCGGTGCTCGCAGCGGGGCTCGTCCTGTCCACGATCCTCTACCTCGGCCTCGAGGGAGGTTCGGTCGGGTCGTGGGTCGCAGGCGCGCTCGAGGCCGTCGTCGGCGATGCGGCGTACGTCCTGCCGCTCGTGCTCATCGCGACCGGCGCCCTGCTTCTCGCCCGCAGCCCGTTGCTCGACGTCCGCCCGTTCCGGCTCGGCCTCGGAATCGGCGTAGTCGGCCTGATGACGCTCCTCGGTCGCGACAACGGCGGCTGGATCGGGTTGATCGTCGGCGGGGCGCTCGCGCGCCTGCTCGGGGAGACCGGAGCCGTGATCGTCGGGGGCGCGATCCTTCTCGCGGGCGTGCTGTTGATCACCGGCGCCTCGACGGGCGCCATCCTGCAGCGCACGGGTCACGTCGTCCGCCGCGCCGGGGCGGGTGCCCGGCGGGCGTTCGACTGGGTCTCGTCCGAGACACAGCCGCATGACGACGTCGTCCTGCCCCCCGCGCCGGAGGGCTTTCCTTCGCGACGACTCGTCGACGGGGCGGAGGCGTACCCTGACGTGGTCGGCGCGGTGCCGTCCGGGGAGCAGCCGCTGCTCGCCGCCGGCGAGCCGGAGGGCGAAGAGCCGAGCCTCGAGGCGCCCTTCGAGACCTCCTCCGAGCACGCCGACTACCGGCTTCCCGATCGCCAGATTCTCCGCCGCTCGCCCGCGACGCCGGCGGAGACCGGTGACACCGGCGCCCGCGTCGCAGACCTGCTCGTCCGCACCCTCGCCGAGTTCGGTGTGGACGCAACGGTCAGCGGGCAGATCTCGGGGCCGCGGGTGACGCGTTACGAGCTTCAGCTCTCCCCCGGCACGAAGGTCGCGAAGGTGGCCGCCCTGAAGGACGACCTCTCTTACGCGCTGGCGACGACCGAGATCCGCATCCTCGCGCCGATCCCCGGAAAGCAGGCGGTCGGGGTCGAGGTGCCGAACCTCTCGCCGAGGCTCGTCACCCTCGGGGACATCTACGACACGCTCCCGGCGACCGCGAGCCCGCTCGCGGTCTGGCTCGGCAAGGACATCTCCGGAAATGCGATCTGGACCGATCTTGCCCGCATGCCGCACGTCCTCATCGCGGGAACGACGGGGTCCGGAAAGTCGGGTTGCATCAACACGATCCTCACCTCGATCCTGCTGCGCGCGACTCCGGACGAGGTACGCATGATCCTGATCGACCCGAAGCGGATCGAGCTCGGCTACTACGAGTCGATCCCGCACCTCCTGACGTCCGTCGTCTCCAGCCCGAAGGAGGCGGCGACCGTGCTGCACAACGTCGTGACCGAGATGGAGCGCCGCTACGAGCGGCTCTCCTTCGTGCGGGCCCGCAGCCTGCCGGAGGCAAATCGCGCGCTGCGCTCGCGCGGAGAGGCGCCCTTGCCCTACCTCCTCGTCGTCATCGACGAGCTCGCCGACCTGATGATGGTGTCGCCGCAGGCCGTCGAGGACTGCGTGATCCGGCTCGCCCAGAAGTCGCGCGCGGTCGGCATCCACCTCGTGCTCGCGACCCAGCGTCCGTCCGTCGACGTGATCACCGGGATGATCAAGGCCAATGTCCCCTCGCGGATCGCGTTCGCCGTCTCGAGCCAGACGGACTCGCGGGTGATTCTCGACACGGCCGGAGCGGAGAGTCTCCTCGGCCAGGGCGACATGCTCTTCAAGCCGCTCGGCACCTCACGGCTGCAGCGGCTGCAGGGTGCATACGTGACGGAGGAGGAGATCGCGCTCGTCGTCGAGCAGTCTCGCGCCCAGCGCGGGCAGGATCTCGACGAGTCGCTGCTCGAGGCGCCCGAGGCTCCCATGGGCGAGGAGGACGGAGAGCTCGACTTCGACCCTGACGAGGATCCGCTCCTCGACCGCGCGATCGACGTCGTCGTGCAGACGCAGACCGCCTCCGTGTCGCTCCTGCAGCGGCGGCTCCGCGTCGGGTACACGCGCGCCGGGCGCCTGATCGACATGCTCGAGCGGCGCGGGATCATCTCCGGATACGAGGGCTCGAAGCCGCGACGGGTGCTCGTCTCCGAGGCCGAGCTCGACCGCGCCTGAGCGCCTGGCTGGCGTTCCTTTACATACTTGTGAAGCCGCCCAACTTGCGGTTAGATCAGGCGTCCCATTTCGGCGCCAGGTCACATTTCCAAGGAGGGCAAGTGAGAATTCGCACAATCATGGTCGGGGCGGCGGTCGCGCTTGTGGCGGCAACCGCTCTGGCCATCAGCTCGGCGGGCTCGGCGAGCTCGACCAAGAGCAGCGCCAGCAGCTTCACGATGGTGATCGTGACGGACATCGGAAGCCTGCAGGACCGCTCGTTCAACCAGCTCGCCAACGAGGGCCGGATCGCGATCGGAAAGAAGCTCGGCATCAAGACCCGCGCGATCGAGACGCATTCCTCGGCGGAGCGCATCCCGAACGCGCTCGCCGCATGCCGGCTCGGGTACAAGATGATCTTCGAGGTCGGCTTCTTGAACTACACGGCGCTCAATGCTGTCGCTCCGAAGTGCCCGCAGGCGCAGTTCGCCGGCATCGACCAGCCGTACGTGCTCTTCAGCAAGAAGCCAAAGAACGCAGCGGGGGTCGTCTTCACCGAGGAGCAGGGCGGCTACCTCGTCGGCTATCTCGCAGGGCTCGAGATCAAGAAGGAAGGCGGGAAGCAGATCATCAGCGCAGTGGGCGCGAACAACGTGCCTGCGATCGTGCATTACATCAGCGGGTACATCCAGGGCGCGAAGAAGGCGGATCCCGGCATCAAGGTGCTCGCGAACTACGCGAACGATCCGACCTTCAACGACCAAGCGAAGTGCCACGAGACGGCGCTGAACCAGATCCAGCGGGGCTCGCGCGTGGTGTTCCAGGTCGCAGGTGGCTGCGGACTCGGCGCCCTCAAGGCGGCCAAGGAGAACAAGATCTGGGGCATCGGCGTCGATGCCGATCAGCGTTACCTTGGCCCGTTCATGATGACGAGTGCGCTCAAACGCGTGGACACGGCCGTCGAAGACCTGACCAAGCTCGCCTACAAGGGCAAGCTCGCCACCAAGAAGGACTACGTCTTCAGCCTCAAGAACAACGGCGTCGGGCTTGGATCTGTCAGCCCGAAGATCCCGAAGTCGTTCGTCGCGAAGACGAAGGCGATCGCAAAGCAGATCGCAGCAGGCAAGATCAAGGTCAAGAACCAGATCAAGTTCTGAACGCGTTCCCGGGGGTGGGCTTCGGCCCACCCCCGTAGAATCGCCGCCGATGAGCGAAGCGGTTCCGGTTCTCGAGCTCCGAGGCATCACGAAGGAGTTCCCCGGCATCCTCGCGAACGACCACGTCGACTTCGACCTCCGCCGCGGCGAGGTGCATGCCTTGCTCGGCGAGAACGGGGCCGGCAAGTCGACCTTGATGAACGTCCTCTACGGGCTCTATCGCCCGGACGAGGGCGAGATCAGAATCGGCGGCAAGCCGGTCGTCTTCCATTCGTCCAAGGACGCCATCGAGCACGGGATCGGGATGGTGCACCAGCACTTCATGCTCATCCCGGTCATGACCGTGGCCGAGAACATCGTGCTCGGCGACGAGCCGAGCGAAAACGGAGTCCTGCTCGACTACGGAGCGGCCCGAGGGCGCGTTCGCGAGCTGTCGAGGAGCTTCGGCTTCGCGATCGACCCGGACGCGCTCGTCCAGGACATCACCGTCGGACAGCAGCAGCGAGTCGAGATCCTGAAGGCGCTCTACCGAAGAGCCGACATCCTCGTCCTCGATGAGCCGACCGCGGTGCTGACACCGCAGGAAGCGGGCGAGCTGTTCGAGATCCTGCGCACGCTCTCGCGCGAGGGCCTTTCGATCATCTTCATCAGTCACAAGCTCAACGAGGTCCTCGAGATCGCTGACAGGATCACCGTCCTGCGCCGCGGGAAGCTCGTAGACACCCTTCCTGCGGAAGGGGCAACCGAGGCGGGGCTCGCCCGGCTCATGGTCGGCCGCGAAGTGCTGCTCCGGGTGGAGAAGACGGCGGCCACCCCCGGTGAGCCTTTGCTCAAGGTCGTCGATCTCCACGTACGGGACGAGCGCGGGATCGAGAAGGTTCGCGGCGTCTCGTTCGAAGCACACGCCGGCGAGATCGTCGGGCTCGCGGGCGTCGACGGGAACGGGCAGACGGAGCTCATCGACGCCCTCGCGGGCCTGAAGCGGCCGGAAGCGGGACGCGTCGAGCTCGCCGGTCGTGACGTCACGCGCGACTCGGTCCGGGCTCACTTCGACGATGGGTTCGGGCACATCCCGCAGGACCGGCAGCGTCACGGCCTCGTGCTCGAGTTCTCGATCGCCGAGAACGTCGCGCTGCACGAGTTCCGCACCGCTCCCGACTCGCGTCTCGGCTGGCTGCATCCGCGAACCCTGATCGAGCGTGCGCGGAGGCTGATCAGGGAGTTCGACGTCAGGGGAGGAGGACCGGAGACGCACGCCGGAGCGCTTTCGGGCGGAAACCAGCAGAAGGTCATCCTGGCCCGCGAGATCGACCGCGACCCCCGCGTGCTCGTGGCCGGGCAGCCGACGCGCGGGCTCGACGTCGGAGCGATCGAGTTCGTCCACCGCCGCCTGGTCGAGGAGCGGGGCGAGGGCAGAGCGATCCTCTTGGTCTCGCTCGAGCTGGACGAGATCCTGTCGCTCTCGGACCGGATTCTCGTCCTGTACGAAGGCGAGATCGTCGGCGAGTTTCCTCCGACCGTATCGGAGGAGGAGCTCGGCCTGGCGATGACGGGCGGGATGCACGCGGAGCACGCGGCTTGAGCGAAACGGTACGACAGCTCCCTGAAGAGCAGCTGCCGGTCTCACCGAGCACGCTCGAGCGCTACCGGATCCTGCAGAAAGCAGGCGGGCTCGTCGCTCCTCTGCTGACGGTTGTGCTCGCGTTCCTGATCAGCGGCGTCGTCGTGCTCCTCACGACTGGAAGCGTCGTCGACACCGCGAAGACCTACAAGGGGATCTTCGACGGCACCGGGCTCGACTGGTTCTTCCACGTCGGTAGCTATCAGATCGGCGTCCCCTTCACGAGCGCGCGGGTGTGGTTCCCGTGGAACACCAACGACATCTCCTCACAGGCCGCGGCCAATCTCGAGCAGACGCTGCTCCTGTGGACAGCGCTCGTGCTCGTCGGCCTCGCGGTCGCGTTCGCGTTCCGGTGCGGCCTCTTCAACATCGGCGGCCAGGGTCAGTACCTCGCCGGCTCGATCGCGGCCGTCCTCGTCGCAACCGAGCTCCCGCACGTCGTCGACCTGCCCGGGGTCCTCCTCATCCTCGTCTCCGTGCTCGGCGGGATGCTCGCCGGGGCTGCGCTCGCGGGCATCGCCGGAATCCTGAAGGGGACGGTAGGCGCGCACGAGGTGATCACGACGATCATGCTCAACTGGATCGTCATCTGGGTCGGGTCCTACCTGTTCGACGTCGGAGGACCGCTGCAGACGAAAGCCGCGGGCGCGGCGGGCGCAGTTCCCGCGTCTACCGACATCCCGGACAAGGCGCAGATCCACGTCTTCTGGGGCGACCCGCTCTTCCAGGGGCTGGACGTCGGGTTCTTCGTCGCGATCGCCTCACTCGTCGTGTACTACCTCACCCTGAACCGCACCACCCTCGGCTACGAGGTGCGAGCCGTCGGACACAATCCGGAAGCTGCACGGTACGGCGGCATCGGGGTGGCCCGTAACTACTTCCTCGCCATGGCGATCGCGGGAACCTTCGCCGGCCTCGCGGGAGCTCTCGATCTTCTCGGCTGGAAGTTCCGCGAGGACATCACCGACATCCAGAGCTCGTCCATCGGATTCATCGGCATCGCCGTCGCGCTCCTGGGACGGAACACGGCGATCGGCGTCGGGCTCGCGGCGCTTCTCTTCGCGGCGCTCCAGACGGGGACGGCCTCGCGCAGCCTCGATCCGAGCATCTTCCCGCCCGAGCTCGCATCGAGCCTGGCGGTCATCATCCAGGGCCTCGTCGTGCTCTTCGTCGGCGCGGACGTGATCATCCTCCTCGCGCTCGGCTGGCTTCGGCGAAGACGTCCACAGAAGGCGGCAACGGCGACATGAGCCGGCTGCCTCGCGGGGGGCGGGCGATCGCCTGGGCGGGCGTCCTCACCGGCGTGCTTGCGGGTCTCATCGCGCTTCCGCCAATCGAGATCCGGAGCGCGGCGGCACCGGTCGTCGTCGGCCTCGCGGCGCTGACCGTCGGCATCGGGTCGTGGATCCGCGGCGAGCGTCGCATCGGCGCCTATGCGGTCGCGACGGGCGTGCTCGGGCTCGTGATCGGCTACCTGGCGACCCGCTCGAGCGTGGACAAGCTCGACGCAGTCGTCGTCTGGGGGGCGCTTTTCGCGGCCATGCTCCGCTATGCGACGCCGCTTGCCTTTGCCTCGCTCGGCGGGCTCTTCTCGGAACGGTCGGGGGTGGTCAACATCGGCCTCGAGGGGATGATGCTCACGGGGGCCTTCTTCACCGTCTGGGGAGCGGACGACACGGGCACCTGGACGCTCGGGCTCGCCATCGGAATCGGTGCGGGCGGCCTCATGGGGCTCTTGCACGCGTTCTTCTCGGTGTCGTTGCGTGCGGATCAGATCGTGGGAGGGACCGCGATCAACTTCCTTGCGCTCGGGCTGACGACTTACCTGTTCGTCAAGCTCTACGGCTCACAGGGGACTCCGAGCAACATCTCGACGATCCCAGCTGTGCACCTCTCGTTTCTCGGCCACGGTTTCGTCGGGGACGTGTTCGGGAGGCTCGACCTGCTGATCTGGGTTGCAATCGCACTGATCTTCGTGGTGTGGATCGTCGTCTTCAAGACACCGATCGGCCTGCGGATCCGCGCTTGCGGCGAGCATCCGCGCGCCGCCGACACGGTTGGGATCAACGTCTACGCCGTCCGCTACGGCGCAGTCGTGCTGTCGGGGATGCTGGCGGCGGCTGGCGGCGCCTTTCTCTCGCTCGGCTTCAACGGCTCCTTCACCCCGAACATGACGGCCGGCCGCGGTTTCATCGCGCTGGCGGCGCTCATCTTCGGCAACTGGCGGCCGTTCGGCGCCGCGGCGGCTTGCCTCCTCTTCGGCTTCGCGAGCGCGCTCGGGGTCGCGCTGCAGACATACTCGCTCTCGATCTCGACACTCTTCACCGCGCTGCCGTACGTGATCACCCTGATCGCGGTCGCCGGGGTCATCGGACGCTCGATTCCGCCCGCTGCTGTCGGCCGGCCGTACGTCAAGCAGTAGCGGTGGTCTCCCGTGCAAACGGCGCCGCGTGGGCGTCCCTTGTCGCAGGCGTCGCCTCGGTCGCGACTTTGCCGCTCGCCGTCTACCTGACGCGCTTCATCGAGTCATACCGGCTCCTCGACGCCGGGTACGCCATTCCGGTCGGGGCAGCGCTCGGCGTGCTCGCGATCGCTCTCGCAAGACGGGCGAGACGCGAGACGGCGCTCCGGCTCGGACGGACGGAGACGCGCGTGGGAACCGCCCGTGCAGGGCGCCTTCTCGGCATCGCGGGGCTCTGCGTCGCGGCGGCGGCCGTGGTCTCGCTGGCCGTCTACGAGCTGCTCCAGAGCGCCGGCGGAGGCGGTTTCTAGGCGCTCGCGGGCGAGTCTCTAGAATGCCCCGCGCGTGTTCGACATCGGCACCACCCTGAGAGACGCCCGCACGAGACAGGGCTTCGACTTCCCCGAGCTCGAGCAGCTCACGAAGATCCGGCCCAAGTACCTGCGCGCGCTCGAGGACGAGCGCTTCGACATCCTCCCGGCGCCGACGTACGTCAAGGGGTTCCTCCGCTCCTACGCGGAGGCGCTCGGCCTCGACGGGCAGCCGTTCGTCGACGAGTACAACTCCCGCTTCGCGGTCGGGGAGGAGGAGTACACGATCAAGACGCGGCGGGTGCCGACTCGCCGGGCCGAGAGGAGCGGGCGCGAATCCCGCATCGCGGTGCTCGCGCTCCTCGGGATCGCGATCCTCACGGCGCTCGTGATCGCGGCGTGGCGCTTCGGGGGAACCGGCGATCAGAACGTCCCCGGCCTCGCGCTGCAACGACAGCAGGGCGCCGTGAGCGGCACTCACACACGCGGCCACGTGCGGCTCTTCGTGCGCGCCGTCTCGGGCAGCTCGTGGATGGAGGTGCGGTCGGGCTCGATGTCCGGACGGTCGCTCTACAGCGGGACCCTCGAGCAAGGCCAGCACAAGCGCTTCGTGGGGCGGCAGCTGCAGCTCACGCTGGCCCGGCCCGGGAACGTCTCCGTGAGGCTCAACGGCAACCGGGTCGAGCTGCCGGCCGGTACGGCCTTCGTCGTCACCTCGCGCCGGATCGCCCGCGCCACCTCTTGAGCCGCCGTCCCCGGGCGGCGATCGTCGTCACGGGCAGTGAGCTCGTCCGGGGCGAGCGCGAGGACCGCAACGGTCCGTTCCTCGCCGCCGAGGTCTTGCGCCTGGGCCTCGAGCCCGAGCGAATCACGATCGTCGGCGATCGTCCGGCCGACCTCGAGCGCGCGCTCGCCGATGGTCTCGTAGCGGACATCTGCCTCGTCTCAGGAGGGCTCGGGCCGACGCATGACGACCGGACGATCGAGGTGATCGCGAAGGCTGCGGGGCGAAAGCTCGTGGTCGACGAAGCGCTGGAGAGCGAGATCGCGGAGGTCTCGCGCATGATCGCGGAACGCCTGCGCCGACCCTACTCGGAGTTCACCGTCGGGGTCCGGAAGCAGGCGACGCTGCCCGAGGGGGCGACGTCGCTCGGGCTCGCCGGAACCGCCCCGGGGGTCGTTCTCGAGACCGACGGGTGCGTGGTCGTCGCGCTTCCGGGGCCGCCCCGGGAGCTACGCCGGCTCTGGCCTCGTGCCGTCGAGTCCGAGCCCGTGCGGCGCGTGCTCGAACGTGCGCCGGCGCGCGGGCGTTACGTCCTTCGTTTCTTCGGCACTCCCGAGTCCGCCGTAGCGCAAGCGCTCGCGGACGCCGGGGGAGACGGAGACGGGGTCGAGGCCACGATCTGCGCCCGGGAGTTCGAGATCCACGTCGATCTCGTCGTCGAGCCCGGGGCGGAGGAGCGTGCGGCCGCTCTCGCGGGAGCGTTGCGCGAGTCTCTCGGACGCTACCTCTTCACCGAGGACGAGCGCTCGATCGCGGAGATCGTGCTCGATCTCTGCCGCGAGCGCCGTCTGACGCTCGCGACCGCCGAGTCCTGCACGGGAGGCCTCGTCGCCGCCCGGCTCACGAGCGTCGCCGGCTCGAGCGACGTGTTTCGTGGGAGCCTCGTCGCATACTCGGACGATCTCAAGGAGAGGGAGCTCGGCGTCCCGCGTGAGCTGCTCGGGAGTCACGGGGCGGTGTCGGCCGAAGCGGCGCAGGCGATGGCGCGGGGAGCAAGGGATCGCCTGGGGACGGACGTGGCCGTTTCCGTCACCGGGATCGCGGGGCCGAACGGCGGGACGGAGGAAAAGCCGGTCGGGCTCGTCTTCCTCTCCGCGGTCGGCCCGGACGGGGAGGAGGCTCGCCGCATCGACCTTCCGGGCGACCGAGACATGGTGCGGGGACGCGCGACGGCTGCGGCTCTCCACCTCGTCCGGCGCCTTCTGACACAGACTTGACACCTTCCAGGTGACCGAAGCAGCTACCGTCGAACGGGATGAGAAGCTTCGACTCTTCCTCGCCCTCGAGCTCCCAGCCGCGACGGTCGACTCGCTCGCCACGTGGGGGAGGAGGCATCTCGCCGGAAGTCGCGTCCTCGAGAGCTTCCACGTCACGCTCGCCTTCCTCGGCGCGCGGCCGCGCTCGGAGCTCGACGGGATACTCGGCGCCCTTTCCGACGCAGCTGCGGCGACTCGCCCCTTCCTGCTCGCCCCGGCCCGGTACCGCGAGACCCGCTCCGTGGGGATGCTCGTGCTCGACGACCCCTCGGGCGAGGCGACCCGGCTGGCAGAGCGACTTCAACTCCGGCTGGAGGAGCTCGGGTGCTACCGGCGGGAGGCGCGCCCCTGGCTTCCACACGTCACCGTGCTCCGCTTCCGGGAACGCCCTCGTCTGGCGCCGCCACTGCCGAAGATCGAGCCCTTCGCTCCGTCCGGGGTGGCTGCTTTCCTTTCACGCCTGCACCCGTCAGGGGCGCGATACGAGATTCTCGAGAGGCGCACGCTAGAAGGAGGCTAATGACTATGGAGCTGGCCGCATGAATCGCGAGGAGGCGCTGGACGTTACGCTCGGCCAGATCGAGCGCCAGTTCGGCAAGGGATCTGTGATGCGTATGAGCGATCGCCCGCAGGTTGCGATCGGCGCTGTCTCCACCGGCTCGCTCGCGCTCGACGTCGCGCTGGGCATCGGCGGGTTGCCCCGCGGGCGTATCGTCGAGATCTACGGGCCAGAGGCGTCCGGCAAGACAACGCTCGTGTACCACGTGATGGCCGAGGCGCAGCGGCGAGGCGGGATCTGCGCGTTCATCGACGCCGAGCACGCGATGGACCCGAGCTACGCACGGAGGATCGGGGTGGACATCGACCAGCTCCTCGTCTCGCAGCCGGACACCGGGGAGCAGGCGCTCGAGATCGCGGAGCTTCTCATTCGCTCGGGGGCGCTCGACGTCGTCGCAGTCGACTCCGTGGCAGCGCTCGTCCCGAAGGCCGAGATCGAGGGCGAGATGGGCGACTCGCACGTCGGCCTCCAGGCACGGCTGATGAGCCAGGCGCTCCGCAAGCTCGCCGGCACCCTCAATCGCACCGAGACGATCTGCGTCTTCACGAACCAGCTGCGCGAGAAGATCGGGGTCATGTTCGGGAACCCGGAGACGACGCCGGGAGGCCGGGCGCTCAAGTTCTATGCCTCCGTGCGCCTCGACATCCGCCGGATCGAGACGCTCAAGGACGGCGCCGAGGCGGTCGGAAACCGCGTTCGCGTCAAGGTTGCAAAGAACAAGGTCGCGCCTCCGTTCAAGCTGGCCGAGTTCGACATCATCTACGGATCCGGCATCCCGTGGGAGGGGACCGTGCTCGACGTCGCGCTGGAGAAGAAGATCGTGCAGAAGGCCGGCTCGTACTTCAGCTTCGGCGACGAGCGCCTCGGGCAGGGACGCCAGAACGCCGCCGCCTTCCTCGCCGAGAACCCGGATGTGGTCCAGCAGATCCTCGCCCGGATCCAGGCCGAGGCTCCCGAGGAACAGGTGATCTCCGCGCGACTCCTTCCGACCAGCGCGCGGGTGGAAGCGCCCGTCGCCGCCGCCGAGACGGAGGACTCTCTGGTCGAAAGCGCGGCGTCCACCCAGTAGGACGAGCGGGCGGATGGCGGAGTCGGACGCACTCGAGACCGCTCTGGGTGCGCTTCGCTATCGAGACCTGAGCGAGCACGAGCTCGAGCAGAAGCTCGCGGCACGCGGATTCGCGGAGAGCGACCGAGCACAAGCGGTCGCGACCCTTCGCCGGACGGGCTTGCTCGACGAAGGACGCTTCGCGGAAGGTAGGGCCGCGTCGCTCGCTTCCCGAGGCGCCGGCGACGCGCTCATTCGAGATGCGTTGCGCCGGGCAGGCGTACCGCCCGAGGTCGCAGAGGAGGCCGTCGTGGCCCTCGAGCCCGAGATGCAGAGGGCACTCGCGGTCGTCGAGCGCCGAGGCAGCGGGCCGAAGACGTCCCGGTATCTCGCAACGAAGGGATTCTCGCGGGACACGATCGCCGAGGTCGTTGCCAGCGAGAGCCGCGAGGAGTTAGGATGAGAGCGCTTCATCCGACATTTCTCCTGCTCGTACGCGAATTTCTGAACTGGTGAATCCGTCCATCGATTTCGACGACCAGGCGCGGCCTGCGGAAGCCCGCCCAGGGAGGATGCCTCTCACCTCGAGCTGAGGCTCGTGTGCAGGGGTTCGGCTCGCGGCCGGGCAGGCCGGGTGCCGGTGGAGCGACCACGGCGCTGCCGTGGCCAATCGAAACCTCCACGGAGGCCTCCATGCTCACGGCTCTTGCGGCGCTCATCGGAATCATCCTCGGAGCGTCTGCCGCCGCCGCCGCCCTGATCGCCCGTTCGCGTTCCCGCGTGCGCACGGCCAAGGCGGAGCGCGGCCGGATCCTCGGCGACGCGCAACGGGAAGCCGAGGCGGTCCGGAGGGAGGCGCAGGTGGCGGCCAGGGAGCAGGCGGTCCAGCTCCGCGCCGAGATCGAGGCCGAGGTGAAGGATCGTCGCGTCCAGATCGTCAAGATCGAGGAGCGCGTGCTCCAGAAGGAAGAGGAGATCGACGCCAAGCTCAGCGAGCTCGCCCGGCGCGAGCAGGGTCTCGGCGATCGCGAGGTGCACATCAAAGAGCTGCAGGAGGAGCTTCGGGAGGCGAAGAACGAAGAGCTCGTGGCCCTCGAGCGCATCTCGGGGCTGACCGTGCACGAGGCGAAGCAGCAGCTGCTCGAGCGGTCGAAGGACCTCGTCCGGCACGAGCTCGCCCGCGACGTCCGGCAGATGGAGGAGGAGGCACGCGGGGACGCCCGCCGTCGGGCACGCGCACTCGTCGCCGACTCGCTGCAGCGCGTTGCCGCGAGTCACACCGCCGAGGCGACGGTGACCGTCGTGGAGCTCGCGTCGGACGACCTCAAGGGGCGCATCATCGGGCGCGAAGGCCGCAACATCCGCTCGCTCGAGCACCTGACAGGCGTCGACTTCATCATCGACGACACCCCGCACGCGGTTGTGCTCTCCTCCTTCGACCCGCTCCGGCGCGAGGTCGCACGCCTCACCCTCGACAAGTTGATCGAGGACGGCCGCATCCATCCTGCGCGGATCGAGGAGATGTACTACCAGTCGAAGGCCGAGCTCGAGGAGCACGTCCGCCAGGCGGGCGAGCAGGCGGTCTTCGAGGCGAACTGCGGCGAGCTGCACGAGGAGCTGACGAAGGTGCTCGGACGGCTTCGCTACCGCACGAGCTACGGCCAGAACGTGCTCAAGCACACGCTCGAGGTCGTGCACCTGGGCGGCGTCATGGCGTCCGAGCTCGGCGCCTCGGTGAAGACGACGAAGCGTGCGGCGCTGCTCCATGACGTTGGCAAGGCGATGAGCCACGAGGTCAACGGCTCGCACGCAGTGATCTCGGCACAGCTCGCGCGCCGGTACGGAGAGTCCGACGGCGTGGTTCACGCGATCGAGGCCCACCACTACGAGGTGCAGCCGCAGACCGTCGAGGCGGTGCTCCTCATCGCCGCCGACGCGGTCTCGGCGTCTCGGCCTGGAGCGCGCGGAGAGTCGCTCGAGAACTACATCCGGCGCCTCGGGGCGCTCGAGGAGCTCGCGGGGAGCAAGCCGGGCGTGGCAAAGGCGTACGCCCTCCAGGCGGGCCGCGAGATCCGGGTGATCGTCGAGCCGAGCGAGATCGACGACGACGCCGCGGTTCTGCTGTCCCACGAGATCGCGCGCGAGATCGAGGACCAGCTCGAGTACCCAGGGCAGGTCAAGGTGATCGTTATCCGCGAGTCTCGTGCGGTCGAGGTCGCCAAGTGACGCCCACTCGCTCATGACGAGCGACCGAGCCGCGAGACGCTGGGCGGAGGTGTGGGCGCAAGCCTGGCCGGCCGCGGACGTCGAGGCGATCGCCGCCCTCTACGCACCGGACGCCGTCTTCTACTCGCATCCCTTTCGCGCACGCCAGAGCCCGAGGGAGTACGTCGAGACGGTGTTCGCGGACCAGGTCGAGGCAGAATGCCGGTTCGGCGAGCCGCTCGTCTCGGACGAGAGAGCCGCCGTCGACTGGTGGGGTGTGATCACCTCCAAAGAGGGCGAGGTCGAGGCCGTCGCGGGGACCTCGCTCCTGCGCTTCGACGCCGACGGACTCGTCGTCGAGCAGCGGGACGCGTGGGCCGGGGTGCCGGACCGTCGCGAGCTGCCCGACTGGGCCTAGAGAAGGCTCAGCGGCCTACTTCCGGTCAGCGTCGCTCGCAGGTCCAGTTCGAGCTCTGCGAAGACGGAATCCGGCTCGACGCACAGCGCATCGAGCGTCTTGGAGACGAAGGAGCGGACAGCGGCCGCGAGCACGACGTCGAGGATTTCGACGTCCGAAAGGGCCAAGCTCGCGCAGGCGGTCGATATCGCCCTGGCTGACCGTCGTCGCGTCGTCTGTGACCTTCTCCGCCAAGTCCATCACCGCCCGGTCGACGTCGTCGAGAGCGGCTGCACCCCGATCGACGATGAGGTCGCGGACGATCTCGGGAGTGAAATGGTCCTCGCTCAGGATCTTGCCGTGCGCGAGCGAGCAGTAGCTGGAGCGCAGTTTGTGGGCAGCCGCAACGGTCGCGAGCTCATCGTAGCGGCGTGGGTCCATGTTCTGCGAGATCGCGACGAGCAACTGACGACGTGCCTCTTCGACGTTGGGCCGTTGCGCAAAGAGCCTCGTGTAGTTGGCGACGTATCCGAGCCGCGCCCGGTCGGCCGCGAACAGCTTCGTTGCCTCGTCCGATGCGCTGTCGTCTGTGACGGTCTCGATGAAGGTCATGGCTCCTCCCGGCGAACGAGAAGTTACGTTTCTGCGAGCAAGGTTACGACTTGATCCGGGACGGAGGGTCGCAGTCGAAAGAGACGGTGGAGGCATCGAAGAAATGCCAGAAACCTGGCACTACGGGCTCGTCGCGAAGTGGTGGTCGGAGTTCAACGACGACTTCCGGGCGCAGGAGATCCCGTACTTCCGGAGGTTCATAGAACACGACGGTCAGCCGGCGCTCGACGTCGCCTGCGGGACCGGGCGACTGCTCTTGCCCTACCTGCGCGCGGGG
This sequence comes from Actinomycetota bacterium, assembly GCA_005888365.1. GTDB lineage: Bacteria > Actinomycetota > Thermoleophilia > Gaiellales > Gaiellaceae > GMQP-bins7. The sequence continues at coordinate 25,939 of VAWZ01000033.1, forward strand.
CTGGACGTGGACGGCTGCGATATCTCGGC